>JBBQNU010000089.1:0-13182 GCA_038330285.1 Hyphomicrobiales bacterium | reverse complement strand
AGAACACAAATACGTCCACCACCAGAGGGGCCCGGCACCGTTCGGAGTAACTTAGGATGTGTTCCGAGGATTGCAAGAGGTGGATATAAATGCCGGTGGTTGGGATCGTTACTATTGCAATACGGGGGGCCGTAACCCATCTGGGTCCGGGAATGCAAGACCGGCCAGGATTGGCGCGGGAGATTTCCTTTGGTTTCAAAAACGGAGTAATAAATGTTCGACCCACAAAAAATCCTGCAACAGGTTCTCGGTGGCGGCGGCGATTCCGGCGATCAAGACAATCGCAAGCGCGGCATCTCGGCGGATACGCTCAAGGGTGCAGCACTTGGCGGACTTGCCGGATTGTTCCTGGGCTCAGAGACCGGGCGCAAGCTCGGTGGCTCGGCGCTGCAAGTGGGTGGCGTTGCCGTTCTGGGCGGCCTTGCCTACAAGGCGTGGCAAGACTGGCAGGCACAACAGGCTGGCCAAACCATCACTTCCGGTGAGAGCAATCAGGACCGGATAAAGAGCGCTGAAGGCACGACATTCCTTCCCACGGATGGCGCCGAACGCAATGAACTCAGCCTCACACTTCTGTCTGCGATGATTTCGGCCGCAAAGTCCGATGGCCATATCGACGCAAAAGAACAGGAGCGTATTTTTGCGAAGATTGATCAGGGCGATCTCTCTACCGGCGAAAAAGGCTTCCTTATGGATCAGATCCGCAAACCGCTGGATATCGATGCCATCGCCACCAAGGCTACAACGCCAGAACGGGCTGCCGAGATCTATGCCGCCTCACTGCTGGCCATCGACCCGGATGACCCACGGGAAACCGAATACCTGAATGTGCTCGCCAGCCGCCTCAATCTCGACGGCAGATTGCGGGACAACATAGAAACCGAGATCAAGGCGGCCATGATGCCGGCTTGACCAAGCACCGGCAATGCCCAGCCTCCGACAGTTGCAATATCTCGTGGCCCTCAGCGAAACCGGCCATTACCGCCTCGCCGCAGAAAGGGTCGGCGTCAGTCAGCCAACGTTGAGCGCGCAGTTGCTGGCGCTGGAGCGCCGCCTTGGCGTTCAGCTTGCCGAGAGAAATCACACACCCGTCATCTTGACAGCCGCAGGCGAGCAGGTTCTTGCTGTCGCCAAACGCATCGCAGTTGCTGTCCAGGAAATCAAGGATATTGCCCAAATCCACAAGCAGGGCATGAGCGGCGTCATACGCCTTGGGTTACCCACCTCCATCAGCCCGCATCTACTTCCTGCCTTCATACCAGCCCTGCATGCCGACTATCCGGAACTGCGCTTCCATATCCGCGAGAATCTTCCGAACTTGCTGCCGGATGCCCTAGCTGAAGGAAAACACGATCTGCTGATCCTGCCGCTGCCGCTGAGGGGCGAGGGTTTTGAGACGCTGCCTGTTTTTCGTGAGCCACTCTACCTCGCGATTCCGAGCGACCACAGACTTTCTGTATTTGAAGCAATTGAGCCCAAGGAACTAGGCGGAGAATCGGTTCTGGCCCTTGAAAGGGGGCATGCGCTGCACGAGCAAGTGAAACAGATCTGCGACGAGTTCGGTGCACGGGTGCTGCATGACTTTGAAGGCACTAGCCTTAACACCTTGCACCAAATGACAGTCACGGGGCTTGGGCTGACATTCCTTCCCGGGCTCTATGCCCGCAGCCTCGCGAAAACCGACACCGGCATCAAGCTTTTGACACTTAAGGGAAAGCCGCTTTACCGAACTATAGGGCTCGCCTGGCGCAGTAGTTCGCCCCAGGTCGAAACTTTTCGCCGCATCGCTGTCTATCTGCGCGAAGCGGTGAAACGAAATTACACAGACTTCCTGCTGCACGACTGATCCCGGCCCGATAGGGGATTTCTATCAACTCCGATGGGATAATCGATTGGATCAGGCGCAGCACCATCCCCATCTCTGGGTGGTCAGGCTGTTTCCAGCCGTACAAGGAGATGACCGAAAATGTATACCGACTATCATGCTGAAGCGTATTTCCTGAGCGATTACGTCGCGCTGCAAACCCGCGGCGAAAACGGTGGAGCAAACACCCCGATTGCAACACCTGTCTTGGCGGAAACTACGCACATGGTGTGGGCTATGCATGCCCATCCAGGATCTGGCTAAAACGCAAGCAGCCAGACACCGAACCCCGAAACCCCTGCGAAGTAAGGAGATTTTCCATGAACACGATTGCCACCCTCAGCCCATTCAGAAAGAAAGAAGCCATGCAGGAAGTGGCTATGAATACCGACAAGGACGCCGCCAGAAAATCGGAAGTCATTTTGGCCCTTAACCAATCACTCGCCCATGCTATTGATCTGCGGAGTCGAATCAAACAGGCCTATTGGAGTGCCAAGGATGGCAACTTCTACATGTTGCATAAGAAGTTCAATGGCTTTAGTAACGATCTTGACGCCGTTGCCGATGAGTTTGCGGCCAGAGTGTTGACGCTGGGTGGCGTTCCAGTACGGACGATCTCAATTGTTGCGCGGACGTCGAAGCTACCGCCTTATCCCCTAGGCGCTCTCAAAGCCTTGGAGCATCTGGATGCGGTCATTGCCAGTTACGATGCGGCATCGAAGTATCTCCCAACCGTAATGCGCCATGTCGTACTCATGGGGGACCATGCGACGGCACGTATTGTCACTGGATTTGCAAAGCTGCTGGATGATCAGGTTGGGTTTATTACGTCCCATGTTCCAGTGGAATGGGTGGCTTCCTCGAGAAAACATTCCCTCAGTTGATTAGGTGATCGCAAAAGGCCCTCCGGCGTCTCGGCCGCCGTGATGTCAGATAATGATTGCCTTCCCAGACCCTTCGATTAGGCAATCTTTTCTTGTGGCCTCGTTCCACGAACCGTCGGCAACTTAAGGAGTCTTCGTGATGCACACGCGAACCGCCTACCTCCCCCTGTCAACCTATCCAGAACCTGCTCCTGACGACTCAATCTTGGCAGCAGTTGGATTTGCGAACTCGCTTGGGTGCGCAGTCCACGTTACGACATTTGCAGTCAGCATTCCCCAGATGAGGTCCCCGTTGAGCGGCACATTTCTTCTGGACGTCCCCGCATTGGTCCGCGCCAACGAGGAGAGAAGCAAGGCAGATTGTCTTCGCCTTCATGACCTCGTGCAGAAGGCGGCTGGCTCGCAGCCCAAACTGGACGTCTCGACCCGGACGATCGTGCTGGGTGCCGCGCTCGACACAGCAGCTGCCGAGGCGCGTTACTACGATCTTTCGGTAGTTCCCTGGTACGGTGAGACACTCTTGGCACAGGACATGGCGCAATCCGTCGTCTTCGGGTCCGGGCGCCCGACCATACTGGTGCCGCACTCGGCCCGTCCTGCGCCGCTTGAACATATCGCGATCGCCTGGGATGGGAGCCGTGTCGCCGCACGTGCCTTGTGGGATGCTCTGGCTCTTCTTTCCGAGAATGGTCGCCTCACGGTGTTGACGATCCGTGACGAGAAACCTCTGAACGGGACTGATCTTGCCCGGTCGCTTGCATCCTCGCTGGAGAAGCGAGGTTACAATGTCAAGCCTCTTAACATCACGCTCAGTGAAAGGACCATGGCCAAGGCGTTGCAGGATTCCGCCGTGGAAACAGGAGCGCAACTTCTCGCGATGGGCGGCTTCGGCCATTCCCGTGTTCGTGATTTCATTCTTGGCGGTGCGACCAAAGGGGTTCTCAACGATCTTCGCATGCCGATCTTGCTTTCGCACTGAAGCGTGTCTTGGTCACGCACCTTTGCCCACACCCCTGACGTCTGCTTGATCATCCTCTGTTTCTTGGCCGCAGTTCGATTCTCACAAATGCTTAGTCCCTTTCAGCGAACGAACAGTAAATTCGTCGCCAAGGAGCTTGCCGATCATTGGCTGTTTGGACGTGAGTTTCAGTACTGGCCCAATTGAGAACTCTTGTAGTGATCGCAATTTGTCCGCTATCAATTCCAATTCGGACGACCCTTGGCCCTTGGTTACATAAAATTTGTACGGCCTCACATGAATCGACAAATATCTTTTTTTGGTCAGAAGCGTGTCCTACCTTGCCATGGGCACTAGAGGTAGCCCGCTCCTGAACCTCATCAGTTAGCAGCCGTGCTCACAAACAGTTGGTGCGGGCGGCCGGACTCGAACCGGCACTTCCTTTCGAAAAACGGATTTTAAGTCCGTTGCGGCTACCATTACGCCACGCCCGCCAAACCAATCGTCTCAAGCCTTCGCGCCGTCCTGTAAGGGCGGCGTGAATTGCAGGCCCATGTCCCAGGGAAGGTAGATCCAGGTATCCTGGCTCACCTCGGTTACAAAACTGTCAACCAGGGGCCGCCCCAGGGGCTTGGCATAGACCGTGGCGAAATGCGCTTTCGGCAGGATTTCCCGCACCACCCGCGCCGTGGCGCCCGTGTCCACCAGATCATCGATTATCAGGACGCCCGCGCCCTTGTCCGAGCCCACGATCTTCTCGCTCACGGTCTTCAAAACGCTGATGGCCCCCTGCTTGTCATAGTCATAGGAGGCTACGCAAATCGTCTCGATGATCCGGATGCCCAGTTCGCGGGCCACGACCGCCGCCGGCACAAGGCCGCCCCGGGTGATGGCGACGACCGCCTCAAAGGGCCCCGCCGTGGACAGGCGCCAGGCCAGGGCGCGCGCGTCCCGGTGGAACTGGTCCCATGAAACCGGAAAGCTTTTTTGCCATTTTTCGTCCATTTCGCACCCAAATCCGCCTGTTACTCGAGAATCCTTATGCCCGCTTGGCAAATTTGGCGCAATCCACCACGCGCCCGTCAACCCTTGCTTCACACTTTCGGGGCAAAACTGGCAAAAAACCGGGTTCCGGAGCCTCCTGAATGACCAAGACTGCAAATCCCGTTTCGCAGCTGATGAATGCCTTTGAGCTGGCAAACATCGAAGCCCTGGCGGTCTTGCTTCCTGCAGCCACCGTTACCGAGCTGACCACAGCCGCCATCCGCAAATGGAATTGCGCCCGCAGCGACATCGTAGGCCGCCAGTTGGTCAAGTATGGCACGGGAACAATCTCGGCCCGCTACCTCACAGCCAAACCGGGGGAAGTTTTTCCCGACGTGGAGGTCACCTATGCGCCGCCCCTGGCCGTGCAGAAAGCCTCCTCGTTCAAGCAGCAGCAATGGAGCGATGGCGTCAGCGATTTCATGATACTCATTGGCCAGCACGCCAATGAGGAACAGGCAAACCATGCCATCAAGAATGAGCAGCGCCTGAATCTCGCCCTTCGCTCTGGCAGTTATGCCGTGTGGGACCATGATTTTATAACCGGCGAAACCTACAATTCACCGGAGATGTATGACATCCTCGGCTTGAAACCTGAAAGCTCGGATCTGAGTTTTGAAAAGTTCAACGCCCGCATCCATCCCGATGACACCGAGAAGACCTTGATGGTGATGATCAAGAACGCGCCATTCGGCACAGAGCTTTTTCAGTCACGTTTCCGCATTCGCATGCACAACAACGAATATGTCTGGGTCGAATCGGTGGCCTGCGTGGTCCGCGATCCGGCGAGCGGGCGGGCGATAAAATGCGTTGGCCTCTGCCGCAACGTGAGCGACCAGATGGCCACCCTCGAACGCATGCGCAGTTCCGAGCGCAACCTCAAGCGAACCCAGGAAGCAGCAAGGCTTGGCAGTTTTTCCCTGCGCGTGGAAACCAATGTGTCGCGCCTCTCCACCGAAATGGCGAGCCTCATCGGCATGCAGGACGCCATCGTCCATCCCAATCTCGCAACCTTCATGGACATGATCGAGGCGGGCGACAAGGAAAAATTCGCCGAGGGCATTGAGCTCGCCAAGCTCGGCCAGCACATAACCGACTTGGAAATTGCCGTGCGGCTCAAGTCCGGCGATATTGAATTCTTCCAATGCACCATCGAACCGGAACGCAATTCCGCGGGCCAGGTCGAAACCCTTTTCGGCTCCTGCCAATGCGTAACCGAGCGCAAGGCGCTCGAGCGCAAATACCTGCAGGCCCAGAAGATGGAAGCCGTGGGCCAATTGACCGGCGGCGTGGCCCATGACTTCAATAACCTTCTCATGGTCGTGATGGGAAATCTCCAGCTTGTCGAACAGTTGGTGAAAAACGACGAACGCGCCACCAAGCGCATTCGCGCCGCCCTCGAGGCCGCCGACAAGGGCTCCGACCTCACCAAACGCATGCTGGCTTTCTCGCGCCTGCAAACCCTGCAGAACAAGGAAATCTCCGCCAACGAACTCATCATGAAGATGACGGACATGCTGCAACACGCGGTCAGCGCCACCGTCGATCTCAAGATCATTCCGCAGGAAGGCCTCTGGCTCATCAAAGCCGATCAGACGATGCTCGAAACGGCCATCCTCAATCTTGCCATCAATGCCCGGGACGCCATGAAGCCAAAGGGCGGCAATCTGATTATCGAAACCGCAAACCGCCATCTGGATCAAGCCTATTGCAACGAGCACGAGGATGTCAGCATTGGCGATTACGTGGAAATCACCGTCACCGATACGGGTGCCGGCATTGCACCGGAAAATATTGAAAAGGTTTTCCAGCCCTTCTTCACCACGAAGGGGCCGGAAGCCGGTTCTGGCCTGGGCCTGTCCATGATCTATGGTTTCGTGAAGCAGTCCGCCGGCCACATTAAAATCTACTCCGAAGTGGGGCACGGAACCGCGGTCAAAATCTATCTTCCCTCCTTTAAGCCAGCCGCGGCGGTTGGCACAGTTATCAAGCCTTCCGAGCTCCAATCGCACCTCGCCCGCGAACTGGGCGTGAACCCGGAAGACGTCGCCAATGATTCGCAAACCGTCGAAATCCCAGCCAAGAAGCAGGTCGTGCTTGTCGTCGAAGACAATGATGCAGTGCGAGATATCGCCGCCGCCATGATCGAGGAAATGGGCTATGAAGCCATTGTTGCATCGAATGGCCCCGAAGGCCTGGGCATAATTACGGCGCGCGACGATCTTGCCCTGGTGCTGTCTGACGTGATCATGGCCGGTGGCATGAACGGGCCGGAACTTGCCGCCAAGGCTCTTAAGGTGCGACCTGGGCTGAAGGTGCTCTTCATGTCCGGCTATGCGCCGGGCTCCGTGCGCCAGATGCAGGACTTGCCCGACACGATTGATTTCGTGAACAAGCCCTTTACCCGCAATGACCTCACCGAAAAGGTCCGCCGCGCGCTAGCAGCTTAGGACCAGCCCCTAGCCTTGCCATCGCGGGTCATCGTTTCAGCCAACGCCTTGACCTCCGCCTCGGCCTTTTCGAGAGATGCGGGCACCCGCGACCTCAGAACCAGATTGGTTGCAAATCCTCCCACCCCTTCAAAGGGATAGGAGCCGATGAACACATCTGAATAACGATCCTGGATTTCACCCAGCGGCTTGGCCACATCGCCTTCGCCACCCTGCAGGGCGACGGTGCGCGATTGCATGGGCACGCCCTTGTCCAGCGTAGGCGCAATCGCCTCCATCATGGCCTGCATGATTTTGGGAACCCCTGCCATGACGAACACGTTTCCAATCCGGAAACCTGGTGCCTTGGAGACCGCATTTTCAATCAGCGTGGCCCCTTCCGGCGTGCGCGCCATGCGCAGGCGCGCCTCATTGGGCTCGCGGCCAATTTCCTTGAAATAGGCCAGCAGGATTTCCAGCGCCCGTGGATGATGCCCGATAGGAACCTGAAAGGCCTTGGCCACCGCATCGGCCGTGATGTCATCATGGGTGGGGCCGATGCCGCCCGTGGTGAACACATAGGTGTAGCGCGCCCGCAAGGCATTCAGCGCCGCAACAATATCGCCTTCGTCATCGGCAACACAGCGCGCTTCCTTGAGGTCAATGCCAAGGCCCACCAGATAATCCGCGATGAAGCCCAGGTTCTTGTCCTTGGTCCGTCCGGACAGGATTTCATCGCCAATTAATAATACCGCAGCAGTGGGAACAGATGTCATGATTACCTCAGTCAATACCTAGACATCTGCCACCGCTTCAGTCCACTGTCAAAACCATGAAATTCAAGGGCCCCCTTGTTCGCGGAAAGCTGATCAAACGTTACAAAAGGTTTTTGGCCGATGTTGTGCTCGATACCGGCGAAACCATAACCGCCGCCTGCGCCAATACGGGCTCCATGCTGGGCCTGACCGAGCCCGGAAATGCCGTTTGGCTGTCGCGTTCCGAGAGTCTCACCCGGAAATATCCCCATAGCTGGGAACTGGCGGATATTCCGGATATTGGCCTGGTCGGCATCAACACCGCCCAACCCAACCACATCGTGACCGAAGCCATTATCGCCGGAAAAGTGGCGGAACTGGCGGGTTACGCAAACCTGCGTAACGAGGTCAAATATGGCCAGAACAGCCGCATCGATATTCTCCTGGAGGATGTGAAACGCCCGCCCTGCTACGTGGAAATCAAGAATGTCCATTTCTTCAGGAAACCGGGGCTCGCCGAATTTCCCGATTGCGTTACTGAACGCGGCACCAAACACCTTGTTGAGTTGTCAAACATGGTAAAGGGTGGAGCCCGCGCCGTCATGGTCTACCTTATTCAATGCAATAATCCTAGGCGCTTTGCCCTTGCCGACGACAAGGATCGCACCTATTTCAATGAATTCAGAAAGGCGCGGGTCGCGGGCGTCGAGGCTTTGGCCTTGACTTGCCATGTCTCGACAAGCGAAATAACGGTTGACCGGGCCATTCCGGTCTTGGAATTTTAAATGAACGACGTTCAGGAAACCACCTCGTCCCGATCCACCCGCATTAAGCTGCACAAGCCCGAAGATTTCGAGGGCATGCGCACGGCAGGAAAGCTGACAGCTGAGGCATTGGATCTGATCACCCCGCTGGTGAAGCCGGGAATCACCACGGATGCGCTGGATCGTTTCATTGTGGAGTTTGCCCGCGACAACAAGGCAATTCCCGCCCCTCTCAATTATCGCGGCTATACCAAGTCAATTTGCACCTCGATCAATCACGTGGTCTGCCACGGCATTCCCAACGACTCTCCCATGCGCGAAGGCGACATCGTCAACATCGATGTCACCCTCATCGTCGATGGCTGGTTTGGTGATTCGAGCCGCATGTATCCGGTGGGTGAAATCAGCCGCAAGGCGGAGCGCCTCAACGAGGTTACCTATGAATGCCTGATGCGCGGCATTGCCATGGTGAAACCCGGCGCCCATCTCGGCGATATCGGCTACGCAATCCAGACCTTCGCGGAAGCCGAGCGCTGCTCCGTCGTGCGCGATTTCTGCGGCCACGGCCTTGGCCGCGTCTTTCATGACCATCCCAACGTGCTGCATTATGGCCGCATGGGAGAGGGCGTTGAGCTCAAGGAAGGCATGTTCTTCACTATCGAACCCATGATCAATCTGGGCCGGGCCCATGTGAAGGTCTTGAGCGATGGCTGGACCGCCGTCACCCGTGACCGTTCGCTCTCCGCCCAGTTTGAGCACACCATTGGCGTGACCAGGGAAGGCTGTGAGATTTTCACGCTGTCGCCACGCGGCCTCCATTGCCCGCCCTACAAGATCTAGATCATGCCGAAGGGTTTTGGCGAGGCCTCCTCGAAACCCCACTTCCTTGGCCATCGTGAACGCCTGCGGGAGCGTTTCCGCGAAGCCGGCCCCCAAGCCCTGCCCGATTATGAACTTCTGGAAATGATCTTGTTCAGGGCCATCAAGCGCGGCGATACAAAACCTCTGGCCAAAACCCTCATCGCCAAATTCGGCAGCTTCGCCGAAGTCATCAGTGCAGCACCTGAGCGCCTGAAGGAAGTGGACGGCGTCGGTGAAGCAATCACCACGGAACTGAAACTTATCCGCGCCGCGGCGCTGCGCCTGATGAAAGGCGGGATTGTCAACCGTCTGCTGCTGTCGTCATGGAGCGCCATCCTCGAATACTGCCGCGCCGCCATGGCTTTCCAGAACAAGGAGCAGTTTCGCATCCTGTTTCTGGACAAGAAAAATCAGCTCATCGCTGATGAAGTGCAGCAGTAGGGCACCGTTGACCACACGCCGGTCTATACCCGCGAGGTGATGAAGCGGGCGCTGGAACTTTCCGCCTCCGCCATCATTCTGGCCCATAACCATCCCTCGGGCGATCCCACGCCCTCTGTTGCTGACATCGACATGACGCGGAAAATCATCGATGCCGGAATGAAACTGGGCATCACCGTGCACGACCATGTAATTTTCGGGCGTGAAGGCCACACCAGCTTCAGGGGTTCAAAGCTGATCTGATATCCTGCAAGGCCTGCGGCGTATCCACATCAACCAGCACGGCCTGTGTCTGGACTTCAATTTCCACCACCTCGTCGGATAGCGCATCCAATAGAAGCCTGGCCCCCTGGTCGCCTTCAATCTCGTCAATCGCAATGAAATGCTGCCGCCCCCACAACACCGGATTGCCGCGCTTGCCTTCGAAGGTGGGAACGCAAATCGTGCGGTGCTCCGCAACATTGAACGCAGCCACCAAACGGTCAATTGTCTGCGCATCAACCAGCGGCATATCGCCAAGGCATACCAGCACCGCATCCGTCTCCGCCGGCACGGCAGCAAGCCCGCGCTTCAAGGAAGTCGAAAGTCCTTCGGCGAAATTCGCGTTGTAAATCAATGTTACGTCAAGCGGCTTAAGCGCGGTTTGAATTCGCTCAGGCTCGTTCCCCGTCACGACGATAATATCAGAAACGCTTGAGGCCTTCAGGGCCTCGACGCTGTAGCGCAGCAGGGGTTTGCCGTTGAGGTCAGCCAGAAGCTTGTTGCTGCCCATGCGCGATGATTTGCCGGCGGCCAGAACGATTGCCGAAATCCGTGGCGCGTGCTGGGCAAGCGGCTTCCGGTCACGCGGTGACGGCCTGCTTGATATCTCGGCCAGCAATCCGCCGGCCCCCATGTCCATGATATCACCAGCCGAAAGACAGATCCCGGCCAGCACCCGTTCCAGTACCCAGTCAAAGCCATTCACCTTGGGTGACCTCGCGCAACTCGGCACACCCAGAACCGGAATTCCGCTCAAATCGCCCAGCATCATCAAATTGCCAGGGTCAACCGGCATGCCAAGGTGAACCACCGTCCCGCCGGCCGCCGTAAGTCCCGCAGGGATCACATCTTCCCGGTCGACAATTGCCGATGCCCCAAACAGCAGGATGGGATTGCAGGACAGTGCCTCCAGTTCCTTCACGGATGTCCGCACCGCTTCGATGGAGTGATCGCATACCCTGACCTCCGCCAGGTCGCTGCCCAGTGCCTTTACCCGCTCACGCATGGCGGTTTCGGATTTTTCGATGAGCGACTGCTTGCCGCTGGCCACTTGGGTGATCACCAGTCCCACTCGCTTTTTGGCCAAAGCCTGAACCCGGATCACCGGCGCATCGCCAATCTCCGCAATCGCCTTGTTGAGATTTTCTTTACCCACGGCAAAGGGGATGATCTTGATCGTCGCAATCATCTGCCCCTTGTCAACCACATGGTAATTGGCAAGCGTAGCCAGCGTCATGCTTTCATGCACCCGGTTTATCGCGTTAACGCGGAGACTGTCGACGACGACAAGCCCGCGCTGCTGCGCATAGATGTTTGCCCGCCCCGTGAATGGTTCCTGGGCCGTGGCCCCGGAACCAGCGACTTTTCCGGCAATTTCCCGGGCCGCGTCATCCTCGGAGACATCATCTGCGTCCAGCTTGGCCACGAATATCTTTGAAACATCCGAAGCCGCGAGCAGCTTTAAATCATCTGACGCCAGCTTTCGTCCCTTTTTGAACACGCCATCCGCATGCCGCACCGAGTGCGCCAGAATACAGCCCAAAGTGTCTCGCAGCGGCAATTCGGCAAATTTCATCTCAATTGCCCAGGCGCAAGGAGCGGGTCATTTCAGCCATGATGGAAATGGCGATTTCGGCAGCGCCCTTGGCCCCAATGGCCAAGCCGATAGGCCCACGGATCCGGGCAATCGCCTCATCGGAAAACCCCATCTTCTGCAAGCGTTCGACGCGACTCGCCTGGGTCTTCTTGGAACCCAAGGCGCCGATATAAAAGCACTCTGATTTCAGCGCGATGGAAAGAGCCGGATCATCAATCTTTGGATCATGGGTCAGCGCCAGAAGCGCCGTGCGCGCATCGACGCCAAGTCCGGGCAATACGTCCTCCGGCCAAGTGGTGTGCAGCGCTATATCGGGAAAGCGAGCGCCCGTGGCAAAAGCCCCACGGGGATCAATAACCGTAATATCATAGCCCGCCTGCCGCGCCATCGGGATCACGCTCTGCGCGATGTGGACCGCCCCGATGATAACGAGCCTCAATGGGGGATTGTGGATGTGTACAAATTCTCCGCCATGAAGTCCCGATTGGTCAAAGCGAAAAGCTTCTTCGAGAGCGGCACCAAGCGGATCGTTGCCAAGGTTTTCCTTGGCCACCAGCCGTTGCTCGCCATTCTCTATGATGGTGACCACGGCAACCGCCCGGCGCTCCCGGCTTGCCTCAAGCACGGCTTTCAGAAGCGCCTGTTTCACGGCCCCAGCGGCTCCACAAACACCCGTATCTTGCCGCCGCAGGCAAGGCCCACCTGCCAGGCGGTTTCATCAGCGACGCCAAAGGCCAGAACTTTTGGCTGGCCCGAGGCAATTGCGTCAAGCGCCTCGCTCACCACCGCGCCCTCCACACAGCCCCCAGACACGGACCCGGCAAAATTGCCTTCGCCATCAATGGCCAATTGGCTGCCCACCGGTTGCGGGGCCGAGCCCCAGGTTTCAATCACTGTCGCCAAGGCAACTTTCCGCCCCTCCGCCAGCCAGGTGGAGGCCTTTTCAAGGACTTCATTGCCAGCCAAATTGCCCTCCTGTCTCAAACTTCAGCTGAAACCACACAGGACATGCCCTCGTATATGTGTCAAGATGCTCATATTGCGGAGGCCCATAATGCTTCGTTCTGTCCTCGCTGCCGTACTTTTAGCCTTCATGTCCGTGGCTGCCTTCGCCCAATCCATAAGTGAGACCGAAAAGACCGAATTTCAACGCATTATTGCCGCCCAGATCAGCGCCTTCCGGGCCGACGATGGCCCCACCGCCTACAGCTTTGCAGCACCCGTCGTCCGCAACATTTTCCCCACCCCGGAAATCTTCATGTCCATGGTGAAGCAGGGCTATCCCCCGGTCTACCGTCCGCAAGCCTTCAATTTCACCGAAGCC
>JBBQNU010000088.1:0-13187 GCA_038330285.1 Hyphomicrobiales bacterium | reverse complement strand
TCGCCGCCGCGCCGGTGCAGCATGTCCTTCAGCACCGGGAAAAGATCATACACATGGTCCGGAATATAGCGGTCCTTGCGTTTGATGGGCGCGAAGCCGGTTTCGAGGTTCTCGCGCACAGTCAGCAAAGGGAATATCTCGCGCCCCTGGGGGACGTAGGCAACGCCGGCACGTGAACGCTCGTAGGCCGCACTCCTGCCAAATGCATTGCCTTCAAAGGTGATCTTGCCGGACGAGAGGGGCTGGTGGCCGACGATGGCGCGCATCAGGCTGGATTTGCCAACGCCATTGCGGCCCAGCACGCAGGTGATCCTGGATTTCTCAACCTGAAGATTGACGCCGCGCAACGCCTGGGCGGCGCCATAATGCAAACTTGCGTTCTCGACATTCAGCATTTCTATCGTCCCAAATAAACTTCGATGACGCGCGGATCGGCGCTCACATGCTCAAGAGGGCCTTCGGCCAGAACCGCGCCTTCGTGCAGGCAGGTGACCTTCACGCCGAGTTCGCGGACAAAATGCATGTCATGCTCAACCACGATGACGGAATGGTCTTCGGCGATGTGTTTGAGAAGCCGGGCGGTTTCCTCGGTTTCGGCATCGGTCATGCCGGCCACGGGTTCATCGACGAGCAGGAGCTTCGGGTGCTGGGCCAGCAGCATGCCGATTTCGAGCCATTGTTTCTGGCCATGGGACAGATTGGCGGCAAGGGCGCGGCGTTTTCCCGCAAGCCGCACGGTTTCCAGAATATTGGTAATCTCTTTCGCTTCCTCAGTTGAGGAGCGGTGAAACAGGGATGCGAAGGCGCTGCGCTTTCCCTTCATGGCAAGCAGGATGTTGTCTTCCACCGAATGGCTTTCAAACACGGTGGGTTTCTGAAACTTGCGGCCGATGCCAAGGGTGGCGATATCGGCCTCGTCATGGGTGCTGAGATCGACGCGGCCATGGTCGAAAAACACATCGCCCTCATCGGCCCGGGTCTTGCCGGTTATGATGTCCATCATCGTGGTCTTGCCCGCGCCATTGGGGCCGATGATGGCGCGCATTTCTCCCACATCGAGGGTCAGCGACAGGTTGTTGATGGCGCGGAAGCCGTCAAAGGATACGGAGACTCCGTCGAGATAGAGCAGCGTGGAGGCTATATTGGTGGGCAAATTCATGTCTGCGCCTCGCCCGCTTCCGATATTTTGGCGGGCGGCTTGGCGCGCCGCCTGGTTTTCAGGGATGCCCACAGGCCGACGACACCCTTGGGCATGAAGAGGGTGACGAAGACAAAGAGGCCGCCCAGGGCGAAGAGCCAGAATTCCGGCAGGACGCCGGTGAACCAGCTTTTCCCCGCATTCACCAGCAGCGCGCCGATGACCGGGCCGATGATGGTGCCGCGCCCGCCCACGGCGGTCCAGATCACCACTTCGATGGAATTGCCGGGGTCAAACTCGCCGGGATTGATGATGCCCACCTGCGGCACGTAAAGGGCGCCGGCAACGCCCGCCATGACGGCGGACACGGTGAAGGCCACAAGTTTGATGGATTCCGGGCGGTAGCCGAGAAAGCGCAGGCGGCTTTCGGCATCGCGCACGCCGATCATCAGCTTTCCGTATTTTGAATTGACCAGGGCCGAGGTGATCAGAATGCCGAGGCAAAGGGCTACAGCACTCGCGGCAAAAAGCGCCATGCGGGTTTCCGTGGCCTGCACGTTGAAGCCGAGGATGTCCTTGAAATCGGTGAGGCCATTGTTGCCGCCAAAGCCCATGTTGTTGCGGAAGAAGGCCAGCATCAGCGCATAGGTCAGTGCCTGGGTAATGATGGAAAGATAAACGCCTGTAACGCGGGCGCGGAAGGCAAACCAGCCGAAGACAAAGGCGAGCAGGCCAGGAACCAGCATCACCATCAGCATGGTAAAGCCGAAACTGTCAAAGCCGTACCAGAACCAGGGCAATTCCTTCCAGTTCAGGAACACCATGAAATCCGGCAGCTCCGCATTGCCATAACTGCCGCGCGAGCCGATCTGGCGCATGAGATACATGCCCATGGCATAGCCGCCGAGCGCAAAGAAAGCACCGTGGCCGAGCGAGAGAATCCCGCAGTAGCCCCAGACAAGATCGAGTGACAGGGCGAGCAGAGCATAGGTGAGATATTTGCCGAGCAGCGCCACCATGAAGGTGGGCACGTGAAAGAAGCTCGTTGATGGAACGGCGAGATGCAGGATGGGAACGAGCAGCGCTAGCAGCAGAAGCAGCGCAATCAGAATGGTGATGCGCCTGTCGAATCCACCCATGAAGAAACGCGTGAGGATCATGCTTCCACCGCCCGGCCCTTGAGCGCGAAGAGGCCGCGCGGGCGCTTCTGGATGAAGAGGATGATCAGGATGAGTACAATGATTTTGCCAAGCACGGCGCCGGCGAAGGGCTCGAGGAACTTGTTCAAAATGCCCAGCGACAAGGCGCCTACCAAGGTGCCCCAGAGATTGCCCACACCACCAAACACTACAACCATGAAGCTGTCGATGATGTAGCTTTGGCCCAGGTTGGGCGAGACGTTGTCAATTTGCGAGAGCGCGACGCCAGCAATGCCCGCAATGCCGGAGCCCAGGGCGAAGGTCATGGAATCTACAAATGGCGTGCGGATGCCCATGGCGGAGGCCATGCGGCGGTTCTGGGTGACGGCGCGCATCTGCAGGCCGAGCGGCGTCTTGTTTAGGGCAACCAGCAGAATAAAGAATACGATCAGCGAGAACACAATGATCCACAGGCGGTTCCAGGTGATGTCGAGTTCGCCGATTTGGAAGGAGCTTGACATCCAGGAGGGATTGCCGACTTCCTGATTGGTGGGGCCGAAAATCGAGCGCACGCCCTGCTGCAGGATGAGCGACACGCCCCAGGTGGCGAGTAAAGTTTCCAGCGGGCGGCCATAGAGATGGCGGATGATGCCGCGCTCAATGATGACACCGACGATGGCGGCCACAAGAAAAGCCAGCGGCAGGGCAATGAGCAGGGACCAGTCGAAGAGCCATGGAAAATTATCGCGGATAATGTCCTGGGTGACGAATGTCGTGTAGGCGCCGAGCATCACCATTTCGCCGTGGGCCATGTTGATGACACCCATCACGCCGAAGGTAATGGCTAGGCCGATTGCTGCAAGCAGCAGGACGGAGCCAAGCGATATGCCGTACCAGACATTCTGGCCCGTTGCCCAAATGGCCAGAGAGCGCTCAATGCTGGCAACCGCTGCTCCCGCCTGATCCTTCACAAGGCCGGAAGTTTTGGCTTCGGTTGCGGTCAGCAGCGACAGCGCTTCGCGTCCGCCGCGCTCCCCGATCAATTTGATGGCCTCAACCTTTTCGTCATCGCCGCGGTCCGAGTTGAGGATGGCAGAGGCGCGGGCCAGTTCCATCTGGGCCTTAACCCTGGCATCGGCCTCGCTGGCAATGGCCGCATCAAGGGCCGTGAGTTGCGAGGCGTCGGAATTCTTGAAAATAGTTTCCGCGGCTTGCAGGCGCGTGGCTGCGTCTGGCGATTGCAGGGTCAAGTTGCCCAGTGAATCGCGGATAATGCGGCGCAAGCCGTTGTTGACCTTTATTTTCGCGACATCGGCTTTTGGCGCTTCACCGGCATCCTTGCCGGTGACGGGGTCAATCAGCACCACGCCAGAACTGCTATCCCTCGTAATGAAAATCGCGTTGTCTGATTTGCGGATCTGCAGGTTTCCATCGGCCAGGGCGGTGAGCGCCGGATTGACCAGTGGATCGCCGAGGGCGGCCAGGTCCTTTACAATTTTTTCAATTTCCGGAAAGCCCTTGGCTGTCGCCAACTCACCGATAGAGGCCCGAATTTCCGTTTCGCCCGACCACGCCTGGGATGCAGAAGCGAAACAGGAGAGCAGCACAAATATTATGATCTTCAGTGCGCGCATGGCTCCCGCATTCATGACTTGAAAACACATTCATCCGGACGGGACAATCCCCGTCCGGATGAAACGCCGGCTTGTTTCGTCAGCCTTTGCCGCCGCATTTGCCGGTGGCAACGTTGAAGTTGCCGCACGACATGGGCTTGCGCCAATCGGAGATGAGATCCTTTGAATCCGGCAGGAAGTCAGACCACTCATCGCCGGCCACGAGGCCCGGCGTTTGCCAGACGGTTTCAAACTGGCCATCGGCCTGGATTTCGCCAATCAGGACCGGCTTGGTGATGTGGTGGTTCGGCAGCATGGCCGAATAGCCTCCGGTGAGGTTTGGAACCGAGACGCCGACGATGGAGTCGATCACGGCATCCGAGTCGGTGGTGCCGGCCGCCTCAACCGCCTTGACCCACATGTTGAAGCCAATATAGGCCGCTTCCATCGGGTCGTTGGTCACGCGCTTGTCGTTCTTGATGAAGGCCTTCCAGGTCTTGATGAAGGACTCGTTCACCGGATTGTCCTGGGACTGGAAATAGTTCCAGGCGGCAAGATGGCCAACCAGCGGGGCCGTATCGATGCCGGCGAGTTCTTCCTCGCCAACCGAGAAGGCGACGACGGGAATGTCTTCAGCCTTGACGCCCTGGTTACCAAGCTCCTTGTAGAACGGCACGTTGGCATCGCCGTTGATGGTCGAGACAACGGCGGTCTTCTTGCCGGCCGAGCCGAACTTCTTGATATCGGAGACGATCGTCTGCCAGTCAGAGTGGCCGAATGGCGTATAATTGATCATGATGTCTTCGGCCTTGACGCCTTTGGCGAGCAAATAGGCTTCAAGAATCTTGTTGGTGGTGCGCGGATAAACATAGTCGGTGCCGGCGAGAACCCAGCGCTCGACTTTGTCGTTGGCCATCAGGTAGTCAACAGCCGGAATGGCTTGCTGGTTAGGGGCAGCGCCGGTGTAGAAAATATTGCGCTGGCTTTCCTCGCCCTCATATTGAACGGGGTAGAACAGCAGACTGCTCAGTTCCTCGAAAATCGGAAGAACCGATTTGCGCGACACGGAGGTCCAGCAGCCGAACACGGCCGAGACCTTGTCCTTTTCAATCAGCTCGCGGGCCTTTTCGGCAAACAGCGGCCAGTCGGAAGCGGGGTCCACCACAACTGCCTCGAGCTTCTTGCCCAGCAGGCCGCCCTTCTTGTTCTGCTCCTCAATGAGCATCAGCATGGCATCCTTCAGGGTGGTTTCGGAAATCGCCATGGTGCCCGAAAGCGAATGCAATACGCCGACCTTGATGGTGTCGTCGGCGGCCAGCGCCGGCGATGCCCAGAGCATTGCTGTTCCCAGCGCAGCGGCCGCCAGCGTCTTCAATAATCTGTCCTTGATTCTCATGTCCAATCCCTCCTGCATTTATTTGTGCTTGATGCAACGGGAGGAAGCTTTGCAAAGCCTATGCCAGTTCGTTAACGATGCTTTAACTCCGGGAATAGTCCAGCTTTATCAGATGATTGTGCGGCGAACGGCGAGTTTCGCGGCTGATGGGAAAGCCGCGCCCCGCCAGCAAGTATGATTATAATTTAGCCGTAAAATAATTACTGCATAAATTTTGGTCGGAGCGGACAAGCGGCAATCTTATCGGTTTAAAGTTGTGCAGCATTTTGCGCGGCCCTGTTTCCCGCCTTGCCAACGCAGTTGCATTGGCCGTATCCTCCGCCGCAAGGGGCTAGCCAACTGGTGGATGCGGTACATCTCCCGGGGCGGGAAAATTGGGGATGGTGCGCCATGACACATGCGAAGCTCTGCTTGCAATCCGCGATCTGCCGTTCTTTCCTGATCGCCTGCTTTGCCATACTTATCAGCATCCTGCAGCCTTCGGCAGCACAAGCTCAGCAATCCTCGGTGCCGCAAACTTGTGAAGTGCAGACGAAATCCTGCTGCAATACCTGCGGCAGTTGCGATTCGGGACCGAGCTGCCCGGCGGGCTACACGATCTATGATGATTACTGCCTGCCGGAATGTCCCTCGGGCTATCTGCGCTATCCCGGCTATCCGGGCCTGTGCCTGCCGCCCTGCGATCACGGCTGTCCGGAAGGATATGATCACATACCCTTACCGAATTGCCCGCAAGGCTATCACCGCGACCTGCGCAACCCGGATGAATGCCTGCCTGACCGCAGCACGTCCTATCCCGACAATTGCCCGGAAGGCCTGAGCTATTCGCAGGAAACCGGCCGGTGCTCGCCGGATTGCCCGGAGGGAACCTATCTGGCTGAAAATGGCCTGTGCCGCAGCTATTATGACCGGGCCTGCCCGGACGGCTACCAGCGCAACCAGCGCACCGGCGCCTGCGTTCCCGGCGGCGATTGGCCGGATGACTACAAGTGGATTTGCCTGCCATCGTGCCCGCAGGGCTTTACGCGTGACATCTATCATCCCACGCGCTGTCTGCCGCCGCCCGAGACCTGCCCCTTCGGGTTTGAGAATTTCCGCCAGCAGTGCGTGCCGGTTTGCGAGCAAGGCACAACCCGCAATTCCTATGGCTATTGCTTGCCGCCGCGCTGTGAGGATGGCAGCTATCCGAACCTGCGCGGAGTTTGCAGCCCGCCCTCATGCCCGGAAGGGTATGAGACGATCCGCGGAAAATGCCACGCGCCCTGCCCGCAGGGCCTTGTCCGCAACCCCAACAATCCCGAGCAGTGCGAGCGCATCCCGAACGATGAACCGGACTGTCCGGAGGGCACCAAGCTGAACCCGCAAACGAATGAGTGTGAGCGCGTTCCGCCGCCACCGCCGCCGACCGTGAAGTGCAAGCAGGGCCTTGAATACAATCCGCGGACCAAGCAGTGCGAACCGCCGCCACGGGTTGAAACCACCTGCCCCAGGGGCTTCACCAAGCTGAAGAACGGCAAGTGCCAGCGCATTGTGGAGCAACCTCCGGAGGAGCAGGGGTGCCCGCGGAACTTTGTCCTCAACCGGAACACGGGCGAGTGCGAACCGATCCGCTTGAACGTTCCGAAGGCCTGTCCGGAAGGAACCGAATTCAGCCGCAAGCGCCAGCGCTGCGTGCCGGTCTTCAACCAGCAGGAGCCGACATTTGAGCCTCAGGACGACGATGGCGAACCGCAACTGCGCTTGCCAAAAATCGACCTCAACAACAACCTCCTGAATCCGCAGAATGAGAAGAAGCGGTGCCCCAAGGGCATGGCACCGGACAAGAAGGGCCGCTGCGTGCCGTTGCAGTGAGGGTGACGACGCCGTGCATCATCACCGTTGCGATTACCGGCTCGGTGCCGCGCAAGGAGCATAATCCGGCGGTTCCGATCACGATCAGCGAGCAGGTGGACTCCACCCGCGCCGCCTTTGAGGCGGGCGCCACCATCGCTCATGTCCATGTGCGCAAAGACGATCAGACGCCAACCTCTGATCCGGAACGTTTCGCTGCGTTACTGGTGGGGCTTCGGAAGGCCTGCCCGGGCATGATCGTGCAGTTTTCCACGGGCGGGCGTTCCGGCAAGGGCTCCGAGCGCGGTGGCATGCTGCATCTGGGCTGTGACATGGCCTCGCTGGCAACAGGCTCGTGCAATTTTCCCACGATCATCTACGAAAACCATCCGGATCTGGTGCGTGAACTGGCCCTGAAAATGCTGGAATACAACGTCAAGCCGGAAATTGAGGTCTTTGATCTGTCGATGCTCTATCAGGCGCTGCGTCTGGCGGACGAAGGGCTGCTCAAAAAACCGGTGCATGTGCAGTTCGTTTTCGGGGTGAAGAACGCCATGCCGGCCATCCGCCCGGCCTTCGATTTCATGGTGGACGAGATCACACGGCTGGCGCCGGAAGCCACCTGGACGGCGGCGGGAATTGGCAAGCATCAGCTTGAGGTGAATCACTGGTGCCTTGAGCGCGGCGGCCATTGCCGCACGGGGCTCGAAGACAATATCCGGTGGAATGGGATAGAACTCGCGCCCTCAAACGCGGCGCTGGTCGGGCGTGTGGCTGAGCTTTGCCGCACTTACGGCCGTCATCCGGCCAGCGTTGCGGAAGCCCGCAAGCTGCTCTCCCTTCCAGCCGTTTGACCAATTGCCGTGACTTGTAAACTCATCTAGGGTTCCTGACAAAACCATCCTGGCTAACGGGAGGCCTGTGAAGGGGAGGAATCTTGGAAGGGCTATTGCGCGTCAGCAGCGGTATTGACCGCTTGACAGTTTTTATCGGCCGGCAGGTGCGCTGGCTCATCCTGGCGGCGGTCCTCGTCAGCGCGGTCAACGCCATCATCCGCAAGACTTTCGACACCAGCTCCAATGCCTGGCTGGAATTGCAAGGCGCCCTCTTTGGCGCCGTGTTCATGTTGGCAGCCGCCTATGTCCTGCAAAAGAACGGGCATGTTCGTATAGACGCCCTCTCCAACCACTTCTCGAAACGCGTCCGCGACTGGATCGATTTGTTTGGCCACGTTGTTTTTCTCCTGCCATTTTGCCTTCTCATGGTCTGGCTTGGTGTTCCCTATTTCTGGGAATCTCTCAGGGACGGGGAAAATTCGAGCAACGCGGGTGGCCTGGTGGTCTGGCCGGTCAAGTTTTTCATCTTGGCTGGTTTCGCGCTCCTGCTGGCACAGGCCGTTTCGGAAATCATCAAGCGCTGGGCGGTGATCAGCGGCAGGCGCCATGATTGAGCTCATTGCCCACAATCTCGCTCCCATCATGTTTGCATCGCTAGTGGTGTTCCTGCTGCTTGGCTATCCCGTGGCTTTTTCGCTGGCGGCAAACGGCCTGATATTCTTTGTCGTGGGGGTTGAGCTTGCGCCCTACTCACAGTCGATCACGCTGGACTGGCCGCTTCTTGGCCTGACTATTGGGCGCATTCTTGACGTCATGCGCAATGATACGCTGCTCGCCATTCCATTTTTTACGCTTATGGGCATTGTGCTTGAAAAGTCCGGCATGGCGGAGGACCTGCTGGACACGGCCGGCCAGCTTTTCGGACCAATACGTGGTGGGCTCGCCTATGCAGTTATTCTGGTTGGTGCGCTGCTGGCGGCGACGACAGGTGTGGTGGCTGCCTCGGTTATCGCAATGGGCCTCATCTCCATGCCCATCATGCTGCGCTACGGCTATGACCGGTCACTGGCGGCAGGCGTCATCACCGCATCGGGCACTTTGGCGCAGATCGTTCCGCCGTCACTTGTGCTCATCGTGCTGGCCGACCAACTCGGTGTTTCGGTGGGGCCAATGTATGCCGGCGCCTTGTTGCCCGGCCTTATGCTGATAGGGCTCTTTTGTCTTTATGTCCTCGGCATCTCGATCCTGCGCCCCGCCATGGTTCCGGCCCTGCCCATTGAAGCCCGCACCCTTGGCAGCGGCTTTTCTTCGTTGCTTGCCGTGCTGATCATCAGTGGCGTCATTGGCTACCTTAGCTTCTGGTTCCTGCAAGGCCATGTCGCCCGCGGTGCCGGCATCTGGGGCGCGGCCATTGCCGCAACGCTGGCCTATATCGTGGCCCTTGCCGACAAGAGCCTGAAGCTTGGCCAGCTTTCGCACCTTGCCCAACAGGTGATCATTGTCCTTGTACCGCCGCTGGCGCTGATCTTCCTGGTCCTGGGGACAATCTTTTTAGGCATCGCAACGGCCACAGAGGGCGGGGCCATGGGGGCTACCGGCGCGCTGCTGATGGCCTGGTTCAAGGGCCGCTTGCCCTACAGGATTTTGAGCGAGGCGCTTGATGGCACGACGCGGCTTGCCTGTTTTGTCATGTTTATCCTCATCGGCTCGCGGGTTTTTTCCCTTACATTCTACGGCGTCAACGGCCATATCTGGGTTGAGGAGCTGATGACGGGTATTCCCGGCGGGGTTTGGGGATTTCTTATTGCCGTTAACGCACTGGTGTTCGTGCTCGGCTGTTTCATCGATTTCTTTGAAATTGCCTTCATCGTCATTCCGCTGCTGGCGCCTGTTGCCCAAAAACTGGGCATCGATCTGGTCTGGTTCGGCATCATCATTGGCATGAACATGCAAACCAGCTTCCTGACGCCGCCCTTTGGCTTTGCTCTGTTCTACATGCGCTCGGTGGCGCCCAATGGCCCGTGGGTTGACAAGCCCACCGGCCGGACGATTGCCGGCGTCACGACAGCACAAATCTATCGCGGCGGCATCGCCTTCATCATCCTGCAAATCATCATGGTGGCAATTGTCGTGGCTTTCCCGTGGCTCTCGATTGGCGAGGGCGAGATCAAGGTGGATACGGACAAGATCGAGATTAACCTGCCGTCACTGGATTGAAATGAAAGAAAGGGGGCCGACACGGCCCCCTCACAGACAGACGGGTGGGTGAACTACAACATCTTCTTCTGCTGCTGGCCCATCATGAAGCGGTCAAAGGTGAATTCCGAAATCTGGAACCACAAATACTGGTCGGCGCGGACGGCCATCATGGCGTCGTGGATCTTCTTGAAGGCCGCGTTCGTCCCGCCAATTTCCGCGTAGGTTTCCTTTGCCGCATTGAAACAGGCTTCCATCACGTCTTGCGGGAAAGGCCGGAGTATTGCGCCCGAACCCACAAGTTTTTTCAGGGCCTCAGGATTCCGGGCGTCATATTTTGCCTGCATGTCAACGTTGGCCGCCTGGCAGGCGGTCTTGACGATCGATTGATAGGTGGGCGAAAGCTCGGCCCATTTCGCCGTATTGATCATGGTGTGGAGCATAGCGCCGCCTTCCCACCAACCCGGATAACAGTAATAGGGGGCCACCTTGTAGAAACCGAGCTTTTCATCGTCATAGGGGCCAACCCATTCGGCAGCGTCGATCACGCCCTTTTCAAGGCTTTCGTAGATCTGCGCGCCGGGCAACTGCTGCGGCACCACGCCAACTTTGGAGATAACCTTGCCGCCAAAGCCGCCGATGCGCATTTTAACACCCTGCAAGTCGGCCAGGGACTTGATTTCCTTGCGGAACCAGCCGCCCATTTGCGCGCCGGTATTGCCGCAGGGGAAGGCGATCAGGTTCTGTGTGCCGTAGAACTCGTTCATCAGGTCCATGCCGCCACCATGGTACATCCAGGCGTTTTGCTGCCTGGAGTTCAAGCCGAAGGGCACGGCAGTGCCGAAGGCATAGGTCGGGTCCTTTCCCCAATAGTAGTATGAAGCGGTGTGGCACATCTCGATATTGCCCTTGCCCACTTCATTGGCTGCTTCAAGGGCCGGGGCAATTTCGCCACCCGGGAACACCTGAATCTGGAATTTGTTGTCAGTCGCTTCAGCCACAAACTTCGAAAAAGTCTCGGCTGCGCCGTAGATTGTATCAAGGCTTTTTGGAAAGCTTGAGGTCATGCGCCATTTCAGTTCCGGCTGTGATTGGGCAATGGCGGGCGACGCCAAGGCCGGCACCGCGGCGGCCACAACGCCTGCTTTTCGTATAAATCCACGACGATCCATTAGGCTCTCCCATTGTTGCAGTTGTTATCGCATTTTATTGTTGGGTGAGCCTAACCGAAGAATCCGCTGAGGGCAAATGCCGGAAATCAGCCAGCCGGCAGGGCCGGAAACAGTATATTCGCGGCTCCCGTAAAATTCATACGTGTACGGAGTAATTCATGTTTTAAGAAATGGTTAACGGAAACTGAGGCGGACGGGTCACAATTACGCCGCATTGAAGCCCAATATTTTTCCACGGGACGAGCGACAGAAATAACCGGGGGTGGCACCTCGGTTCAACAATGCGGTTGATAATTTGTCTGCTCCACAAACGGATACGCCTTTGCCTTTGGCGCCGCGTTCGCAGCGGTTAAGGAACGCGCAGGCGACGCGCGCCGAGCGCTTGCGCCGGCGGAAATTCAGGCGAAACCTTTTCACATTCATCGTGGCGCAGCTGGTGATTGCAGGCGTAGCATTTGTCGGTGTGCGCGATTACATGTCGGATGGCTATCTCAAGCACGCGTTGGCGGATGTCTTGAAGCAGATTGCAACCGGGGCTCCGGAAACCAAGTCCGAGCCGGAACTGGCCGTTGCCGTCCAGCCCCCGCCAGCGCTCGATGCGGCTACCAGTGAGGAAACTGCAGCGGTTCAGCAGGCCCCGGCAGAAACTGAAGCGGTGGCGCCACCTGCGGTGGAAAGTGAAACGGCGCTAGCTTCGGCGGTGCCTGAAGCCGTGGAGCAGGCGGAAGAGGAAATCCCATCTCCCGTCATTGAGCCGGAAGCGCAAGCAGCGCTTGAAGAAGTTGATCCGGAGCCTGAGCCCCAGGCGGAAGTGCAGGCAGCTCCTGCCATTGTTGAGCCAGAACAAGAACCCCAACCCGAAGTGCAAGTTGCGGCCCCCGAGCCATCACCACCTCTTGAACAGCCTGCGCCTGTGGCGCAGCAGGTGGCGGCCGTGCCGGTTCCCGACCTCACGAGTCTGAAGAAAGCCCCGTCGGTGATCGAACAGCCGGGCCTTGCCGATTCGCAGCAGAAGGAAGGCATGATTTTCCGCGACTGCGACACGTGCCCCGAACTTGTCTCGATTGCGCCGGGAGAATTCATGGTGGGCCCCGAAGGGCGCGGCACGGCGCAGCAGGCGATTACAGCGGTTGAGACAAAGAAAGTGGTTGTCGACAAGCCCTTTGCCATCGGACGTTATGAAATCACCTTTGATGACTGGCAACATTGTGTTGACGGGGGCGGCTGCAAGGGCGAGCCGGCTGATGACGGTTGGGGACGCGGGCGCCATCCGGTGATTCATGTGTCCTACAATGATGTCAGCCAGCAGTATCTGCCGTGGCTTTCGAAAGTTACCGGCTTCGCCTACCGGCTGCCGACCGAAGCGGAATGGGAACTTGCCTCTCAGGGCGGCAACAAGTCGAGCCGGGGCGGAATCACTGAGGTTGGAAGCAATGTGCAGCTTGCCTGCTCCTACGGAAATTCCTCCGATGTAGCGGCCAAAATGCGTGAGACCATCTGGGCTGGTGCGGCCTGCAATGATGGTTTTCTCTACACCGCGCCGGCGGGTTCGCTCAGCCCCAATTCGCTTGGCATTTACGACATGCACGGCAATGTCTGGGAATGGGTGTCGGACTGCTGGCGCGCCACCTATGACACCGAAGAGACGGCAAATGGCGAAAGTTGCAAGTACCATGTCTTGCGCGGTGGTTCCTGGGCCAGCGAGTTCCGTTTCCTGCCGGATGGCGTCTGGATTGGCGATGCGGTTGCCTACCGCGCCGCCGTCAGGGGCTGGGAAACCTCGGTCAAGGCGCGCAATTCAATCGGGTTCCGTGTGGCCAGGTCGCAGCCGTGAATTAAAATAATCCGACATAAAAGGGGAGTTCGT
>JBBQNU010000087.1:0-13314 GCA_038330285.1 Hyphomicrobiales bacterium | reverse complement strand
GAGTTCATCTTGCGACAGGCACTCATTACGGGCGGGGCCCGCGGCATCGGCTGGGGTATCGCCGGCGCCATGCGCGAGGCGGGCTATGCCGTGACGGTGACCGGTCTGACACCGGAGGAAATCAAGGCGGTTCCGGCGCGCGCCCATCTCCAGGCAGTGCTACTGGATGTCACCAGCGATGCCCAGGTTGCTGATCTCTTTTCCAGCCTTAGCAGCCTTGATGTGCTGGTGAATTGCGCCGGTATCATCATGCGGGGCGCGGAATATGAGATCGAAACCTTCAAGAAAGTTGTGGACGTAAACCTTACCGGCACCATGCGCATGTGCGTGGCCGCCAAGCCGCTACTCGCCAAATCGGGAAGCGCCGCAATCGTCAACACCGCGTCTATGCTTTCCTTTTTCGGTGCACCCCTGGCCCCGGCCTATGCCGCTTCAAAGGGCGGCATTGCCCAACTCACCAAGTCGCTGGCCATTGCCTGGGCCGCCGACGGCATTCGCGTCAATGCCATTGCCCCCGGCTGGATCAGCACCGAACTGACCCGCGGGCTGACCAGCGACGAGGCGCGCTCGGCGGCAATCCTTGCCCGCACGCCCATGAAGCGCTGGGGCGAGCCCGCCGACATCGGCGGCAGCATCGTTTACCTCTGCTCGGACGCTGCCCGTTTTGTAACCGGAATTGTGCTGCCCATCGATGGCGGCTACGCTGCAATGTGAAGGAGAGTAGAGATGGACAAGACCGTGGCTGATCAATCGCGCATTCCCTACCGGCATCCGCAGCCTAAGGAAGCTTTTCCGGAACTCGTGGTGCCCCACGCCATTCCGCAGGATGAGCGCCTCTGGGTGCCGCAGCAGGAAAATGTCTGGTTCCGGCCGCTATGTCTTTCAACCAGCCGGGGTTACTGGGTGAACCTGTTGCGGGTGCGCAAGTCAGGCGTTCTCTCGCGCCACCGGCACCCCCAGCCCGTCCACGGCTTCGTGCTGAAGGGAAGCTGGCATTATCTGGAGCATGACTGGACCGCAACCGAAGGCGCCTATGTCTACGAGGCCCCCGGCGAAACCCATACCTTGGTAGTGGAGCCCGATGTGCCCGAGATGATCACGCTGTTCCAGGTCAATGGCGCGATGATCTATGTCGATCCCGATGGCGCGGTCCAGGGTTACGAAGACGTCTTCACCAAGATCAACCTCTGCCGCAAACACTATACCGAGGTGGGCCTCGGCGAAGGCTTCGTCGACCAGTTCCTGCGCTAGATCGAGCCCGCTTCCACCATGTAGTTGTTGGCCGTGCACATCCGCGCATCGTCCGACGCGAGAAACAAAACCATCCGCGCGATGTAAACGGGCTCGATAAGGTCGGGGAGGCATTGCGCTTTCCGTTGCGCCTCAAGCGCTTCGGGCGTGGCCCACAGGGTTTTTTGCCGCTCGGTCATCACCCAGCCGGGAACCACCGTATTCACCCGGATCCGGTGCGGGCCCAGATCCCGCGCCATGGTGCGGGTTAATCCGTGTACGGCCGATTTCGCCGTCGCATAGGCGGGAAAACCGCCCACAGCCTCCCACCAGCTATTGGAACCCAGATTGATGATCGAACCGCCGCCGGCGGCGATCATGCCGGGCGCCACCGCCTGCATGGCGAAAAAGAAGTGGCGCAGATTGGTGTTCAGCCGGTCATCCCAGTAGTCCGGCGTAACATCTTTCCAATTGTGCCGGTCATCGCGGGCCGCATTGTTGACGAGCACGGCAGCCGCGCCAAGCTTTGACTGCAAGGACGCAAACGCGGCTTTCAGCGCGGCGATGTCACGAAGGTCACAAATCTCATACGCGGTCTCACCACCCAGTTCCTCGGCAAGTGCTGCACTGGCCGGACGGTCCAGATCGACAAAGCCGACAAGTGCGCCCTGCGCCGAAAAGCCCCGTGCGATTTCGGCCCCGATGCCCGATGCACCGCCCGTAATGAATACGGTTTTTCCGGCAAGGCTTGGATAATTGGCAAAAGTGCTCTTCATCGTTTGCGTTACCTGTCCTGTTGAATGAGTTAGCGTGAGAGTTCAACAGCGATGCGCTGCCACTCGGTTGCGACGTCTGCGGCCCGCTTGGCGCCCACCCGCCGGTACCAATAGGCCGCGTTGGATTGGTCACCCTCGATCCAATGCACCAGCGCGTGGACGAGGTCATAGGCGTGTTCGCCTTCCTGCGTCTGGCAGATGTCATGGGCTTTCTGCCATTCCGGCCCCATGGCCAATCCACCCTTCTTCAGCCACCACAGCGCCTGCTGCGGCGGCGACAGGGCGGCTGGCGGAGTGCCTTCCGCGAAGGACCACGGTTTGACGTCAGTCATATTGAGCCTTTTGAATCAGTGCCTCACTTCTTTACACCATGGTTCTGTCGCATGGCTTCTGACATTGCAAAAAGCTGTCATAGTATTTTTGAATTCCATTTGATTTTATATTTATCCCGTGCTTTCCTGAAAAAAGCAAACAAAGAACCAAAAAATGGCGCTACGGGGAACGAACCAGGAATTTGGAAGGCCGTACAATCGGCGGATTGTGCTTGAGGCCATTCGCCAGCACGGGCCAATCGCCCGGGCCGATATTGCCGGGCGCGTGGGCCTTACGGTTCAAACTGTTTCCAACATCATCCGTGAACTGGAAGAGCAGAACTATATTGCCGGCGTCCGCGATGCTCCCAAAAGCCGCGGCTATCCCGCCACCAGCCTGAGCATAAATCCCGAAGGCGGCTATGCCATCGGCATCAACATCACGCCGCTGGGACTTGAGGCGGCCCTGATCAATCTGGCGGGCGAAGTGGTAGCGCGCGAACAGCGCAAGCTCTCCCATCCCGCGCCCGAAGCTGCGTTCCGAGAAATTTTTGCGCTGGTGGAGGAGTTCAGAAACGCCAGACAGGGCCAGCGCATGCTCGGCATCGGGCTTGCCATGCCCGGTCCCTTTGATGTGGAGTCCATGAGCTTTGTCGGCCCCACCACGCTTGAAGGCTGGAAAGGCGTCCACGTGCAGCAGCGCCTGGCCGAAGGCTCAAACTTGCCGGCCTTTATCGAAGTGGATCACGCCGCCGCCGCGCTTGGCGAACGGCTCTATGGCGCCGGCCGGGATTTTCGTGACTTCTATTACCTTTATTTCAGTGTTGGGCTTGGCGGGTGCATGGTTCAGGAAGGCCATCCCTTGCGCGGCAGTTTCCGCAATGCCGGAGAGATCGGCCACCTGCCGCTTGTGCCGGATGGCGAGCCCTGCCCCTGCGGAAACCGCGGCTGCCTCGAACGTTACCTGTCGCTTGAAGCCTATGAGCGGCGGACGAAACAGATTGGCGCTGAGGGCTGGATCGCCGAGACCGTGCCGCTGTTTCGCTCCGCCATCGTTACGATTGAAAATCTCTTCGATCCCGAAACGATTATCATCGGCGGGCTGACCAATGAGTCCCTGCTGGCGCGCCTCGTTGCCGCCGCCCAGCCCCTGAACAATTCGATTTCAAAGCGGGAAAATCGCAAGGCGCCGCGCCTGATGCATTCGACCGTGGGCAAGGATGCGGTCCTGCGGGGTGCCGCCGCCCTTGCCGTGGCAGGCGTCCTCTCGCCGCGCTTTGGCATCCAGTTCACGGAAGCCAGCGCCAGCCCGCCGCGCGATCCCATGCTGAAACGTGTGGAGGCCGCATGACCGAAACCGCACCACTGCTGAGCCTGCAAAACATCACGCGCAATTTTGGCGCCATCGAAGCGCTGCGCGGCGTGAGCTTTGAAATGAACCGCGGCGAAGTGGTGGCCCTCCTCGGCGACAATGGTGCCGGCAAATCAACACTCGTCAAGATTATCGCCGGTGGCCTCGAAGCAACCTCGGGCAAGGTCATGTTCGAGGGCAAGGAATGCAATTTTACATCGCCTGCCGAAGCGAAAGCAGCGGGAATTGAAACGGTCTACCAGGACCTCTCGCTCTGCACCAATGTGGACGTGGTGGCGAATTTCTTCATGGGCCGCGAAATTGTCAAGCGCTACTTCGGCATTCCTATTTTGCAGGAAGCCGAAATGTACGCGGCCACCGAAAAGGCCATCAGCAACGCCGGAACAAAAATTCCGTCGCTCCGGGTGAATGTCGAACATCTCTCGGGCGGTCAGCGGCAGGCCATTGAGCTCAACCGCTTCGTGCATTGGGGCGGCAAGCTTGTGCTGCTCGATGAACCTTTTGCCGCCCTTGGCGTGGAACAAACGCGCCGCGGCCTCGAAATGATCAAGCGCATTGCTGCCCAGGGCATCGGCGTTGTGATCATCACTCATATTATGGCCCAGGCCTTCCAGGTAGCTGACCGCATTGTGGTCATCCGCCAGGGCAAGGTTGCAGGCGATGTCGCCCGGGACAAGACAAGCCCGGACGAAATCGTCCGCATGATTACCGGTGAAGCCTTCCAAGGCAAAGCCCAAGAAGCGAGGCCGAATGGCCCATGAACCCGATCAACCAAAGGAGCCGTCCCATGAAACGAATACTCACGGCCATAGCTGGCGTGCTGGCGCTCACCGCCCTCGCGCTGGTGTCTCCGGCCTACGCCCAGTCCAAAGGCAAAATTTACTACATGGTGCCAACGCTGCTTGACGAGTTCCAGACGGAATCAGTCAGCGCCCTCACGAAATTCCTGGCCGACGTGGGCTATGAAGTTGTCACCCTCAATGCCGACAACAAGACCGATGTGCAGCAGAGCCAGATGAATGATACGATCATCCTGAAGCCATCGGCCATCATTCTGGCCGCTGTCGACTTCAATGCACTTCAGCCATCAATCGAAAAGGCCCGCGCCGCTGGCATCCCGGTCATGCAATTTGACCGGCAGATCACCGCTACAATGTCGGACTTCACCTCGGTCGCAGGCACCGTCGAAATCGGCTATGTCGCCGCCGGCGAAATCCAGCGCCTGCTGAAGGAAAAGAATGGCGACGTGAAGGGCAAGGTTCTCCAGGTTCTTGGCGACCCGGCTGACCCCTACACGCTCGACATCCAGAAAGGCTTCGAAGAGAAGATGAAGGAATTCGCGGGCGTGCAGATCATCTCGCTCCCCGCCATGGCCTGGGAAGCCTCGAATGCCGGAACCATTGTGTCCGACCAGCTCGTAGCCAACCCGGACATTGACCTGATCTTCGTGCATGCGGCCCATCTGGCCGTGGCTGCCGTTGCTTCGCTTGAAGCGAAGGGCAAGAAGCCTGGTGAAGTGTTACTTGTCTCGTCGAACGGTGCCCCGGTCGGCCTTGATCTCATCCGCAAGGGCTGGGAACAGGTTGAAGTCGAGCAGCCGCTTTATGCCCAGGCTGCGGCAATCGCCATGTTTGCCGACAAGGTCGTAAACAAGCAGGAAATCAAGCCCGGCACCTATACGGTTCTTGGCCTCGAATCCACTGTCTCGATCGAGAAGTGGGGACCAAACATCAAGATCCCGGGTGCCGCAATCACCAAGGACAACATTGATGAGCCGCGCTTCTGGGGCAACCTGAAAGCGCCGACCGACAAGATCGTGCCGGTCGAATAACAGCCCTCAAATCTCCCGGGCCCTCAGTGGCCCGGGAAACCCAATTGGAATCCCCCTCATGATGAGTTCCCGCCAAAGAGCCCTTATCGAGTTCGTTCTCGATAATCTTGTCTGGTTCCTGCTTGTGTTCATGCTTGCCATCTTTTCGGTGGCGATCCCGAACTTCTTCCAGATCGGCATCTTCGCCAACATCATTGAGCAGTCGACTTTTGTTGGCGTCATGGCCATTGGCTTGGCAATCGTCATCATCGCCGGCCACATGGATTTGTCGGTGGAGTCCGTCGCTGCGCTTACCGCCATGGTGACCGGCATTCTCTTCTGCTCCCATGGCATCGGCCTCGGCTACACCCTGTCGCCAGAATGGCTGATCGTGCCCGTCTCATTGCTCCTTGCCATGTGTGTGGGCGGCGCTATCGGCGCCATCAACGGCTGGCTTGTGGTCCGGCTGCAAATGAACGCCTTCATCGTAACGCTCGCCTCCTATATCTGGGTGCGCGGCCTCGTCGTTGCCATTTCCGGCGGGCGCTCCGCCCAGGGCCTTCCACCCTCGCTGAGGTTCATCGGGATTGACACAGTGGCCTATATCCCGCTCATCGCCTGGATCGCCATTGCCTGTTTCGCCCTCTTCACCTTTATCATGGCCAAGACTCCCTTTGGCCGCCATGTGACGATGATCGGCGGCAATGCCGTTGCCACCTTCCGTGCCGGCATCAAGGTGGACAAGCTTGTGGTGTTTTCCTTTGTCCTCGCTGGCGCCATTGCCGGCGTTGCCGGCTGGCTGCTGGCCATCAGAACTTCGGGCGCCACCGCCAACCTGGGCACCGGCATGCTGTTCAACGCCTTTGCCGCCGTGGTGATCGGCGGCGTCAGTTTGAAAGGCGGCGTAGGCCAGCTACCCGGCGTTTACGCGGGCGTGCTTCTCCTTTCCTCCATTCATACCGCAATCAATTTGATGGGCCTGCCCGCCCATTACACCCAGATGATCCTCGGCGGCTTGGTGCTTGCCGCCGTTCTGCTTGATACGGTGAAACTGTCGATCCGGCAGAAGCTGGCATGACCGGCCGTTTGCACAATCGCAGCGCCCTGGTCATTGGTGCGGCACGCGGCATTGGTGCGGCTATAGCCGAACGCCTCGTCGATGAAGGCGCGCGCGTCGTTATCGCCGATACGGAAGTGGAGGCAGGCCACGCCACCGCCGAGCGCCTCAAGGGACTCTTCATCGCCACCGATATTTCGCTGAAGGCCGATGCGGAGCGGGCGGTGAACGAAGCCGTCGCCGCCTATGGCACACTCGACATCATTGTGCAGAACGCCGGCATCTATCCCTGGACGCTGATTGAAAACATCGAGCCCGAGGAATGGGACCAGGTGATGGCCGTTAATCTGCGCGGCACCTATCTGGCGGCGCGCGCCGCATTGCCCATCATGAAAGCAAAGAAGCAGGGCCGGATGATTTTCACCTCGTCCATTACGGGCCCACGCGTGAGCAGTCCCGGCCACGGGCACTATTCGGCGTCCAAGGCCGGCATCAACGGCTTCATCAAGGCGGCAGCTCTTGAGTTTTCCGGCTATGGCATCACCGTGAATGGCATCGAACCCGGCAATATCCTGACCGAGGGCATGAAGATGCACCGCTCGCCCGCCTTCATCAAAACCATGGAAGACACGGTTCCGCTTGGCCGCCTGGGAACGCCGCGCGACATTGCAAACGCCGCGCTCTTCCTCGCATCCGATGACGCATCCTATATTACCGGCACGACGATCATTGTCGATGGCGGGCAGACCCTGCCGGAAGGCAAGGACTTCAGGCTCAATCCGGAGTGACCCCATGAACATTCTCGACCACTTCACTTTTGAAAATGTGGGAAGCCGCATTGAGGACCTTGAAACGCCGGTGCCGTTGATTGACATCGGCATCGTCGAGCACAATCTCAAGAAATGGCAGGCGCGCTGCGACAAGCTGGGCATTGCCAACTGGCCGCATATCAAAACCCATAAACTGGTGGCGCTTGCCAGAGTGCAAATTGAGCTCGGCGCGCGCGGCATCACCGTGCAAAAACTCGGCGAGGCGGAAGTGATGGCCGATGCTGGCCTCACCGACATGCTGCTGACCTTCAATGTTGTGGGCACCCACAAACTTGAACGCCTCGCTGCCTTGGCAAAGCGCGTCAATATCTCCGTTGTGGCCGACAGCAAGGAAGTTGTCGAAGGTCTCAGCAAGGCCGGTCAAATGGCGGGACGTGACATTCCCGTGCTCGTCGAATGCGACACCGGCGCTGGCCGCAACGGCGTGCAATCGCCGGAAGCCACAGTAGAGCTCGCAAAATTCATTCACGCCAGCAAGGGACTGAAGTACGGCGGCCTCATGACCTATCCCGGAACCCGCGCCGACGCCGACAAATTCCTTGCCCGAGCGTTGGAACTTTCGAAACAAGCAGGCCTCAAGACCGAAGTTGTGAGTTCCGGCGGCTCCCCCGACATGTGGAAGGATGAAGGCCTTGCCCATGTCACCGAATACCGCGTCGGCACCTATATCTACTTCGACCGCTCGTTGGCCGAGCGCGGCGTCTGCACCTATGACGACTGCGCGGTGAGCGTGCTGGCCACCGTTGTCAGCCGGCCCAATGACCAGCGCGCCCTGATTGATGCGGGCTCCAAGGCGCTGACCAGCGATCTGCTGGGTCTCAAGGGTTACGGCGTTGTCCGCGAGCTAGGCTTTGCCAAGGTCTACAATGTGAACGAGGAACATGGCTATCTCGACATCGCCGACTGCAACGACAAGCCGAAAGTGGGCGATCTCGTGCGCGTGACGCCAAACCATGTCTGCCCGGTCATCAATCTTTTCGACAAGGTCGTGGTGGTGCGCGGCAAGGAAGTTCTGGGGGCTGTGAAGGTCGACGCGCGCGGCATGGTTCAGTGAACAACCATGCGCTATGAGATGATGCTGCCGCACCAGATCAGGGCGGCCATCGCCGGGAACTGGCCCGTCGTCCTGCCACTGGGCTTTCTGAAGTATCACGGCGAACAAATGGCCGTCGGCATGGACACGCTGGCCGTGGTCAAGTCCCTGGACATTCTCGAAGGCGAAATGAACCTCGTGATCCTGCCGCCTTTCTACTACGGCGCCAGCAGTTTTGCGGTTGAGCCGCCCGAGGGAAATGGCTCGCTGCAGGTTGGCGCCCAGGTGCTTTTTCCTTTTGCCCAGGAGATGTTCACCGGTCTTCTGCGGATAGGTTTTCGCAACATCCATTTTTTCATTCATCACCAATCCGAAAATTTCGCCGCAGGCATGCCGACCGACCTGGCCTTCAAGTTCGCCGCGAGGCAGGCGATCTTCGCCTTCCTGGAAAGAACCCGCGGCGAGGGCTGGTGGGGCAGCGACAAGATGGCCGATTACTATGCCCAGCAGAAGGGCGGCGATGATCCCTTCAACTGGATCAAGGGCCATCCCCTGATGACCGCCGAAACGATCAAGGAATATCCTTTCGATCACGCCGGCATAGGCGAGACTTCACTCATGCTGGCGCTCTGCCCGGAAGCAGTCGACATGGAGCGTGCCTCGCAAAAATCCTGGTACACCAGCGACGCCAGGGACGCGAACGTGGAACTGGGCGTCAAGGGCGGTGACCTCATTCTCGCCAATATGCGCAAGGCGCTGACTGTGCCGCCGAGACCATTGAATGACAAGACCTGATGTCATACGACTGGGCTGGCCGCCAATAGTAACCGGAAACAACCCATGGACCAGACTGATCTTGTACTCCGTCTTGGCTTGTCAACCGCAGTCGGGTTTCTGATTGGCCTTGAGCGCGGCTGGCGCGAACGTGATGAAGAGGAAGGCCACCGCACGGCCGGCCTTCGTACGTTTACGCTTATTGGCCTCATGGGCGGCATTTTCGGCGCTTTGTCACTGGGTGGAAATTTCGCTTTTCTAGCCGCCGGATTTGTGACCATTGGCGTGACCGTCGGGGCCTTCATGTGGCGCGAGGGCCAGCAAAAAGATGATCTGAGCGCCACCAGCCTTGTCGCGGCGATGCTCACCTATGTGCTCGGCGCATTCGCGGTTCTGGGAAACTTGCAGGTTGCGGCAGGGGCCGGCGTTGCGACCGTGATTTTACTGGCTCATAAGGAAATCCTGCATGAATGGCTGACCCGGATAAGCTGGCCTGAACTCCGCTCCGGGCTTCTGCTGGCGGCGATGACGTTCATGCTGCTGCCGTTGCTGCCGGACCGCGCCATCGACCCATGGAATGCCCTTAATCCCTATGCGATATGGTTGATGACCATTCTGATCGCCGCGGTTTCCTTCGGCGGCTATGCGGCCGTTAAGCTTGCAGGACCGCGGACTGGCCTGATTCTTTCCGCCCTCCTGGGCGGCATGTTTGCGTCAACCGCGGTAACGCTGTCGCTGGCCCGCCTCGCCCCTGACAACCCCAGCCACGTTCGCCTGCTCGCCGGCGGAATCCTTGCGGCCGGCTGCGTCATGCTTCTGCGGGTGCTCGTCGTCACCGCATTGATCAATTCCCAGCTTTCGTTGGCCATAGCACCGGTCCTTCTCGTTGCCGCTGCCGCTATGGGAATCCTGGCCTTCGTTTTTGTGTCGGCCCGGAATGACGTGGAAGTTAAGGGCATCCAGGAATTCAGTTTGAAAAACCCTTTCGATATTTTCGAAGTGCTTCGCTTTGGGGCCTTGCTGGCTGTAGTCATCCTGGCAGTCGCGCTGGCACGAACCCAGCCTGGCGACAGCAGTGTACTTGCAGTCGCGGCTGTTTCAGGACTTGCAGATGTGGATGCCATCACCCTGTCGGTTGCGCGCTTTGGCGAAGTATCCCCCGCCGCGATCAACACCATTCTGGCCGCGGTCGCCGTGAATACCTTCGCCAAGGGCGCTTACGCCTGGCTGGCCGGAGGCGCGCGCCTTGGCTTGCTCACCATTGGAGGCTCGGGCCTGGCGATGCTTGCAGCGATGGCAGCCTGGCTAAATTTCCAGCTTTAGAGGATTTCTTTGGTGGGTGCTCCACGACGCCAGCCTGAGGCCCGCTCATGGCGCGGAGTCGCAAGCAGGATGGATAGTTTTCACGGCAGCAGAAACGCCGCCGGAATCTCTTGAAATCCAGAATTCTTCAAGGATAACATTGCCATGAATCGGGATTTCTGCTTAGATTCAAAGATGAATCGCGCCATTGTTTGTATTTGTGGATATCTCCTGTTTACTTCATCAGCTCATGCACTGGCCTGCAATGAGTGGTATGACACCATGAGCGGGTTTATCGCAGAAAGTAAGCAGATGAATGGAGCGTTGAGCGCTATTGAAAAGGATGCGGCTGCGACCTGTACCTATAGCCGCAAAACGAAAATTCCAGTGATGCTGCGCAATCTAAAAGTAATCAGGAGTTTTTATACCTGCCAGGGTCAGACAGGGAAGGTTGCGAAGCAGACCGGCGCTAGCCTTCAACGCTTGTTGAAGAAACTTGCAAATGAAACCGCAACCAAGTGCGCCTCAGTTGGCATGTAATTCGAGGCCGGCAACTTAATAGCGAAAACCCGCGGCACTGGATAGTGGCCGATATCACTTCGGGCCTGCCATCAATAACCTTCCCCCACCAAAAGTTCGCTGGGATTACCCGAACATTGCTTTGCCGAAATCCGTAATTGTACAGACTGTCATACAAAGTCGCCCTGCTCTGCCGGGCAGACTCTCCACCAACCACTTATGATTGTTCGGGAATTGTTGGTGGGCGCAGTAGGACTCGAACCTACGAACCGCTGATTAAGAGTCTATTGTAAGTGAAATCCCCTGCCCTATAGTGAAATCACCTGAAATGACTTATACGAGCAATTGCTGCATATAGTGCGTTGCAGGGCATTTCAGTGGGTACCATCAAGTTTCGCATCCGTGGAACCCCAATGGAACCCCAAGGCGACTATAGGACACATAATGGCTCCGACCAAGATTAAGCTCAGGTGGACGACGAGGGCAATCGATGCCATTACCGTCACCAGTCGCACCGACTTCACGGACCCGGAAACGAAGGGGCTATCGCTGCGCGTAACGCCTGCTGGGGCAAAGTCTTGGTCCCTGCTCTACCGGCGTAAAGGAGACGCCAAGAAGCGGCGAGTAACGCTTGGCGAATTTCCTGCACTGGGTTTGGCCGGCGCCCGGGCTAAGGCGGAAGCCAACAAAGTAAAAATTACGGCGGGGAGCGATCCCGCCGGTAACGTGGCAGACTACAAGAAGGCCGACACGGTTGATCAGCTCCTTGATCAATTCCTTGAAAAGCATCCTCGCCCAGAGGCGGCATGGACACGGGAATGCAAGCGGATATTTGCCAAAAATGTCCGGCCCCTGATTGGGCGGGTGAAACTACCTCACCTTAAGCGGGAACATGTACGTCAGGTTGTCGAGGCCGTCCGGGACCGGGGTGTCGGGGTGGCCGTAAACCGAACCCTCGCCGCATTGCGACGTGCCTTTTCGTGGGCCGTGTCTCAGGATTTGCTGGAAATTAACCCGGCGCTCAACTTGGCAACGGACATTGAAGAGAAAAGCAAGGATCGGGCGCTATCGATTGATGAAATCAGAGTTTTTTGGGCAGGACTCGAAAATGCCGCCATGAGGGAACGGACCCGGTTGGTGTTACGGCTGGTCCTGGTCACTGGACAACGCCCAGGTGAAGTCTGTGGAGCCCGGCGCTCCGAAGTTGACCTTGACCGAGCCGAATGGCTGATCCCCGCCAAGCGTGCAAAGAACCGCAAACCGCACACCGTGCCGCTCCCGGCCCTTGCCATTGAGCTGTTTTCCGCCGCAATTCAGCTTGCCGGGGATAATGATTTCATATTTCCTAGCCGTTCGAGAAGTGGGACGGGAGGTGGAAAGTCGAAACCGTTGGAGTCTCATGCCCTATCCCACGCCATGCACGACAACCTGCAGGCCTTGGGCTTAGCGGGCAGCCCTGCCACGCCGCATGACCTGCGCCGGACGGCGGCCACCCACATGGCACGAATTGGCATTCCTGAACGCATTGTGGGGCGCGTGCTTAATCATGGCACTGAAGTGAGGCGCACTATTACCAGCCAGGTGTACATCCACCACGATTACGCCGTCGATAAACGCAAGGCCCTCGAGGCTTGGGCAGTCGAGCTAAAACGGATTGTGCGGGGAGAAACGTCAGATTCTAACGTAGTAGAAATTTGGAGTCGTAGCTGATGAATGATGAAAATGAGAAGTTCGAAAAGTTTTTATTCAAGGCGATCGAGGAGTTCACAAAAAATATGCGATCTCCGCTTCGAGAGATAAAATCAAAAGAACCTTTTGTTCGCTTTGTTTCAATGGCCTCAGCTTTAAACGCTGTCCAAAGTCTTATGGAGAGCATCCCGCAGTTTAAGGATGCAAATTTCCACATTCCATTTCGTGAGCTGCACAGATCTCTTTACTTGCTGAAGGAAGGGGTTGAACTTCCGGAGTTCGCTACCATGAGATCTCCAAAAAGTGAAACGTCCCACACTAAGTTTTTCAAGGCAAAATGCGCCTTAGCAATGGATTTACTTATGGGTGCTGGCCACAAGCGGCTCGATGCAGCGCGGGTTGTATCCCAATACATACCAAAGTCAAAATTGAAGCCGGAAACAATTGCCAATTGGCGCGACAATTTGATCGGGAATAGTTCTGACCCTTGGTCCAAAGATTTCAAGCTTAAAACGGACGGACTAAAGAAAATGAATCTGTCGAAAGAGGACATCAAGCATTTTTTCATGGCAACAAAAGGCGATCTAAGAGGGGTAAATCTTAAGCGTCAA
>JBBQNU010000086.1:0-13333 GCA_038330285.1 Hyphomicrobiales bacterium | reverse complement strand
AGCCCAGAACAATGCCGCTGACGACGGCTATTCCCGCTTCGGGATTCCATGGGGTGGAGCGGAGATCGGAAATCTGGAATATGTAGGAAATCCGGAAGAGCGCCAGGTAGGCCAAAAAGAACGCGGCATGCATGGCGGCATGGCGCGTGAAAGAAGGCGGCATGCCTTTAGGTGTTGAAAATGCGCTGCGGACCAGTCCAGTGAGCAATGTTTCATCCCTGTCGTTGAACCCGCCCAAACTATCTTATGCGGCGGTCAGTGCCAAACGCTGATTGCCGAAGGATTATTTGGCGCTTTTGGGCTTCTTCTTGGCGGGCTTCGCGGTGTTCAACGCCACGGCGGCGCGGATGAGCGCCTTGAACGCCGTCGCGTTGATCTTGCCACCCTCGGGAAAATCGATGGCGCGGCGCACCTTGCCTTCGAGGCTGGAGTTGAAAAGCTTTGAAGGGTCCGGCAGCGCGGCGCCCTTGGCGAAGGTCGTCTTCACCGCAGCCTTATAGGTCTCGCCGGTGCAGATAATCCCGGCATGCGACCATACCGGAATGTCCCACTTCCACTCCTCCACCACTTCGGGATCGGCGTCTTTTATCAGGGCACGGATGCGGGCCAGCGTATCGCCGCGCCAACCCGTGAGCTCCTTGATGTGAGCGTCGATCAGTTTGGAGGGATTTGATGCAGGTGTCGCTTTCTTCATGGCCGATATCCCAATCCATTTTTTAAATCCTTGCAAGGGCCATTTGAAATGCAAAAACCCCGCATCCTTGCGGAGACGGGGCAAAAGTTTGGCTGTCGAACGGGAAACAGCATACTGAAGGGGATTGCACCTTCAACTGCGTCTTAAAGTTGCATTACAACGAATTGATGACATTTGCATTTCAGGGGAACAATGGCGCCGGTTTTCCGTTGATGGGTTGCCCATTCAACTGGAGAGTCCCATGACCGATAAAAAGAATCCTGACGAGCGTTCCGAGCGTGCAATACCTTTGAACGTCGAAACGATCCTCGTGGAAGGCGCGCGGAAGCGGAAGCAATTCAACCCTGACGATGAAAACGAGACGTTGAAAGACGACGGCTCGGATTTGGAAACCATCCGCGGGGACATGGAGACTCCAAAACCCGTGTCGCAGAAGAAGCCCAAATAACGCGGGATAGAACAAAGGAGGTTCCAATGTCTGTTCATGACAAGCCATCCAAAGATCAGGTCGTCGGCCTGGAAAAATCCTATTGGGATGCCATGAAGAGGAAAGACGGCACCCGCACCGCCGAACTTTCGGGCAAGACCAGTCTGGTCACAAGCCCGCAAGGCGTGATGAGCATCGCTAAAAGCAAGATGGGCAAAATGACCGAAGAGGGTCAATGGACCTTGGAGTCCTATGCATTCGATGACGTCGAAGTTTTGACGCCAACGCCCGATGTGGCGATCATCGCCTACACCGTCCGACAGAAGGTCACGATGGATGGCAAGCAGCAGGAGATGCATGCGGCTGACAGTTCAACCTGGATCCGCGGGACTAATGGCTGGGAATGCCACGCCCACAGCGAAACGATTTTGAACGACCGAAAAGCCGCAGGATGATTCGCCACGGCGAACTCAAGCGGCGCAAAAAGCTTGTTTCTCCCTAATTGATGACTAGGTGAGGCAGCGCTGCTCTTTTGTAGAGCGCATTGGAGAAACAAGCATGAAGAGCAAAGACCGAGACACCGAGAAGGCCTATCCCCTGCCAGAGTTCATCGCAAAGCTTCGCCGCCTCGCGGATTCTCTGGAGACCGGGAAACGCTTCGAAATCGAGATCGCCGGTGAGAGAATATCGGTTCCTGTGCGCGCCGCCTACACCGTCGAACACGAGCGGGGCGCAGACGAGGAAGAGATCGAGTTCCAGATCAAGTGGTCAGAGAAATAGCTTACAGCTTTTCACCGGGCAGTTTGCTCGCCTGTTTCACCCAGGCGGTGAATTGGGCTTCGTCGAGCTTGTCGTCCTCGCAGATGTCGAGATAGCGCACGTGCCTCTGCTTCGATTTTCCGGGCGGGATGGGGCTGAACGATGCGCCGCGGAAGAAGGCTACCTTCACGTAGTTCGTGAAGACATGGATGCCGAGGAACCAGCCCTGACCTTCGATGCCGTAGAGCGGCGAATTGTATTTGACCGCCTTGCGCACAGCGGGGACAGCGCGCGTGATGAGCGCGTCGAGGCGTTGGCCGACGCCGCTTTTCCAGCCCGGCATGGCCGCGATGTAGGCTTGCACGGGGGCGTCGCCGTAGCCCTTCGCTATCTGGGGGTTGCCGCCTGAAAGAAGTTTCGGCTTCACTGCCTTCACGGTTTTGGTCATGGGCGCATCCTTTTGAAGATTCTATCCCGTGATGTGGGGTTGCTCCAATCTTCTTTCTGTTGTCACATAACTGTCATATAGCATTGCCAATTGTGCCTGATTGAGCCAATCTCGGGTGCAATAAGCCGGGCGGCCCCCAGGGGTGCAGGCTTGGACAACGACGAAAAACAATCAGGGAAAGTTGAACATCATGAAATTACGCACAACGTTGCTGAACTCCACCGTGGCGATGGCCTTCGCGCTTTCGTCGACGGCGGCTTTCGCCGATGCGATGGACGATCTGGTCGCCGCCGCCAAGGCGGAAGGCGAACTCACCACCATCGCCCTGCCGCATGACTGGTGCGGCTATGGCGGCGTCATCGACGGTTTCAAGGCAAAATACGGCCTTAAAATCAACGAGTTGAACCCGGACGCCGGCTCGGGCGATGAAATCGAGGCGATCAAGGCCAACAAGGACAACAAGGGCCCGCAGGCGCCAGACGTGATCGACGTTGGCTTGGCTTTTGGCCCGTCGTCCAAGGCTGAAGGCCTGTTGCAGCCTTACAAGGTTGCGACCTGGGATACGATCCCCGACAGCGCCAAGGATGCGGAAGGCTTCTGGTACGGCGACTATTATGGCGTGCTGGCCTTCCAGGTGAACAAGGACATCATCAAGAACATTCCCGCCGACTGGGCCGACCTGCAGAAGGATGAGTACAAGAACTCCATCGCTCTTGCCGGTGACCCGCGCGCCTCGAACCAGGCCATTCTCGCGGTCCATGCTTCCGGCATTGCCGGCGGCAAAGCCCCGGGTGCCGAGGCTGGTGCAGCCGGCCTTGAGTTCTTCAAGGAACTGAACGCCAAGGGCAACCTCGTGCCTACCATCGGCAAGTCCGCTTCGCTCGCCCAGGGCGCCACGCCGATCATCATCGGCTGGGACTATAACGGCCTTGCAACCCGCGACACGCTTGCCGGCAATCCCGGCGTTGAAGTCGTGGTGCCGAAGACCGGCGTTGTGGCCGGTGTTTACGTGCAGGCGATCAGCGCTTACGCGCCGCATCCCAACGCCGCCAAGCTCTGGATGGAATACCTCTATTCGGATGAAGGCCAGATCGGCTGGCTGAAGGGCTATTGCCATCCGATCCGCTTCAACGACCTTGCCAAGAACGGCAAGATCCCGGCGGACATCCTGGCAAAGCTGCCACCGGCCGAGGCTTATAACGCCGCCGTGTTCCCAACACTCGATGAGCAGGGCGCGGCCAAGAAAGCCATCACCGAGCAGTGGGACACTGTTGTTGGCGCCAACGTCAAGTAAGTGAATCCGGCGCGCCGCGGGGCAACCTCGCGGCGCGCCATTTCATTCAAGCCACATCATGACAGACCAGGGGACACAGAACCAAGCGAGCGCTCCGCAGCGCTTCCGCATGCCGTGGAGCTGGCTGGGCGTTGCGCCCTTCTTCATTTTTGCCCTGATGTTTTTGATCCTGCCCACCTTCCGGCTGATCGTGGGCGCGTTCCAGAACCCGGAAGGGCATTTCACCCTTGAGAACATCCAGGCGCTGGCCCAGCCCTCCATTGTCAGCGCCTACATGATTTCACTGAAAGTCAGCATTGCCTCGGCGGTGCTTGGCGCCCTTGCCGGGTTTGCCCTTGCGGTGGCCATTGTGCGCGGCGGCTTGCCGGAATGGGTGCGGGCTTCGACGCTGACCTTCTCCGGTGTCGCTTCCAATTTTGCCGGCGTGCCGCTGGCCTTCGCATTTTTGGCAACGCTCGGGCGGCTTGGGCTCGTTACCGTCATCCTCAACAACTGGTTCGGCCTCAGCCTTTACAATGCGGGATTCAATCTGCTGTCTTTCTGGGGCCTGACGCTGACCTATCTTTATTTCCAGATTCCGCTGATGGTTCTCATCATCACCCCTGCCCTTGACGGCCTCAAGCGCGAATGGGGCGAGGCGGCGGCGACACTCGGGGCCAACAACTGGCAGTACTGGCGCATGGTTTTGATCCCGGTGCTGTGGCCAAGTTTCCTCGGCACGGTCATCCTGCTTTTTGCCAATGCCTTCGGCGCCATCGCCACGGCCTATGCACTCACCGGCTCGTCGCTCAACATCGTGCCCATCCTGCTCTATGCGCAAATCCGCGGCGATGTGCTGCACAACCCCAACCTCGGCTATGCGCTGGCCATGGGCATGATCTTCATTACCGGTGCATCAAACCTCGCCTACCTGTGGTTCCGCACCCGCTCCGAGCGGTGGCTGAAATGAAGGGCAAGCTGTGGGCGTGGATCACCTTTGCGCTGGGCTGCACCTATTTCTTCGTGCCGCTCATTGCCACGATCGAATTTTCCATGCGGATGAAGCGCGGCGTCTATTCCTTCGAGGCTTACCGCGTGGTGTTTGGCGATGAACGGTTCCAGGCGACGTTCGGATATTCCATCTTGATTGCCGCACTCACCATCATCGTCGGCATTCTCATTGTCGTTCCCACCGCCTACTGGATCCGCCTGCGCCTGCCGCAATTGCGGCCGGTCGTTGAATTCATCACGCTGCTGCCGCTGATCATTCCGGCCATCGTCATCGTCTTCGGATACTTGCGCATGTACAACTCGTCGTCATGGCTGCCGTTCACCGCCACGCGGCGCGGCACCGATATCCTGCTGATGTTCGGCTATGTGACTCTCGCCCTGCCCTACATGTATCGCGCCGTGGATACGGGCCTGCGCACCATTGATGTGCAAACCCTCACCGAAGCCGCGCAAATCCTTGGGGCGAAGTGGCCCACCATCATTGCCAAGGTCATCCTGCCCAATGTGCTGATCGCGGTTCTCTCCGGCGCCTTCCTGACCTTTGCCATCGTCATCGGCGAATTCACCATGGCCAGCCTGCTCGACCGGCCCGCCTTCGGGCCCTATCTGCAGAACATCGGCGCCAACCGGGCCTATGAACCGGCAGCCCTTGCCATCATCGCCTTCTTCATCACCTGGGGCTGCATGGCGGTTATCCAGATCCTGTCACGTTACGCGCCGAAGTCGGCCAGCCGGCCGAATTGAAAAGAGTGGGGACCATGGGCGAAACTTTTCTTACCATCGACAATGTCACCAAAAGTTTCGGGCCGACCACTGTGGTGCGCAATGTGGACATCGCCATCGACAAGGGCGAATTCGTTTCGTTTCTCGGCCCCTCGGGCTGCGGCAAGACCACGACGCTGCGCATGGTGGCCGGGTTTGAAGGGCCAACGGCGGGGCGCATCCTGATCGACGGCAAGGATGTGACCAACCTCAAGCCCAACCAGCGCAATATCGGCATGGTGTTCCAGTCCTATGCGCTGTTTCCCAACATGACGGTGGCGCAGAACATCGCCTTCGGCCTGAAGGTGGCGGGCGCTTCGAGCGAGGCCATCACCTCGCGGGTCAAGGAGATGCTCGGCATCATCAAGCTGCCGGAACATGGCGGGCGCTATCCGTTCCAGCTTTCCGGCGGCCAGCAGCAGCGCGTGGCCTTGGCCCGGGCGCTTGCGGTGAAGCCAAGTGTTTTGCTGCTCGACGAGCCCCTGTCGGCACTTGATGCCAAGATCCGCATTTCGCTGCGGGCCGAAATCCGCGCCATCCAGCGCGAGCTTGGCATCACGACGATTTACGTGACCCATGACCAGGAAGAAGCGCTCTCCATGTCGGACCGGATCGTGGTGATGAATGAGGGCCGGGTCGAGCAGATCGGCACGCCGCTTGAAATCTACAACAAGCCGAGCAGCCGCTTTGTTGCATCGTTCGTGGGCACGCTGACAGTGCTTCCGGCCAAAATCGTAAACGCTTCGAAGGGAACATTGTCGCTGGACGGCCAATCGATACACGCCGGCAAAAAATTCACAGGCGCTCCCGGAAAAACCGTTTCCGTGGCGCTGCGCCCGGAAGCCATCGCTATAGGCAAGGGCGGCGCCAATGCTAACCGCCTTGATGCAAAAGTTGCGAGCGTGAATTTCCTCGGCTCCATCGTGCGGGTGAAGGTGCGCACCGGAACCCAGGACATATCGCTGGACATGTTCAACCAGTCCACCACCGCGCCTCCCAAAGTCGGCGAGAAGGTCACGGTCAACTTCAACCCCGACGACCTCGTCGTGCTGGACGGCCCGGCGGAGGTGTAATTCTTTAAAATTCTGTCACCCCGACGAAAGTCGGGGCCCAGACTTTCCGAAGGTGAACTGGTTACAAGTCTGGGTCCCGGCTTTCGCCGGGATGACAGAGTTTGGAGTTGCTGCCCTCTAAAGGACTTTTTTGAATTAACACGCCATCCACAAGAACCGCCTGAATAGGCTTTTCTGCGGGCGCAACATTGCCAGGAAACACGATTTCTGCTCAATTCTTCTGATGAAAAACACTGACATTGGAAGCAAGATCAAAGCCTGCCAGTACTTGTATATTCGTGAACTAAGCGAGCCAAAAGAGCTTTCTCTGAGAGTTGTCATAGACGACGCAAAGGCTGAAGACGCCCCGACAAGTATCAATATTGCTAGCGTCCTATTGAGCGACGTGCGGGCAATAAAAATCAATCCAGCCTATTGTTCGTTTGAACTGGTGTGGCCTATATACATTCTCTATTCTGTTAGAAATGAATCATTCGCCAATCCCGACAAAGCCGAAAAATGGGAAGGCAGACTTTTTTGCACTTATTCTAAATCCCATTTTTTGGAGTATGCAAAAAGCAGCACTATCGCCAGTGACGAGTATCCTGGACCTTTCCAGCATTGGGGCATTGACTGCTTAAATCGCGTAATCGATGTTGTTTCACACAAAAAGCCAATACTGAAAATTCTATCCCCGTGATTCTTGAGGCTGTCTGAATTCACTAGAAACAAAATGCGCTGGCGTAGCGCGGCCAATCTAGTTTTCCGTTTTCAAAGCAGGGTCATTCTTGGGCAGCACGTCGCACGACCATTCCATGCGTTTCCAGGCAGGAACGGGGGTTGCGGCATCGGCGCGGGGCACGAAGCTTGAGCGCTCCACCAATTGCATCTTGTGAATGTAGCGCGGGCAATTGGGGAACACCTGGGTGACGTGGACCTTCACCACGAATTGCGCTTCGGGGTATGCGGGCTCGATTGAAGCCGCCGGAACGATGCTTGCGGTGCCGTTGAGCCGGAAGCGCTTGCGGTTTTCGAAATCGATGAACAGCAGACCCACCGCCGGGTTCTCCAGCGTGTTGCCACAGGACAGATACATGCCGTTGCCATCGTAGTTCGGGAAGGCAAGCGTCTTTGGGTCAAGGACACGGATGAAGCCTGGGTCGCCGCCCTTGTAGGAACAGTTGGGGCGGCCTTCCCGATCGGCGGTGGCCAGGAAGAACATGTCCATGCGTTCGATGAACGACTGGTCGTCGGGCGTGATGTGCTCGTGGAACAGGCGCTCCTCGATCCGGTCGGCGAGGCGCTCGGTGTCAAACTCGCGCTGCAGCTTGCGGTGGGATTCGCGATAGAGTTTCGACATCACATTCCTCACTTCAGGACGGAGAGTTTATTTGATTTCATCGAGGTCGTAGGGTTTGGTCGGCAGGCCTGCGGACTTCCAGCCGGTGAAGCCGCCCTCCATGTCGGTGGCAAAGGTGAGGCCGAGTATCTGAAGATTGGCAGCCGCCAGAACGGACTGGTGGCCCTCGTTGCAGAATAGGATGATTTTCTGCCGGTGATCGGTCACGCTGGGATGGTGCCAGGGAGATACGGGATCACAACGCCACTCGAGCACATTGCGGCGGATGACCAGGGTGCGGGGAATGAGGCCGTCGGCGCGCTGCTGCTCGTCACCGCGGATATCGATGACCAAGGCGCCGGCATCGATTTCATACAGTGTCTCCAACGGCGAATACCTGCAAGGCAGAAGCGCCCTTGCATGATTGAGCAGTTGGTCAACCGTCGGCATCAGACTCTCCCTTCCCCATGGAGAAGACGAACCCTGAGAAAATACTCAACCTTCAATGGCAAGTTGTCAACCGGGGGGTAAAACCCTAGGGTCAGATCCGGTCGCGCATGGAGTTCTCGTCATGGAAGTCAAAGCCGCAATTTGCCAACGGCCGCCCGTGCTGCTCGACAAAAAGGCGTCGATGGCGGCGGCACTGGCCATGATCGGGGAAGCGGCGGGCCAGGGCGCAAAGCTGATGACATTTCCCGAGGCATTCCTTCCCGGCTATCCCACATGGGTGTGGCGTTTGCGGCCCGGCGCCGACATGGCGCTGGGAAATGAAATTCATCGCCAGCTGCAACTCAACGCAATCGACATCGCATCCGGCGACCTTGATCCCCTTCGGGACGCAGCGGCAAAGCACGGCATGGTGATTGTCATGGGCATGCATGAGCTCGACAGCTCCTTCAGCGGTTCAACGCTGTTCAACACGGTGGTGGTCATCGGCGATGATGGGGCAATCCTGAACACGCACCGCAAGCTGATGCCCACGAACCCGGAGCGCATGGTGTGGGGCATGGGCGATGCCAGCGGCCTGCGCGTCGTGGACACGAAGTTCGGCCGCCTCGGCTGTCTCTTGTGCTGGGAAAACTACATGCCGCTGGCGCGTTATGCGCTTTATGCGCAGCACATGGATATTCTGGTGGCCGTCACCTGGGATTGCGGCGACCTGTGGACCGCCAGCATGAGGCATATTGCAAAAGAAGGCGGGTGCTGGGTCCTGTCGTCGGCAACGGCCCTGCAGGGATCGGATATTCCTGCCTCATTCCCGGGCCGCAATGAGCTGTTCAAGGATGAGGAATGGATCAATCCGGGCGATGCCATCGCTGTCAAGCCCGGTGGCACGCTTGCTGCCGGGCCGCTGCATGAAGAAAAGTCGATCCTCTATGCCATGATCGACGCGGACACGGCCCGCGCGGCGCGAAAATCGCTGGATGTTGCGGGCCACTATTCCCGTTCGGACGTGTTCCAATTGAACATCGACCGGCGGCCAAAGCCGCCGACCGTGTTCAAGGATTCCGACTAGATCTTAACCGCCAATCATTGCTTCAAGACGCCTCCGCCGCTGCCATCGCTCGACTTTGGGCGCATGATCACTCCGCCAGTGGTGTCTACGGGATTGTCTCTCAGTGAGCAGACACCCGTGCAGGCAGTGCTCGCGCCGCCGTCAGGGACGCATTCAAACTGATAGTCTTTGTTGAGTTTGACGTAACACTTGCCAGCACTGCTGCAACCACATGATTGGCTTGGCCAGTTGTTTCCTGAGTTCTGCGCGGCCAGCGCACCGGGGATGAAGGCGGCCGAAATTGCGAGCAAGGCAAGCGAGGCGAGAATAGCACGGGTCATGGTGGATTTCCTTTGATGATGGTTGGGGTTGAAAATCGGTTCAATTCTGCCATCCCGGCGCAGGCCGGGACCCAGGCTCCCAATCATCGTCGTGCGCACGGAAAGTCCTGGCCCCGACTTGCGTCGGGGTGACAGAGTTTGAAAAGCGTCAGCCGAATGAAAGAAGCCGGAAGTGCTGGACCCTAGAAGATTTTATCTACCGGCATTCCCAGAGCCATGGCACCAGCGTATTCGGCCTGCTGGCCGGGCTGCATGGGGTGGTAGCGGGCGCCCTGCACGTCGCGGAAGCGGCGCTCCAGCCCTTGCGAACGGTAGAAGCCAGCGCCACCTGCCGATTCCATGGCAAGTTCAACGGCGCGGATGGCATGGGCGGCCACGAGCCTCCTTCCCATCATCACCTGATTGATGCTTTCGGCGCCGGGCGTGTTCTGCGCCACCACATCCAGCATGTAGCTGTGGGCAACGCGGGCGCCGAGCAGTTCCGAATCCATCTGGCCGACGAGCTGCAGGATGTGGTGGTCGCTGCGGCGTTTCTTCGCCAGTTTCACGGCGATGTCGCGGGCACTTTCGGCAACGCCGAGATAGACGCTGTAGATCAGCGGAATGGCGAAGGTCCCGATGATCTGGAACAGCGGATGCCATTCGCCGGCCTTGCGCTTGAGGGCGACGGCCGCTTCCGGCACCACATGGCCCTCAATGATGACGTCGTGCGAGGCGGTGCCGCGCATGCCCAACGTTTTCCAGACCGGATCAATGCGCAGATTGGGCGAATTCATCGGAATGCCGAAATGCAGAACCATGGGCTCCGCGCCCTCTTCTTCCAGAACAGCGGTGGTCATGAAGATGCTGCCGGCCGGGGCGCCCGAGGAAAACACCTAGCGCGCGGTGATCTTGTAGCCGCCTTCGACGCGCTCGGCCTTGCCCGCGCCTGCCACCCAGTCTGAGCCACCGCTTGTGGACAGGAAGATTTTTTCAGCGGCGATGCGCTTCAGCAGGGGCTCCACGGCCGCCACTTTCTGATGGCTCCAGCGCCAGGACGGAACCGCCGTGAGATGGGTGTGCATGGCGAAGGCGAGTGCAGTCGAACTGCAATGATGCGCCATGGTGCGCAGCATTCCGGCCAGTTCATAAATGTTTGCCCCACCCCCGCCAAGTTCGGTTGGAACGGAAGCTTCCACCAGCCCCGAGGTTTTCAGCGCGGCATAATTATCCGCCACAAAGCAATCGGTTTCATCGGCAACTTCGGCCCGTGCGGCAAAGTCCTTTCCCAGCTTTTCGGCGATTGCCGCAAAATCGGTTTTTCCCGGTTTCAGTTTGGTTACTGTGTTCATGGCGACCTCCAAGTTGCATTTTTTGGTGCCCTATCGTGCTCCCAACGCCGGGTTGCCTCTAGTCCTGAAACTGTACCGTTGCGCCCGGCTGGCCAATTCCCAGGCCCTTAGGGCAGTACAGTTTCTGTACTATTTCTTCAAAAAGTGGTATGATAGTGGTGCTTGCAACATTGATAGCGGCATCTGCAACATTATTTAATTGGAGAATGTGATGTCCGAGCATGGAAGTTATGGCCAATTCTGCCCGGTAGCGATGGCAGCGGAAATTTTCTGCTCGCGCTGGACCGCCTTGATCCTGCGCGAAATGGTGTGCGGCACGCGGCGCTTCAACGATCTCCGGCGGGGGGTTCCCAGAATGTCCCCGACGCTGCTGTCCAAGCGCCTGGTGGAAATGCGCGAGGCCGGGATCATTGAAGAAGTGGCGGGCAAGAGCGGCAAGGAATACCAGTTGACCGCGGCGGGCGAGGATTTGAAGCCCATCGTCATGGCGCTGGGCGTCTGGGGCCAGCGCTGGGTTGAATCGAAACTGTCGCTCAAGAATCTCGATCCCTCGCTGCTGATGTGGGACATGCGGCGCTGGCTTGACCCGAAGCCATTGCCGAAAAAACGCAGCACCATTGCATATTATTTTCCAGAGGTTGAAAAGACCCGGCAAAAATTCTGGCTGGTGGTCGAGCCTGACGGCAGCGTGGATCTCTGCAGTTCAGACCCCGGCTTTGAAGTGGATCTTTTCATCTCAGGCTCGCTCCGCGCCATGACGGCGATCTGGATGGGCGTGACCACGGTAAAGAAAGAAGTGGATGCGGGCGCGCTCGACATCCAGGGCGACCGGGCCATTGCCAGTGTCATGCAGGAGTGGCTGGGCCTCAGCCCCTTCGCCAAGGAAAAAAGCCGCCTGGCGGCGTGATCGGCCCTAGCTATGACCTCATAGGCTGGCGCAATTGGCTAAAAGCCGGAGTTTCTGCCATAATCGCGCATGCCCGGAAAACATACCCTTATTGACGTTCGCGTCACAAAACCTGATGCGGCCAGTGTCATTGCTTCGCGTTATGACAACAAACCTGACGCATTGATCGAAATCCTCCATGATTTGCAGCATGAGGTGGGCCATGTGCCGGAGGCTTCGCTGCCGGTTCTGGCCAAGGCGCTGAACATTTCCCGGGCCGAGGTTCATGGCGTCGTGAGCTTTTACCATGAGTTCCGGCGCAAGCCTGCTGGCCGACATGTGGTGAAGGTCTGCCGGGCCGAAGCCTGCCAATCCATGAAGGGCAATGAGCTGGCCGAGGCTGCCCAGAAAAGCTTGAAAGTGAAATTCGGCGAGACCACATCTGACGGAGCCATCACTTTGGAGGCGGTCTATTGCCTCGGGCTGTGCGCCACCTCGCCTGCCCTGCTGGTGGACGAGCGCCCCGTGGGCCGGATGACGCCGCAAAAGTTTGAAGTGCTGGTCAAGGAACTGGCCTCATGATCAGAATTTTTGTGCCGAAGGATTCCGCTGCCCGCGCCGTTGGCGCCGATGATGTGGCTGACGCCATCGTGGCCGAGGCCGCCAGCCGGAAGATTGACGTGAAAATTATCCGCAATGGTTCACGCGGGCTTCTGTGGCTTGAGCCTTTCATTGAAGTCGAGACCCCAAAAGGCCGCGTGGCCTTCGGCCCGGTTGATGCAGCCGATGTGAAGAGCCTGTTCGATTCAAAATTCCATGAGGGCGGCACGCACAAGCTGTCTCTCGGGCTCACTGAAGAACTCGCCTATCTCAAGAATCAGGAACGCCTCACTTTCGCGCGCTGCGGCATTACCGATCCGCTTTCGCTTGACGATTATATTTCGCATGGCGGGTTCGTTGGCTTGAAGAAAGCTCTCACCATGAAGGGCGCGGAAATCGTTGCGGAAGTCACCACTTCCGGATTGCGCGGCCGCGGCGGCGCGGGCTTTCCCACGGGCATCAAGTGGAAGACCGTGCATGATGCGAAGGCCGACCAGAAGTATGTCTGCTGCAACGCCGATGAGGGCGACAGCGGCACCTTCGCCGACCGCATGGTGATGGAGGGTGATCCCTTCATGCTGATCGAGGGCATGACCATTGCGGGCATCGCCGTCGGCGCCAGTAAGGGTTTCATCTATATCCGTTCGGAATACCCGGATGCGATCCGCGCCATGAAGGATGCGGTCCGCATTGCGACCTCCGCCAAATGGCTGGGGCAAAACATTCAGGGTTCAGCGCATTCCTTCTCGCTTGAAGTGCGGCGTGGCGCCGGTGCTTATATCTGCGGCGAGGAAACTTCCATGCTCGAGAGCCTGGAAGGCAAGCGCGGCATGGTGCGCTACAAGCCTCCGCTGCCCGCGATTCAGGGCTTGTTCGGCAAGCCCACGGTGATCAACAACGTGATCACGTTCGCGT
>JBBQNU010000085.1:0-13437 GCA_038330285.1 Hyphomicrobiales bacterium | reverse complement strand
GTGGATTATTCGGTTTACGCTACGGAGGCCGCTATAGCCACGGGTCTTCCGGTTTGGGTGGGCATATCCGTTGAACGCGGCGAGGATGGAAAGCTTGTGGGATTTGGCCGCGAGGACCAGTTGCTGGATGATGTCGCCAAGCGGCTGGCGGCGACGCGCCCTGCTGTCATGAATATCATGCACACCTCCGCCAACGACACCGGAGAGGCGCTGGATATTTTGCGAAAGTATTGGAAAGGGCCAACCGGCGTTTATCCCGAATGCGGCTACTTCAAAAGCCCGGACTGGCAGTTTGTGGACGTGATTGCACCCGGCGATTTGGTTGCGAAGTCCCATGACTGGCAGAAACAGGGTGCCAACATATTCGGCGGCTGTTGCGGCATCGGGCCTGATCACATCGCCGCTCTTTCAAAGGAGTTCAACTGATGAAAACCGGATCCTGCCTGTGCGGCGGCGTTACATTCGAAATGCGCGGGCCATTGAAGGCGATCACCGGCTGCCACTGCACGCAATGCCGCAAGCAGACGGGCAATTTCTGGGCATCCACGACGAGTGATGACAAGGACCTGCAATTCACGCGGAAGGACACACTGGCCTGGTACCGGGCGTCCGACTTGGCGCAGCGCGGATTCTGCAAGACTTGCGGCTCAACCCTGTTCTGGAAAGAGGATGGCAGTGACACGACCTCGATCTGCGCCGGGTCCATCGACGGGCCGACGGGCCTGAAGCTTGGCGGCCATATTTTTTGCGATGACGCGGGGGATTATTACGAGATCGTGGGCGGTGACTATAAATTAGGCCAGGGGCGCTGAGCGGGCGGCCATGTCGGACTCGAGTTCGCCGTAGCCAGTAAAGCGGTATTCATAGGCGAGGCCCAGCCGTGCCGCCGCTTTCCGGCCGTTCTCAATCAATTGTTCATCATGAGTCTGGGCGAGATAAATGACCTTGGTGTAGTTTCCAAAATATGAAGATAGCAGTTCCGGATGGCGGTCGAGGCCGAGGCCGGCCCAGATCAGCTTGTCGAAATGGCGCGCCAGATAGTCGGTGAGATAGAAGGCGGCGAACTCATCATCGGCCCGGCCCGCAAATTCCGGGTTGCCGGAAAAGAAGGCATAGCAATGGGGACCGTCGATACGCTCCACGCCCTCCTCTTCCAGCATCTTGTCGAGCAGGCCGCCGGTGCCGCAATCGCCGTAGAGAACGAAGATGGATTTGTACTTGCCGCGCTGTTCGCGAATTTTCTGGCGTATGGCGGGAACGATGAATTGCGGGGTGTTGTGCCATTTGGCGGGCAGGCACTGGACATCGAAAGCGGCCCAGCGGTTGCGCTCTATGAGATCGACGATCTCCCGGGCAAGCGCCCCACAGGCAATCAAAAGCACTTCGCCCTTTCCGGTGGCGAACTGAAACTCGTCAGATGGCTTAAGATCAACAGTGGTCATCGCGCGAACCTATATTCCAGAATTCTGCGCAAACCGGCAGACGTTCTAGCCCTTGGCGGCCAATTGATTATGCTTGCGGGCCATGAAGCTCTTGGCGGTCTCAACGGCCACGGCCGCATCGCGGCAATAGGCGTCAGCGCCAATGGCCTTGGCAAACTCCTCGTTGAGCGGTGCCCCGCCCACGAGCACGACGTAGTCATCGCGCATGCCTTTTTCCTTCAGGGTGTCGATGACCACTTTCATATAGGGCATGGTTGTGGTGAGCAGCGCCGACATGCCGAGAATGTCCGGGCCATGTTCTTCGATGGCCGCCAGATATTTCTCGACTGAATTGTTGATTCCGAGGTCGATGACTTCAAAGCCCGCACCTTCCAGCATCATGCCAACGAGGTTCTTGCCGATGTCGTGAATGTCGCCCTTCACGGTGCCGATCACCATCTTGCCCAAACGCGGCGCGCCGGTGGCGATGAGCAGCGGACGCAGGATGAACATGCCGGCCTTCATGGAGTTGGCGGCAAGCAGGACTTCCGGCACGAAGAGAATGCCGTCGCGGAAATCGATGCCGACGATGCGCATGCCCTCGACCAGGGCTTCGGTCAGAACCTTGTAAGGGGCCCAGCCGCGGCCCAGCAGAATGTGCACGGCGGCTTCAACCTCTTCCTTGAGGCCATCGTAGAGATCGTCATGGACCTGAAGCACCAGATCCTCATTGCTGAGGCTGTTCAGATCAAGTTCGCCGTCATCGCTCATGGGGGACTCCGAAGGTCTTATAATATCGCAGCAGGATAGCGGGATTGCCTGACTTTACGCCGTCATCACGCGACATTCACATGCCGGAAAGCGACGGTTGAAGCAAGTGGAAATGGCAGCTATTGGTAGCGCCCCCAACAGTGTTTTCCCGGAAAGTTTTAACGTGGCCCCTTCCCTCGACATCACACGTGTCCGCACGCAGTTCCCTGCCCTGGCCTTGAAGGACGGGGAGCATGCGCGGGTTTACTTTGACAATCCGGCAGGAACCCAGGTTCCGCAGCAGGTGATTGACCGGACGGTTGAAACGCTTGCCACAAAAAACGCCAACCTTGGCGGATATTTCAGCACCACGAGGCAGGCCGACGAACTGGTGAATCTGGCTCATCAGGCGTGTGCGGATTTTTACAATGCCCGGAGCGCCGCCGAAATCGTCTTTGGGCAGAACATGACAACTCTGACGCTGCACATGTCGCGCTGCCTGGGCCGCAAATTCAAGCGCGGCGATGAAATCGTCCTGTCGCGCATGGACCATGATGCCAACATCGCCCCGTGGCTTCTGCTGGCGGAGGACCTGGGGCTTGTGGTGCGCTGGATGGATTTTGATCCGGAAACCTACGAGTTCCCGGAGGACGCGCTGCGCAAGGTGCTTTCCGATAGGACGCGGCTGGTGGCTTTGGGGCTGGCTTCCAACTGCACGGGGACCGTCAATGACGTGAAGGCTTTCGCCAGGGAGGCCAAGGCTGCAGGCGCACTGGTTTATGTGGATGCCGTTCAATATGCGCCACATTACGCCATTGATGTGCAGGACCTGGGCGCGGATATTCTGGTATCATCGGCCTACAAGTGGTTCGGCCCGCATATGGGCGTGCTGTGGGGAAGTGAAGAGCTGCTGAAGGAAACTTTCAGTTACAAGGTGCGGCCTGCCGGAGATGACCTGCCGCACAAGTTTGAAACGGGCACCTTGAGTCATGAGGGCATGGCGGGCTGCCTGGGCGCCATTGAGTATCTCGAGCAATTCGGCGAGGGCGAGACGCGTGCGAAAAAAATTTCAACGGCTTGGGACAGGCTTGTGGCTTACGAGCACAAGCTCACCCTGCAACTCATTGACGGCTTGCGCGGGGTGAAAGGCCTGACCATTCGCGGGCTCACCTCCGCGAACGCCCTGCACCGCCGGGTGCCCATGGTTTCCTTCACGCTTGACGGCCATCATCCCGACAATCTCGCCAAGGGTTTTGCCGCAGAGAACATGTTTGTCTGGTCCGGCCACAACTACGCCATCGAGCCGGTGGGCCGCATGGGGCTTCTGGAAAAAGGCGGTGTGTTACGGGTCGGACTGGCGCACTACAATACGGCAGCGGAAGTTGGCAGCTTTCTCTCCGCGCTGACCCGCATCATCAAGAACTAGGATCAAGCATATGGTTTTCAAAATCGCCGTGGTCGGGCTTGGCAAGATCGCAATGGACCAGCACCTGCCCTGCATTGCCAAGAATTCGGATTTCAAACTGGCAGCGGGCGTCAGCCGCAATGCCAAACTGGACAATGTCCCGTGTTTTGAATCACTTGGCGACCTGATTTCAAGTAGCACCTCCATTGATGCGGTGGCGCTGTGCACGCCACCATCGGTGCGCCTTGCCATGGCGCGGCAGGCGCTTGATGCGGGTTATCACGTGCTGATTGAAAAGCCGCCGACACCAACGCTCGGCGAAATGTTCGCGATGATTGACTACGCCAAGGCCAAAAGCCGTGTGCTCTATGCCGCCTGGCATTCGCGCTACAACCGGGCGGTTGATGAGGCCAAACGGCGGCTTGCTGGAAAACAGGTTTCAAAGTTGAAGGTGACGTGGCGCGAGGATGTGAAGCACTGGCACCCGGGGCAGGAATGGATCTGGGAGCCCGGCGGCTTTGGCGTCTTTGATCCCGGCATCAATGCGCTGTCCATTGTCACAAAAATCCTGCCGGAGCCGATCTTTGTGGAAAGCGCCACGATCGAGGTGCCAGCCAACAAGGCCACGCCGATTGCGGCGCAAATCCGCTTCAAGCGCGGCGATGGCGTGAAGGCCGACCTCTCGGCCGATTTCGACTGGCGGCAGAAAGGCGAGCAGACCTGGGATATCGAGATCATGACCGCCGACGGCATGGGGCTCACGCTACGGAAGGGCGGCAGCGTGCTGGAGATCAACGGCAAGCTGATCATGGAAGCGCCGCTGGAGGAATATGAAATGATCTACGCGCGTTTTGCCGAGTTGTTGCGCAGCGGAAAATCGGACACGGATGTGACGCCACTGCAACTCGTCTGCGACTGCTTCATGCTGGGCCGGCCGGTTACAACCGCAGAATTTGCCTGACGAGGGTCTCGGAGGCATGGAGGCTTCCCGAAGCGTCCACCTTATTCCAGCGGATTTCGCCTGGCTGATAGCTGAGCTGTTTTTCGACAACGGCAGCATCAGCATCCGAGGCGTCACCCCGGCGCCCGGTGACCCGCGACTTGAGAATGGAAGGCGCCGCCGCAAGCCAAAGGCCGGTGAAGCGCGCATTGGCACTTCCAGCCACCTCTTCCGCCGCCTTGCGTTCATCTTCGCGGGCAAATACCGCGTCGAGTATCACGGAATGGCCCGCCTTGAGAGCCGCCTCGGCACGCCGGATAATTGCCCGATAGGTTGCCTCTGAAGCCGCAGCTGAATAGGACTCGGGTGGCAGATGCTCCGTTTCATCCACCCCTGCCAGGACTTTGCGTTCGACATCGCTGCGGACATGAAGAGCGCCCGGCGCCAAGCCGATGTCATGCGCCAGCCTTGCCGCAAGGGTGGATTTGCCGCTTCCTGACAGTCCGCCGACACAGATGAGCCTAGGCTGAAGCGGATTGAGCCATGCCATGCTCGCCTGGAAGTATTCAAGGGCGTCTTTCCGCTGGTTCGCAGATGCTTCCGCCTCCATCTCATGGGCGAGATCGGCGGTCACGAGAGCCCGCACCCCCGCCCTGGTGGCCAGGAAAAGCGGCAACGCCGCAAGGCCCGACAGGTCCTCCTCGGCCCGGCGCAAATGCAAATAGCGGTTGAGGACGAGGTTTGCCACCCGCCTCTCGCCACGGCACCCGAGATCCATCAGCAGAAAGGCGAGATCATAGAGAACATCTATTGTTGCAATCTTCTCGCTGAATTCGATGGCATCAAAAAGGGCGGGCTTGCCTTCCAGCAAAACGATGTTGCCGCAATGCATGTCGCCATGGCAGCGGCGGACAAGCCCTTGTGCGCTTCTCTTGTCGAGCAGCGGACGCAATTTCGCCAAATGGCTCTCATGGAGAATCCGGAATCTGCCGGCTTCATCTGCCGGAAAGATATCCGGCGAGTCGGCAAAGGCTTTCGAAAGCTGCGCGCTCAATCCCGCCATGATTTCGCTGCCCGGCGTTTCGCGCCGCGGCGCGATAACATGGGACTCCGCAACCATGTGGGCGAGATCTCTTGCCGTTGCATCAGTGATGCCGCCGGACTGCGATGAAAGAAGCGCCTGTTGCGTGAAGCGGTTCATAACCAGGACTGGCTCACCGTGAATTTCGTCAGTGCGCAGATAGATCGAAGGAGCGAAAGCGCGGTTTATCGCCAGTTCGTCTTCAAGCACGGCCTTGCGTTTCTCAACCGTGGAAAAATCCAAATAGGGAAGTTTCACCGCCTTCTTCATCTTGAAGGCGCGATCACCCACAAGAAATACGTAGGCGGCGTGGGTCTCAATATGCTCGACTGGCTGCCCGGCAAAGCCCCACGTCTCGCCGCGCATGAATTCCGCTTGATCCATGGCGGAAAGCTAACACAGTTGCATTGAAGGCTAAAGGATCGTTGATCACCCACTCCCCTATTCCGTCACTCCGGCGAAAGCCGGAGTCCCATTGACGACCCAGGGATTCCGGCGTGCGCCGGAATGACGAAATTTTGGGTAGAACTATTTGAATTCCACCAGCGTCGGAATCATATCAATTTCGTCATGAAGGTCGCGCCATTCGGGATTCAGTTTCTCTATGAGATCAATCTTCCAAGCGCGCTTCCAGTCCTTCAATTGCTTTTCTCTGCGGATTGCAGATTCCATTGTATGATGATGCTCGTACCATACGAGATACTTTACGTTGTATTTCTTGGTGAAACCTGGAACGCCACCGTCCTTGTGGGTTGCCACCGGGTTCCATAGTGCGCCTGTAACACCAACGTAGGGAACGCCGTCACATTTGCTTGCGAGAATGTAAACGGCAGGTGATTTTTCGTCTTTCATCGCAATATCCAAAACTTCGTCACTCCGGCGAAAGCCGGAGTCCCATTGACGTCAGGGGGATTCCGGCGTGCGCCGGAATGACGGCCTTTTCTATAACGTCATCCCGCGAATCAATTTCCCCGGCGGCGTTCGCGCTTGGCCGCGCCTTCGGCGGCGGTGTCGATGCCTTTGGCGAGGACGGAGACGGGGCCGAGGCGCTGTTCCACGAGTTCAATCGAGGGGCGCGCGCCCTTGGTATAGCTCTCCAGGGATTTCCGCATGGCCGCCAGATGTTCCGGTGACGTGCCGCAGCAGCCGCCGATTATTTTTGCGCCGGAGTCCAATGCAATGCGGGCGTAGTCGGCCATCAGTTCCGGGGTTCCGGTGTAATGGATGTGGCCTTCCTTGTATTGCGGGATGCCGCAATTGCCTTTGGCCACGATGGCGGCGTCGGGGCGGGCTTCGCTGATGCCCAGCACGGTTGCCACCAATTCGGATGCGCCCACGCCGCAGTTCGCGCCGATTGCCACGGGCTGGGTTCCGAGCGAAGCGGTCAATGCGCCGAAGGCTTTGGGGGTGATACCCATCATGGTGCGGCCGTTGGTGTCAAAGCTCATGGTGGTGACGAGGGGAAGCCCGGCTTTGGCAGCACCTTCGACGGCGGCGCGCAATTCTTCCTCGGACGACATGGTTTCGATCCAGAGCACGTCAACGCCGCCCTCCTTCAGGGCCATGGCCTGTTCTTCAAAGGCGGAGACGCCTTCCTCGTGGGGCATGGTGCCGACGGGCATTAAGATTTCGCCGGTGGGGCCGATGGAGCCGCCGACATAAACGGTGCGGCCCGCGCTATCTGCTTCGGCGCGGGCGAGCGCGGCGGCGGCCATGTTGATTTCGCGCACCCGGCCTTGCTCATTGTGCAGCTTCAGGCGATGGCGGTTTCCTCCAAAAGTGTTGGTGAGTACGATATCGGCGCCCGCTTGAATGAACTCACGGTGGAGCCGGCGCACCCGTTCCGGATGCTCGAAATTCCACATCTCCGGGGCATCGCCCGACACCAGGCCCATCTGGAAGTAATTGGTGCCGGTGGCGCCATCGGCCAGAAGCCACGGGCGGGAATTGAGCGCTTCGGTGAAGGTTTGTCGGGTCATGGGAGCCTCAGGAAATGAATATAAAGAAGTCTTTATATGATTTCAGAGGGCTTTGCAAAGCCCTTTCCCCCATATCAGGCGGGAATATCGACGGCAATCCGCAGTATCGAGACCTCGGCGCGGCGGTCAATTTTCACCTTTACCGCCTCAGGCTTCACCAGCATGTGCCGCGCAATGGCATCGATGATGTCCTCCTTAAGCGCAGTCATCTTGCTTGAGTTGCGGGGCGAACCGCGTTCATGGGCGAGAAGCACCTGCAGGCGCTCGCGGGCCACGGGCGCGGTTGCCGGCAGCGGATCGCTACGCTTGAACAGGCCGAAAAAATTCATGCCGCCCTCCCGCCGAAAATGCGCCCCAGCAGGTTGAAGCGTTCGAGTGGAACATTGATCGCAAGATTGTCACCCATGAGCCTTCGCGCCGCGTCGTTATAGGCGCGGGCCGGAGCAGAGAGCGGGTTGGCCAGGGTCACGGGCTGGCCGAGGTTCGAGGCGCGCAAGACCTGTTCGCTTTCCGGAATGATGCCGAGCAGCGGCACCGAGAGAATATCAAGCACGTCATCTTTCTTCAGCATTTCACCCCGCGCGGCACGGGCCTGGTCATAGCGGGTGATGAGAAGATGTTTTTCAACGCGCTCACCCTTTGCCGCCTTTTCAGTTTTGGCATCGAGCAGCCCTATGATGCGGTCGGAATCGCGCACGGAGGAGACCTCCGGATTGGTGATGATGATTGCCGCGTCCGCATGGCGCATGGCCATCATGGCGCCGCGCTCAATGCCGGCGGGGCTGTCACAGATCACCCAATCAAACAGGGTGCGCAGCTCCTTGATGATGCGGGCCAGGCCTTTTTCGCTGAGCGCATCCTTGTCACGGGTTTGCGAGGCGGGCAGCAGCGCCAGATTCTCAAGGCGCTTGTCGCGGATCAGGGCCTGACTCAGCTTGGCGTTGCCCTGGGCCACGTTGATGAGGTCATAGACCACGCGGCGTTCGGCTCCCATGACGAGATCGAGATTGCGCAGGCCAACGTCGAAATCGACGACAACCACTTTCTGGCCGTTCAGCGCGAGAGCCGCACCTAACGCTGCTGTTGACGTGGTTTTGCCGACACCTCCCTTACCGGACGTTACGACGAGGACTTTAGCCATACACATTACTCCTGACATTTTTTTCAGCTCATTTGTTCGATGTTCATGACGTTCCGGTCCAGCCGTGCCTGCACCGAGGTGCCGCGCAGGGCGAGATCGAAATCATCCGCCGTCTTGTAGAGGCCGTCGATCACCATCATCTCGGCATCAAACTTGCTGCAGAAAATGCGCGCGTTGGTGTTGCCGTTGGTGCCGGCAAAGGCGCGGCCGCGCAGGCAGCCGTAAACATGGATGGAGCCGCCGGCGATGATTTCGGCGCCAGAGGCCACCGAACCCACGATGATCACATCGCCATGGGGATAGATGATCGACTGGCCGGAGCGGACCGGTTCATTGACCAGCAGTGCGGCACAGGGAGAACCAATGGCTGGCTCCTGCTCCCAGGTGACTGGCGGCGGTGATGACCGGACTGGCCTTTCTGCTTCCGGCGGCTGGAACATGCCTGCCGCCTGGACCTTGCCCGGGAGCGGCGCCAGGCGATCGGGCAACCAGTCCAGTGGAACGCCTTCAACAGCAATGAGCCGCAAGTGACGCTCTTCGATAAAGGCGATGATCTCGGCAGTCTCGGCTTTGGTGGGAGCAACGCTGGTGAGGTCGAGCACCAGGGGCCGGTTGGCGAAGAAGCTCAAAGAGTTCTCCACCCTGCGGTCCAGCTCAACGAGCCAATCCACAAAGGGCAGCTCCGGGGCCAAGACGAAGGCCAGATAGGACCGGCCCATTAAACGAAATGAAATCCGTGATTGAACAGCAACTGACAAATTGAACACCCTCACGCAACGCACCCCAACAACGGCGATTAGGCCCAGACATGGTTAACAATCCGTTAACGGATTGTAGCGTTAAGGGAAAAAATGAAATCAGCCAGGTTGCCATGAGGCAAAGGCGCTGGCAGCGGTAAGCAGGGACATCCTTGTGTTTACGGGCCATTTCCCGGGCTGCTGGCGCGATTGCTTCAGTGCTTTCAGGGCATCGGCCAGGTCCGCAATATCGTCACGCTTCAACATGGGCGCGCGATGCTGGCGCTGCTGGTCGGGCCTGCCATGGGCGCAAAAAATCCGGGTTTCTGGATGGAGAATCGGTAGAAGTGATTCCGCCGTGCTGAGGTAATCCGCAAGGTCGGCACCCGGAATTTGAGCATAGAGCGAGCCGGGGTAGACATAGTCGGCCGCAAACATGATTCCGGCCTGGCTGTCGAGAAGCGAAATCGATTCCGGCGAATGGCCCGGCGTATGGATGACTTCAAGTTTGCGCTGGCCAAGGTCAATGGCAGCGCCAATGGGAAGCCACTGGGAAACCTTGACAGGCTTCCACATCATGCCTTCGTAATATCCCAGGAACAGCTCATCGCTTGCGTGGAAAATGCCATTCTTTTCGCAGGCCCTCAGGATTGGAAGGTCGGCTATCGCGATAGTCTCGAAGCGGTGCAGGTTTCCGGTGTGATCGAAATGCATGTGTGACGGGAGAGCGATCACCGGCAGTTTGGTGAGGGATTTCACCGGTTCCGAAATATCGCGGACACCCGGGCCGGTATCAAACAGCACGGCGCGGTCGCTGCCCTCGATGAGGTAATTCCAGTTGATCTGGTGAAAACGCGGCTCACCAATGGCGTGAATTCCCGGCGCGATATTTTCAATCGCAAACCAGTCGTCGTACCAGCGTACGCCATCGGCCAGCATGCTAGGCTTTTTCTGTTCCATAATAGAGCGATACCACATGTTGAGCTTCGGCAAAGAAGAGCCAGCGCTCGAGTACCGCGGCCAGCAGGATTGCCGGTGCCGCCAGCAGGGAAAACCACGGCGTGAGAAGGCAGGCGGCAAGTGCAAATAGGGTGATAAATAAAAGCAGGAACACCACACTGCGCAGCTTCACGCCGTGCTTTCGCGCCACGGCGAAACCCATTTCCTTCATGATGTAATTTTCCGAGGTGTGCGGCACTTCCCATTGACGCACGCCTGCGCCCAGCCCGGTGGCTGCCGCCATAGTGTGGGTCCGTTCGGCGCTGTCGATGCCACGCCAGTAGAAAAATTTCAGGGCGATCAATACAAGCAGTGCGGCACCAGAGAGGATGACCTGGAATATCTGAAAGCGGTCGAAGATGGTTGCGATCGCGGTCAGCGTTGCGCCGCCCGAGGCGAGCGCGAAGGCAAGATAGACGGGCACGGTGAGCGGGTGATTCCAAGCGCGGATGGTTGTGAGAGACGAGTATATTTTTGCCGTGCAGAACACCGTGACGGCGCACATGGCCGCGGTGATGAGGCCGAGTGGGCCGATCCAGAAGGGTGCATCAATGATTTTCAGCCAGGTTGCACCGAATAACACTGCGGGGATATAAGTCAAAACAGCGGCCACGCCTTCGCGCGAAAGCCATGAGCTGCGCCATTGGGAAAATGCCCGCCAGGCGCGTTCCGGATGGCCGAGATGGAAGGTTGAGGACAGCAGACCGATTGTGATCAGGCCAAGGGCAATCACGATGGCGACAAGACCAAAGATGAAACTCGATACTGGGCCATGATTGAAGCCGACCAAGCCAAGCAAGGCGAGCAAGCCATAACCCGCGCCTGAGGCTGTCGTGAACAGAATGACCGAATAGGCAGGATTCACTCCTCACTCCATTCGTCATTCCGGCGAAAGCCGGAATCTTTTGGAACAGGGCTGAACATGAACGGGATTCCGGCTTTCGCCGGAATGACGGATTTGGGGGATGGTTTGTGGAACTTCTGTTTCATCAGCCTTCGAGCTTGTCGGACATGTCTTCGAGGGAGACAATAGTGCCGGCGGGCTTGCCGCTCAGGAACCGGTCGGCCCATGAGAAGAGACGGTCCATGGCCGAGCCGTCGCCTTTGGGCAAGGCGATTGCAGCTGACGTCACCGCATCCCGGCGTTTGCGCGGGGGGAGATATTTGTTCACGGGCTTGTAGTTCATCTCCGGCAGCAGATCGAAGCCTTCACGGGCTTTGACCAGTTGCGAGACATCGGAATCAGGATCGTCCAAATCGCCGAAGTGGCGGGCTCCGGTCGGGCAGGCTTTAACGCAAGCCGGGGCGCGGTCTTCGGGTTCAAGATTGGTGTTGTAAATGCGGTCGACACAGAGCGTGCATTTCTTCATGACGCCGTGGCTGTAATCATATTCGCGAGCGCCATAGGGGCAGGCCCAGGAACACAGTTTGCAGCCAATGCAGGTGTCGGGGTTTACCAGCACGATGCCATCTTCGGCGCGCTTGTAGGAGGCACCTGTCGGGCAAACGGTGACGCAGGCCGGGGTTTCACAGTGCAGGCAGGAGCGCGGGAAATGCACCACGCGGGTATCATCCCTGCCCTCTTCCTTCACCTCATAGCCATGCACACGGTTCAGCCAAACGCCGGAGGGATCAGCGCCATAGGAGTCTGTGTCGTTGAGCGGGGCCGAGTAGCCTTGCGTGTTCCATTCCTTGCAGGACGTGACACAGGCCTGGCAGCCCACGCAAGTATCAAGATCGATGACGAGGCCGAGTTTTTTCTGGTTGGGTTGCGGAGTTGGCAGCGAGGTCATTTCCGCCCCCGCAGTTTTTTCAGAACCGGGAACTGCGGCTGGCTTTCGGCCGATTGGTCCGCCGCCTTTTCGACGCGCACCTTGAGATCGTACCAGGCGGCCTGGCCAGTGACGGGATCGCTGTTGGAGAAGCGGTAGCCGCCTTCGCGTTCCGGGAGAAGATCAGAGATCAAGTGATTGAGCAGGAATCCCTTTTTGGCTTCCGGCGCATCGGCAGAGAGGCCCCAGGTGCCGGATCTTTTGCCGATGGCATTCCAGGTCCAGACCGTGTCGGCGTTCACGCCGCTCATGAGCTTTACCTGTGATTTGATCTGGCCGTGGTGGGACGTCACTGTCACCCAATCACCTTCGGCAATGCCGAGCGTGGCGGCGCGGTCCTTGTTCATGTAGAGCCAGTTGCGTCCGAGGATTTGGCGGAGCCAGGCATTTTGCGAACCCCAGGAATGATACATGGCCATCGGGCGCTGGGTGATGGCGTGCATGGGAAATTCCGTTTCCGAAACCATGTCGCCTTCAAACGGCGGATACCAGAAGGGCACGGGATCAAAATAGGTTGATATGCGCTTGGCGTGGCCGGCGGGCGGCAGGATTTTTCCATGGCCTTGGGCGGCCAGGCGAAATTTCTGCAGAGGTTCGCAATAGAGCTGATGAATGATGGGCTCCGGCTTTCCCATGAAGCCCATGAAGGTTGACCAATCCAGATAATCCCAATTCACATGGCGATAATACTTCATGTGGTCGGGCAATTCGTAAAACCAATGGCAGCCATTATCGATATAGGCCTTGAGCTGGTCGGGATTGACGGCCCCTCTGCCCTTGGCTTTGCCGTCCTTGCCACGATAGCCCGCGAGCGGCCCCAAACCTGGGGCGCGTTCATGGTTCACGATATAATCGGGATAGCCGCCGGGATAACGCGCCGTGCCATCGGGCCTCGTCATGCCGGGAAGGCCGAGCCTTGCGCCCAGGTCCAGCAGGACGGATTGAAAGGCCCGCACGTCGCGGTCCGGTTCAACCACGGGCTGGCGGATGGAATCGGCGGGGCCGTCAGCTTCGGAAATTGGCCGGTCGAGCATCGAAATGCAATCCCAGCGTTCGAGATAGGTTGTGTCCGGCAGGATGAGATCGGCGTAATGCACCATCTCGGAGTCATAGGCGTCGGAATAGATGATGCGCGGGATGACATACTCACCA
>JBBQNU010000084.1:0-13490 GCA_038330285.1 Hyphomicrobiales bacterium | reverse complement strand
CGGCGGTGGCGTTGATGGTCATGGAGGTATTCATGGTGGCGAGCGGGATGCTTTCAAAAAGCGTCCGCATGTCGCCGATATGGGAGACGGGAACGCCCACTTTGCCCACTTCGCCGCGGGCCAAGGGATGGTCCGGGTCATAGCCGGTCTGGGTTGGCAGATCGAAGGCTACGGAGAGACCGGTTTGGCCCTTTTCGAGATTGGAGCGGAACAGCCGGTTGCTTTCAGCCGCCGTGGAATGGCCGGCATAGGTGCGAAACAGCCAGGGCTTGTCGGATGTTGGGCGAGACGGCATTCAGGCTTCCATTTTGCGATGCAATATGGAAGCACGGCTGGTTTCGTGGTGCAACCCTACCGGCGTTGATCCGTATCTAGCTGTGTTCCGGCCTGATGCACCACAGCATCGCGAAGGAGCCCATAATGAGACCGATCAGGGTGAAGAGCATCACTTCCTGTTCATACTGGATGGCTGGAATATCGATACCGTCGAGCAGGATGTTGGCAAGGCCAGTGCCAACGAAAAGAGCTGAAAAGTTCAAAGGCAGCGTCAGATTGCCAATAGCTCCCGTGAACCGGGCCAAAAGAAGCGCGCCTGCAGCGCTGAAAAGCAGCGACGCGAGCAGGGCCTCGTTTGACATATCAAGCCGAACGAGCTGTTCAATGGTGTCGTAAAGATTCGAATACAGCACGTTACTTAGCATCTTTTTCTCCCCAATATTTTAAGGGCCTGGCCAGTATGACTCTCTTCTCGTGGGATACCTAATTATGGACCAAAGCAGGGTAAACCAATTCTTACCCGGAGGCCCATTCGCGGTCATATATTGCACTGCAATAGGAATTGGCTAAGGTACTGCCTAATTTTTAGGAGCAGCAGAATGACGGCGACGATTTCCCCCCCGCTCAAGGACCTTTACGAAGTCGGTGAAATACCACCCCTGGGGCATGTGCCGCAGACCATGTATGCGTGGTGCATAAGGCAGGAGCGCCACGGGGCGCCGGAAAGCGCCATGCAGATCGAGGTCGTGCCGACCTGGAAAATCGGCCAGGATGAAGTGCTCATTCTGGTGATGGCGGCGGGGGTTAACTACAATGGCGTGTGGGCGGCCCTTGGCACCCCCATTTCCCCCATTGATGGCCACAAGAACCCGTTCCACGTGGCGGGTTCCGATGCTTCCGGCATTGTCTACGCGGTGGGCGAAAAGGTGAAGCGCTGGAAGGTTGGCGACGAGGTTGTGGTTCACTGCAATCAGGATGACGGCGACGATGAGGAATGCAATGGCGGCGATCCGATGTTTTCCAACTCGCAGCGGATCTGGGGTTACGAGACGCCCGATGGGTCCTTCGCGCAATTTGCCCGGGTGCAGGCGCGCCAGCTTCTGCCACGCCCGCAGCACCTGACGTGGGAAGCTTCGGCCTGTTACACGCTCACTCTGGCCACTGCTTACCGGATGTTGTTTGGACACCGGCCGCATACGCTGAAGCCGGGGCAGAATGTTCTGGTGTGGGGCGCCTCGGGCGGACTGGGGTCCATGGCCGTGCAGCTCATCGCGACCGCGGGCGGCAATGCCATTGGCGTGATCTCGGAAGACGACAAGCGCGACTTCGTGATGCAACTGGGCGCGCGTGGCGTGATCAACCGCAAGAATTTCAAGTGCTGGGGGCAGATGCCAAAAGTCGGCACACCGGAGTATAATGACTGGCTCAAGGCGGCACGGGAATTCGGCAAGGCCATCTGGACGTTCACCGGCAAGGGCAACAGCCCGGATATCGTGTTCGAGCATCCCGGCGAATCCACCTTTCCGGTTTCGGTGCTGGTGGTGAAGCGCGGGGGCATGGTGGTGATCTGTGCCGGCACCACGGGCTACAATCTCACCATGGATGCGCGCTATCTGTGGATGCACCAGAAGCGGGTGCAGGGCTCGCATTTCGCCAATCTCATGCAGGCGTCGAACGCCAACCGCCTGGTCATGGCGCAGCGCATCGACCCCTGCATGTCGGACGTCTATGGCTGGCACGATATTCCCAAGGCGCACATGAAGATGTGGAAGAACGAACACCGGCCGGGAAACATGGCGGTTCTGGTGTCCGCACCGCGCACAGGGTTGAAGACGTTTGAGGATGTGCTTGAAGCTGCCGTGAAATAATGTTGCGGTCAGGATGATTTCTTATCGCCGCTGGCTGGGTCCAAGGCCTTCTTGATTGAATGCAATGTGCGATGGGCTTGCAGGACGCGGTTTACTTCGCCGCCGAGGATCAGCACGAGGGCCGCGAGGTAGAGAAAAAACATTGCGGCGAAAAGCCCCGAGAGCGAGGCATAGGTAGATGCAAAGGAATTGAAGTTCACGAGATAGGCGGAGAAGGCGCTGGCAAGCACAATCCACACAATGACGGTAAGAAGAACTCCCGGCAAGACATCCAGCGTTTTGAGCCGTTTTGCGGGCAGGATGCGGTGGCAAAGGTGCAGGCCTATGACAAGGATGGCAACGGCAATGGGATAGCGCAGCTGGTTGAGAACAGCGAAGTCGTGCCGCGCGTCCGGGGCGAAACGGTCAAGCACTGCCAGGGCCACGGGGGCAACGACAATCAACAGGGCGATCGCCAGAAGCCCGATGGCGGAGCCGATCACGAAGAGAACGCTTTGGCCATAGAGCCAAAACAAATTGCGGGTTTCCTTCTGGTCATAGGCGCGGTTCAGCCCGACGCGGATACTGTCCACGCCACCCATGGCGCTCCAGATGGTGAGCAACGCGGCAATGCTGAGCAGCCCGGTGCGCGGCACCGTGAGAATGGAGCGGATTTCTGCCGCGAGGGGATGCACCAACTGTTCGGGAGCAACACTGAGAAGAAAGCTGACTGCCTTCTCAGCCAATTCTGCGTTGCCAAAGAAGCCGGCAAGGGCGGTTAGAAATATCAGGAAGGGAAAGATTGAGAACAAGGTTCTGAAGGCGATGTTGCCGGCCAGCGGAATGGCCTCGTCGGCAAAGAGGCGTTGCAACGCTTCGAGGCCAAGACTGAAGATGGTCGGCGGCTTTTGGTCCATGGACCTAGGCATAGCCGATATGCGCGAAGGTTCTCAAGATAACACTCGCGCGTAGGTGCAAAGCTTGGCATGGAAAATGACATGAAGCCTGCCCCCAACTGGATTGCCTTTGCACCAGCCCTCTTTGTAGTGCTGTGGGCCACGGGATTTGTGGTGGCAAGGCTTTCGGCTGGCCATGTGGAGCCGCTCACCTTTCTCAGCATCCGCTTTCCCATTGCCGGCGCGATATTTGTGGCCATTGCTCTGTTTCAACGGGCGGCCTGGCCTGACCGGACCCACGCCTTTCATGCGGCCGTTGCGGGAGCCCTGTTACATGGCGGCTATCTGGGACCGATCTATTGGGCCGTGGCGCACGGCATGCCGGCGGGTGTTTCGGCACTCATCGTTGGGCTGCAGCCGCTGATGACGGCCTTCCTTGCGGCTGCCATCGTTGGCGAGAAAATTTCCCCGCGCCATTGGCTTGGCCTTGCGGTTGGCATTCTGGGGGTTGGCCTCGTGGTGTGGCCGAAGCTTACGCTTGATGCGGTGTCGGGCATTACACCTCTCACAACAGCTTTGTGCATATTAGGCGCGCTCAGTGTTTCGCTTGGCACGGTTTACCAGAAGCGTTTTGCCACGGGGCTGCATTTGGCGAGCGGCGGCGTGTGGCAATATGCCGGGGCAACGGTTGTGGTTTTCAGCGGTGCGGCGCTAGGTGAAAATTTTGGATTCGATGGCAGCTTCGAGGCGTGGTTTGCACTTGGCTGGTCGGTGATTGTGCTGTCACTTGCGGCCATCACGCTGCTGATGCTGCTCATCCGCCATGGCGATGTGGCGCGGGTTTCCGGCTTGATCTATCTGGTGCCCGCCGTGGCGGCACTCTCCACCTATGTGGTGTTTGGCGAAACCCTGGTGCCCCTGCAAATTCTTGGCATGGCGGTGTGCGCCGGCGCGGTGTTCATCGTCACCCGGAAGGCCTAGACCGTTTCGGCCTTGAGTTTTTCCAGTTTCTCTTTCGCCTTATCGCGGTGAGCTTGCGTCATGTGGCTCCGGATCAGGCTGATGGCGGTGTAAAGCACGGCCATGTCATCGGTGAAGCCGAGGCCCAGGAGAACGTCCGGGATGACGTCTATCGGCATGATGAAATAGGCAAGAGCACCCAGCAGGATGCCCTTCACCTTGAGGGGAGTGGCTGGATCAAAGGCGCAATAATAGCTTGCGACCACATCTTCGGCAAACGGGACGCTGGCCAGGGATTTTTTCAATTTTGGCCAAAAATCCCGGGTAACCCTGGTTTCATTGGATGTCTGAGACATGGTTTCCCTCCGCTCGGAATGCGATATGGGAATTCATGGGGGCAAATTCAATGCCTACCGGTTGGCAAACCAAAGGCCTGCCATCATGATGATAATGGCGGCAAACTGCAGCACGACGCGCCAGCGCATGAGGTTTTGCGAGCGGCTGGCGGAACCGCCGCGCAGCATGTTCCACAGGCCGAGGAGCAGGACGACGGCCACGGCAGCGACGGCGAGCGGGACGAGATAGTTGAAAATATTCATTGGCGAGGAGTCCTGTTGCCCTTTGCTGCAAGTTGTGGGGATAGTGGCGTTTTGGAGCGCACCACCTCATGAAATCCATGAAACTTTACACCAATGTGCAGCGCATTCACAATGAATTGGCCGCCCTTGGCATCGGGCCTGATGCCGCACTGCGGGTGGATCAGCTCACGCCTTTTGACCAGTATCATTATTTCGGAACCGATGCGGTTGACGAGGCGCTGGAAGTTTTGCAGCTGCAGCCGGGTTCGCGGGTTCTTGACGTGGGTTCCGGCATCGGCGGGCCGGCACGCTATATCGCGGCGAAGACCGGAGCCCGCGTCACGGCGCTTGAACTTCAGCCGGATCTGCATGAGGTGGCGCGCGATCTTACGGCGCGGTGCGGTCTGTCATCACGGGTCGAGCATGCCTGCGGCAATATCCTCGATGGCGCGGTGGATCAGAATTACGACGCGATCATTTCCTTCCTGTGTTTCCTGCATATCCCGGACCGGGCGAAACTGTTTGCGGCGTGCCGAGCGGCGCTGAAGCCTGGGGGCATTATGTATATCGAGGATTTTGGAAAGTCGCGGCCCCTGTCTGCCGCTGAAGCCAAGGCGCTGGCGGTGAAAGTCCAGTGCGCGGTGTTGCCCGGCAGGGCCGAGTATGAAGCGCATCTGATGGCGGCGGGTTTTCCGGATGTGAGCATGAGTGATGTGACGGGCCCGTGGAAAGATTTTACCGCATCGCGGCTTGCCATGTTCCGGACGGCGCGGCCGCGAAACATTGAAGTTCACGGGCAGGAGATTGTCGATGATCTCGATGATTTTTATGGAGCCGTGGCGCAGCTATTCCATGACGGGGCCATCGCGGGCCTGAAAATCATCGCGCGCTAGTTTGCGCCTTCGAGAATGCGCCGGGCGATGACCTGGGCCTGGATTTCGGCGGCGCCTTCAAAGATGTTCAGGATGCGGGCGTCGCAGAGGATGCGGCTGATTTCAAATTCCAGGGCGAAGCCATTGCCACCGTGAATCTGCAGGGCGTTGTCGGCGGCGGACCAGGCGACGCGGGCGCCCAAAAGCTTTGCCATGCCGGCTTCCAGGTCACAGCGGCGGCCCGCATCCTTTTCGCGCGCCGCCGCATAGCAGAGCTGGCGGGCCGCCATGATTTCGGCGGCCATGAGGGCGAGCTTGTCGGCCACGCGCGGGAACTTGATAATCGGCTTGCCGAATTGCTTGCGGTCACTGGCGTATTTCACGCCAAGATCGAGGGCATTTTGCGCCACGCCGATGGCGCGGGCGGCGGTCTGGATGCGCGCGCTCTCAAAAGTCTGCATGAGCTGCTTGAAACCCTGGCCTTCGACGCCACCAAGCAAGTTTTCGGCCCTCACCTCAAAATCCTCGAAGCGGATTTCGAATTCCTTCATGCCGCGATAACCGAGGACTTCGATTTCGCTGCCGCTCATACCTTTGGCTGGAAAAGGGTTTGTGTTGTCGCCCCGGGGCTTCTCGGCCAGGAACATGGAGAGCCCCTTGTAACCCTTTTCCTCCGGAATGCTCCGTACAAGGAGGGTCATCAGGTCGGCGCGCACCGGATGGGTGATCCAGGTCTTGTTGCCGGTCACCCTGTAGACATCACCGGCTTTCACGGCGCGGGTTTTGAGGGAGCCCAGGTCCGAGCCCGTGTCGGGTTCGGTGAAGACGGCGGTTGGGAGAATTTCACCGCTGGCGATTTTAGGCAGCCATTTTGCCTTCTGCTCTTCAGTGCCGCCGCTGAGAATGAGTTCGCAGGCGATTTCAGCCCGGGTGCCGAGGGAACCCACGGCTATCCAGCCGCGCGACAACTCCTCCGAGACCACACACATGGCTTCCTTGGGCAGGCCAAGACCGCCAAAGTTTTCCGGAAGGGTGAGGGCGAACACCCCGAGTTCCGCAAGTTCATCGATGATTTCGAGAGGTACATAGGAATTTTTCAAATGCCACTGGTGGGCATGGGAGGAAACCTTGCTTGCGACAAAGCGCTGCATGGAGGTGCGCATGTCATTGATGGTGTCATCAAGGCCGCAATTTCCGAAGGTCAGTTCACCCTGCTGTTCCTGCATCAGGTCCACGAGGCGGGCGCGGTTTTCGCGGGTGTTGCCTTGTGCGTACAGGGCACAACCGCGCAAGCCCTTCAGATCGATTCCCAAATTCTCAACACGGAAAATCTCGGTCTGGTTCATGGGAATTCCACCGGCGATCTGCTGCAGGTATTCCCCGCAGGCGGTGTTCAGCAAAAGCTGTTCGATTTCGCCAAGCTTGCCTTGGGCGGAAAGTCTGGCGGCGTAGGCGGCCAGGGCTTTCAGCGTATCCACATAGGTTGCAAGCCAGGCAAGGCCGTGGGCTTCATGCTGGTGCTGGTCAAGGGCTGCGGGGGAAAGCTTGCCTTCCGTAAGCAGCAGAGCGCCAACGGCCAGCTTGGCTTTTTCAAGCGCCCTTCCGGCGGCGTTCACCGCTTCGTCCACTGCTTCAATCACCAATTCCGGCCCTCACTGCCCAAAAAATTGGACGCTATCGCAGGAATTTGTGCAACGCAACATCATGTGCCGCAATTGAGCCGGAATTCTCCTGCAATTCGTAGCGATGGATTTTTTTGTTTGTTGAGGCTATGTAAGTAGGCATGATTCCTTTGGGGCGAATGGGCGGGCTGGCCCTTCTGACACTGACGGTTGGCATGGCGGGCAGCGCGCGCAGCGCTGAGCCTGTCTCGCTTGGGGTTTTTACCGATTGGACGGCCTATACCTACAAGGCCCCTGACACGACGGTGTGCTATATCGTGTCGCAGCCCAAATCGAGCGATGCGGCCAAGAAAGTGAAGCGCGACCCGATTTTCTTTATCGTCACCCATATGCCGAGGCGCAAGATCAACGGCGAAGTTTCAACCATCATCGGCTATCCTTTCAAGGAATCAACCATGGTTCAGCTCAAGGTGGGTGAGGCTGAGTTCGAGCTTTTCACCAATGGTGACGGTGCCTGGGCTGATACGACGGAAAAAGAGAAAAAAATCGTGGCGGCCATGAAGCAGGGCCAGAAGTTTTCGGTTCGGGGCACCTCCTGGAAGGGCACTGAAACCACTGATACCTATTCCTTGAATGGTTTTTCCGCGGCCATGGACAAGATCGACAGCTCCTGCAAATAAGTGGGCGATGCGGCGGTTTTTCCAAGTTGTGCTGTTTCTGTGCCTGCAATCCGTTTGGGTTGCGGCGGGGCCCTTTTGCTCGCCCCTGAGCTATGAGGGCAACGCCTATAGCGTCTGCCGCATCGACCTAAGAGAAACCCGGCTTGAACTTTTTAATCTTGATGATCAAGGCGCGCCGATTGGCTCTTTTACGGCCCTTGCCGAAAGCCTGAGCGCCGAAGGCAAAGAACTCGGCTTTGCCATGAACGCGGGGATGTTTGACGAGGGGCTTAAACCGATTGGCCTTTACGTTGAAAACAGCACCCAGGCCAAGAAGCTGAACCGGCGGGATGGCTATGGCAATTTTCATGTTAAACCCAACGGGGTGTTTTACATCACGGGAGACCGGGTGGGGGTGGCCGCCACGGACGCCTATGTGAAGCTCAATGAAAAGCCGGATTTTGCTACCCAGTCAGGCCCCATGCTGGTGATCGACGGGAAAATCCACCCCAAGTTTTCGCCGGGCGGGATATCCTACAAAATGCGCAATGGGGTGGGCGTGCTGGACGCCCATACGGCGATTTTCGTGATCTCGGAAAACGCGGTTAATTTCCATGATTTCGCCCTGTTCTTCAGGGATGGGCTGAAATGCGCCAATGCCCTGTTTTTTGATGGCACGGTGTCCAGCCTTTACAGCCCGGAGCTTGGCCGGAATGACGGATTTGCGGCCCTGGGGCCTATGGTCGGCGCGGTCAAAGTGAAGTAAGAGGCGCGCCATGACCACCCTGCTGCAATCCAAGGCCCCTGCGCCATCGGTGTATTTGCCGAACGATCTGCGCCCATCGCTGATGGGCCTGTCGCGGGAGGAGCTTGCCGAGATTCTGGGCCGCGTCGGCGTTCCGGAAAAGCAGCGGCGCATGCGCATGCGGCAGATCTGGCATTGGATATACCATCGGGGTGCTGCAAGCTTTGCCGAGATGACGGATATTTCGCAAAACCTCCGGGTAGTTTTGGAGGATGCCTTTTCCATCGGCCGGCCCGATGTGGTGACCGAGCAAAGATCAAGCGACGGCACGCGGAAGTGGCTTTTGAAACTGGCGCCTGATGAACGCGGCCAGCGCCATGAAATCGAGATGGTTTACATTCCTGAAGAAGACCGGGGCACGCTGTGCATCTCGAGCCAGGTGGGCTGCACACTGACCTGCACCTTTTGCCATACGGGAACACAGAAGCTGGTGCGCAATCTGACGGCCAATGAAATCGTGGGCCAGGTGATGCTGGCGCGCGACAAGCTGGAGGAATGGCCGCACCAGATGGAAGCCAATCCCGATGCGCCGGAAAGTGGGCGCTATCTTACCAATGTGGTGCTGATGGGCATGGGCGAGCCACTCTATAATTTCGACAACGTGAAAACCGCCATGGATATCGTCAGCGATGGCGAAGGCATATCGCTGTCGAAACGGCGGATCACGCTGTCGACTTCAGGCGTGGTTCCGGAAATCATCCGTGCGGGCGAGGAGATTGGTACTGGTCTTGCCATTTCGCTCCACGGCACGACGGATGAAATCCGCAACAAGCTGGTGCCGCTCAACAAGAAATATCCGATCGCTGAATTGCTTGCGGCTTGCCGGGCCTATCCCGGTGCCTCCAACGCCAAGCGTGTCACTTTTGAATATGTGATGCTCAAGGGCGTGAATGACAGCGTGGCGGATGCCAAGCGCTTGGTGAAATTGCTGGAAGGCATGCCTGCCAAGGTCAATCTCATTCCGTTCAATCCCTGGCCCGGCACCAAGTACGAATGTTCGGACTGGGATGTGATCGAGGTGTTTGCCGAGATTTTGAACAAGGCAGGTTACGCCTCGCCGGTTCGCACGCCACGAGGGCGGGATATCATGGCAGCCTGCGGGCAGCTCAAGTCCGAGAGCCAGAAGGTAAGGGCAAGTGCGCGATGAAATGCCAATTTGGTTGCTGGTCGCCATTCCAATTCTGGGAATCGCGCTCACTTATTTTTTGATACATTGGTGGGCTGAGTACAATTTCTATAAGAACAAAAAATGGGACTACTCAATCGACAACCCCGATGGGCAAAAAATGTACCACGGTGAAATTGCAATTGAGAGCCAGCGCATGTCAAACCGTGCTCGAATGACATACGGCTATCCATTTTTTGTTTTTGTAATTGGGTTACTTTTTGTGGGATTTATCTATTGCGCATATCGCATCCAATCCTGCGATGCCGACGACCTCAAAAAATGCGGTATAACAATAAAGAGCGGAGAAGTGACCCTTGGTGGCTAGTGACTTCATTAATTTTGCGGGCTTGTGGAAAAGACCGAAGGCATGATAGGTGCGCTGCAGAAATCTCCCTTCAATCTGTCATCCCCGCCTTCGCCCGGATGGTCAAATAACTTGAGTGAAGAAAGTAAATCTTATGTCCAAGCGCAGTCAGGTTAAAAAAGTTGTTCTCGCCTATTCGGGCGGACTTGATACGTCGATCATCCTGAAATGGCTGCAAACGGAGTATGGTGCGGAGGTTGTGACTTTCACGGCTGATCTCGGCCAAGGTGGCGAACTGGAGCCGGCGCGGAAGAAGGCCGAGATGCTGGGCATCAAGCAGATTTATGTGGAAGATGTGCGGGAAGAATTCATCCGGGATTTCGTGTTTCCGATGTTCCGGGCCAATGCGCTTTATGAAGGCGTGTATCTGCTCGGCACCTCCATCGCGCGGCCTTTGATTTCCAAGCGGTTGATTGAAATTGCCAGGGAAACCGGGGCAGATGCTATCGCCCATGGCGCAACTGGCAAGGGCAATGACCAGGTGCGTTTTGAGCTTACCGCCTATGCGCTGAACCCGGACATCAAGATCATCGCTCCGTGGCGTGAGTGGGAATTCAAGAGCCGCACGGACCTAATCAATTTCGCCGAAGCCCACCAGATTCCGGTGTCCAAGGACAAGCGCGGCGAAGCGCCATTTTCCGTCGACGCCAACCTACTGCATTCTTCCTCGGAAGGAAAAGTGCTGGAGGACCCGTGGGTGGAAGCACCGCCTTACGTGTATCAGCGCACCATCGCGCCGGAGGACGCGCCGGACAAGGCGACCTATGTCGAGGTCGAATTCAAGAAGGGCGATCCTGTAGCGATTGACGGGAAGGCGATGTCGCCCGCCACGCTATTCACCAAGCTTAATGAGCTGGGCCATGACAATGGCATTGGCCGGCTTGACCTCGTTGAAAACCGTTTCGTCGGGATGAAATCGCGCGGCGTTTATGAAACGCCAGGCGGCACGATCCTGTCAGTGGCGCACCGGGCCATGGAAAGCCTGACGCTGGACCGGGAGGCGGCCCATCTCAAGGACAGCTTCATGCCGCGCTATGCGGAACTGGTCTATTATGGCTTCTGGTATTCGCCGGAACGCGAAATGCTGCAGGCCATGGTGGACAAGAGCCAAGAGCATGTGGAGGGCATTGTCCGCCTCAAGCTCTACAAGGGCAATGTGATCGTGGTGGGCCGCAAGTCGCCGAAGTCGCTTTACTCCGATGCGCTGGTGACCTTTGAGGATGACCGCGGGGCCTATGACCAGAAGGATGCGGCGGGATTCATCCGCCTGAACGCGTTGCGGCTGCGGACGCTGGCCGCGCGGAAGCGTTCAACGTAGCCGTCACCCCGGCGAAAGCCGGGGTCTTGCCGCAGCGGGATTCCGGCTTTCGCCGGAATGACGAATTTACTAAAGAGCTTTCAATTCTTCCAGGATTGCCGCGCCCATTTCCTTGGTGGTGACGGTTTTTTCGTCTTTCGCGGCGATGTCCTTGGTGCGGAGGCCTTTGGCTAGGACATTGGCGATAGCGGTGTCGACATTGTCGGCCCAGTCGATGAGCCCGAAGGAATAGCGCAGGCACATGCCGAAGCTGGCGATCATGGCGATGGGATTGGCCAGGGCCTTTCCGGCGATGTCGGGGGCGGAACCGTGCACTGGCTCATAGAGGGCCTTGCGGCGTTTGGTCTTCGGATCTTCGGCGCCGAGCGAGGCAGAGGGCAGCATGCCAAGCGAGCCGGTCAGCATGGCGGCGACGTCAGACAGGATATCGCCAAAGAGATTGTCGGTGACGATCACGTCATACTGCTTGGGCCAGCGCACCAGCTGCATGGCGCAGTTGTCGGCCAGCACATGTTCAAGGGCCACATCGGAATAGCTTTCAGCCTGAATACGGGTAACGACCTCGTTCCACAGCACGCCGGTTTTCATCACGTTGCGCTTTTCAGCGGAGGCCACGCGGTTCTTGCGGGTGCGGGCGAGCTCGAAGGCGACGCGGGCGATGCGTTCGATTTCATAGGTGTCATAGATCTGCGTATCGATGGCGCGTTTCTGGCCGTTGCCCAAATCGGTGATGGTTTTGGGTTCGCCGAAATAAACCCCGCCGGTCAATTCACGCACGATCAGGATATCGAGGCCATCGACGAGTTCGCGCTTGAGGGATGAGGCTTCAGCAAGCGCTGGATAGCAGATGGCTGGGCGCAGGTTGGCGAAGAGGCCCAAATCCTTGCGCAGGCGCAGAAGGCCCGCTTCGGGGCGGTGGACATAGGCCACCTTGTCCCAGCGGGGGCCGCCCACGGCGCCAAAGAGAACCGCATCGGCGGCTTGCGCCTTTTCCATATCTTCTTCGGAAATAGCTTTGCCGTGAGCATCATAGGCGCAGCCGCCGACGAGGCCGCGGTCGGTTTTGAATTTGGCAATGCCTTTCGCATCCATCCAGGCAATGATGGCTTCAACCTCGGCCATGACTTCAGGGCCGATACCGTCACCGGGGAGGAGGAAGAGATTATGGGAGGCCATGGGATATCCGTTTCGCGAGACTAATTTCGCGGCGATGGGTAGCCGTCCCTAGGCCGCAACGCAAGTTTTAATGCGACATCAGCACCGGGCGGGTGAGGTGGTTCAGGACATATTGGGTGGCGCCGCCAAAAATATACTCGCGCAGGCGCGAATGGCCATAGGCCCCCATGACGATAAGGTCGCAACCATTGTCATCGGCACAGCGCAGCAGGGCATGGCCCGCATCATCGCCGGCGGTGGGGATGCCTGCGGTTTCCACTTTCACCCCGTGGCGGGCCAGGGTTTCGGCAAGGTCTGCGCCAGCGATAGAGCCCTTGAGTGCCGGGTCTTTCTGGGGATCGGTGCGCACAATGCGCACCTTCTTTGCGGCCTTGAGAAACGGCAGGGCGTCAAAGGCGGCGCGGGCGGCCTCGCGGTCGCCGTTCCAGCCCAGCACCACGTCATCGAGGTTCAATTTGGTGTCGCCCTTGAAGGGCAGGACCATGATGGGGCGGCCCGCCGCCATGAGGGTTTGCTCGACAAAGTCGGATTCGACGCCGGTGGTTTCATCGGGGTTGGTGGCGGAAATGATCAGAAGGTCGGCGCTGCGGCCCTTGTTCACCACCTCTTCGGCAATGCTTGAGGTGGCGCCTTGGACGACATGAAAATCAAAGTTCAGGCCTTCCTTGCGCATGGTCTCTTCAAAGGCGCTGCGAACCTTTTCCTGGTTATCCTTGAAATAGGTCTGGTTGCCGTCAAAGACCTGTGGCACCGCTTCAAAACCCATGGACGGATAGAGCTGCACGGCAGGGATGACATAGAGGCCGGAGATGTGGGCGTTAAAGTTTCGGGCAATCGTGGCGGTGGCACTCAAAAGCTGCGGCAGGCGATTCAGCTCATTGAGCGAAACGAGAATCGTTTTGTAGGCCATGACATGTCCTCCGTTAGGCGTGAAGGCAGTGTGCTTGAC
>JBBQNU010000083.1:0-13518 GCA_038330285.1 Hyphomicrobiales bacterium | reverse complement strand
AGTGAAGGTGGCGGGGCTGGGCAGGAAGGTGACTTCGGTGCCGCGCTTGCCTTCGGCGGGGCCAAGGGTTTGCAGCGGGGCATCGGCATCGCCGTTGGTGAAATTGATGCTGTGGAGCATATTGTTGCGGTAGATGGTGAGCTTGAGCCAGATGGAGAGCGCGTTCACCACGGAAACGCCGACGCCGTGCAGGCCGCCCGAGACCTTGTAGGAATTCTGGTCGAACTTTCCGCCGGCGTGAAGCTGGGTCATGATCACTTCGGCGGCGGACACACCTTCCGACTTGTGGATGTCAACGGGAATGCCGCGGCCATTGTCGGTGACGGTGACGGAGCCATCGGCATTGAGTGTCACGGTGATGCGGTCGGCGTGGCCGGCAAGGGTTTCATCGATGGCATTGTCGACGACTTCATAGACCATGTGGTGCAGGCCCGAGCCATCGTCGGTATCGCCGATATACATGCCGGGGCGCTTGCGCACGGCATCGAGGCCTTTCAGGACCTTGATGGAATCGGCGTCATAGGCCGGCAATTTCGCTTCGTTACCTTGTGGCATCTTTTCTCTTCATCTCCGCCAGGGTTCCCGCTTCCACATGGAAGCACTGGGCACCCTGCCCCAAACCTTCAAACAAATGGCCGTCCGTTCCTGTCATCCAGGCCTGGCACCCAATCGCCTCCAGAGTGGCAAAAAGCCCCTCGCGGCGCTGCCTGTCCAGGTGGGCTGCGACCTCATCCAACAATAGCACAGGAGGCAGATTTGCCACAGCTTTTACTGCGCGGGCTTGGGCCAAAATCAGCCCTATCAACAGGGCTTTCTGCTCGCCGGTTGAGCATTGGGCGGCGGGCATGGATTTGGGTCCGTGGACGACGATGAAATCACTCCTGTGGGTGCCTTTGAGGGCCCTTCCGGCAGCCCGGTCGGGGAAGCGCGAATCAGCCAGCATCCTACGGTATTCATCCTCGGCGCGCACCGCCGGCATGGCAGAAACCAGAGTTTCGATCTCGCCATCGATGCTGATCAGCCCCCACGGGAAGGCGCTGGCCGCGCGGGTTTCGTGGATGTGTTTTTGCAGGGCGTCCACGGCGGCAATACGGGCGGCGGCGATGGCCACGGAGGCTTCGGCCATATGGGCCTCGAGGCTTCCGAGCCAGACGGCATCGGCGCGAGGTTCCTGGAGCAGGAGGTTGCGTTCACGCATGACTTTTTCAAAGACGGCGACACGGGAGGAATGTTCGGGATCGAAGGTGGCCACCAAGCGGTCGAGAAAGCGCCTTCTGTCGCCCGCAGGACCGGCAAAGAGGCGGTCCATGGCGGGGGTGAGCCAGAGCATGCGCATGTATTCGCCGAGGGCTCCTGAGCCTTTCTGCAGGTGGCCGTCGATCAGCACGAGGCGGCCCGCGGACGCGCCATCGGCTTCGCCGGCGGCCAGGCTCCAGCCAGTTCCGAGTTTCACTTCATGGTTGGGGGTGGCCACTTCGGCGGCGATGGCCCAGGAGGAAACATTTTGCAGATTGGCGAGCTCATCGAAACTGGCGCCGCGCAGGCCCCGGCCGGGGGTGAGCAGTGAGATGGCTTCGAGCAGGTTGGTCTTGCCCGCGCCATTGGGGCCGGAGAGGGCGATGAGGCGCGCCGAGACGTCCAGCCTCAGGCCGGAATAATTGCGGAAATTGGTGAGCGTCAGGCGGGTGAGAGCAAGGCCGGTTGAATCAGTCACAGTGGCTTAAGTTTACACCCGCATGGGCATCAAAACATAGAGGGCCTGATCATCGCTTGGGTCCTTGACGATGGTGGGCGAGCCCGCATCGGCGAGGAGGAAACTGATGTGGTCGGACTTCACCTGGCTTGCCACATCCAAGAGGTAGCGGGCGTTGAAGCCGATATCGATGGGATCGTGGGCGTATTCCACCGGCATTTCCTCTTCGGCGGAACCGGAGTCCGGATTGTTGACGGTGAGCGTCAATTTGCCCGAGGCGATATTGAGCTTCACGGCGCGGCCCTTTTCCATGGAAATTGTCGACACACGGTCCACCGCGTCGGCGAAGGTTTTGGTGTCGACGTCGAGCACCTTGTCGTTGTTGCGCGGGATGACGCGCTCGTAATCGGGGAAGGTGCCGTCGATGAGCTTCGAGGTGAGCACCAGATTGCCGACGGTGAAGCGGATCTTGGAGGAGGAGAGCGCGATTTCGACCTCGCCGTCTTCGCCTTCCAAGAGCTTCACCACATCAAGCACGGTTTTGCGCGGGACGATGATGCCGGGCATGCCCTTGGCGCCTTTGGGGAGCGCGATCTGGGCCTGGGCCAGCCTGTGGCCATCGGTTGCCACGGCGCGGAGCAGCGAACCCGCCGCCACTTCATGGAGATAGATGCCGTTCAGGTAATAGCGGGTCTCTTCGGTGGAGATGGCGAAACGGGTTTTCTCGATGAGGCCCTTGAGATCGGAGGCGGCAATCGAAAATGTATTGGTCAGCTCGCCGCTGGCGAGATCGGGGAAATCTTCCGGCGGCAGGGCCTGGAGCGCAAAGCGCGACTTGCCGGCGAACACCGAAATGCGGCCCGTATCGGGCCCCTGTTCAAGCTGAAGCTGGGCCCCTTCGGGGAGCTTGCGGACGATATCGTAGAGCATATGGGCGGGCACCGTGGCCGAGCCTTCCTTGCCCACTTCGGCTGAGACGGTTTCGACAATCTCGATATCGAGATCGGTTGCCGTCAGGCGGAGATTAGCGCCCGCCGCCTGGATGAGGACATTGGAGAGGATCGGGATGGTGTTGCGCCGCTCCACGACACTTTGCACATGATTGAGCGCCCTGAGAAACGAAGATCGTTCAATCGTCACACGCATAACGGAAATACCCCTGTCCTTGACCCCTTAGTGGGCCGTAAACAATGGCCCGAAAGCGGCCGGGGTTCAAGACTTCCTGTGGATAGGTAGTTAGTCAGTCTGAATTTCCGCTTTTGACCCAAAGCGGACCTCGCTCAATCCGCACCCTTGGATTGCCCCTTATGTTACAAAGTGGTACTTAGTTTGAGTCAGGAGGTCCTATCAGTGGGTTTGTCTCCGGAAACTGAACGCGCTTTGGACATGTGCTACGATGCAATTGCCGCACCGAAGCTATGGACGGCGGCATTGGATAATTTATCCCATTCGCTCGGGGCCAATGCTTGCCAAATCCTCCCACAGGAAGTCTCGCAACGCTCCGTTGGGGTGGTCCGCTCCAGCCAGGCATGGAGGATAAGTGAGCAGTGGCAGCGGAACTTGGACTGGGTATCCGATGTCTATGTGACACGGGGAGCTCCCTTTGTCAGCCAAGGCGTTCCAGCAGTCCTTCAGTCGCAATTATTCACGGACGAAGATATTAAGCAGTCGCGGTTTCATCAGGAAATCGTGGGGCCCGCGGGGTGCCTGCATTGGGCATGCGGAATATTTCAGGTGGAGGACCGAATATGGTGTCTTCCATTTCATCGCGGCAATGAACCGTTTACCCCGAGTGTCCTGAAACCCATTGCTGAAGTTGCAGCACGCATGGCGCGTATCATCAGCCTAGCGGAGAAAGTCTCCCACGCGGCAGTAGAGAATGAAATTCTCACGCTCGAGCGAGCCGGATCTGCAGCAATGCTTATTGACAAGTTTGGACGAGTGGCACGCTTTAACCGCCGGGCCGAAGACCTGTTCTGCAACGAATTCGGCATACGTAATGGCAGGCTTTGGACAGCCGCAAACTCCAGCTTGGAGCGGATTGACCACTTCATGGCCGAGATCGAACAGGCAAAATCAACCGCGGGCCTACTTCCCGCCCCCGTGATTATTGCCCGCTGCGGCACGCCCTGGCTGCTAGTCGAGGCGATGCCGATCACCTCCGCCTGCAATGATATTTTTGATGGCTGCCGGGCCATTCTCGTGGTGAGCGACCTGACCCGGCCGTCGATTACAGACGCGGCCCGTCTCAGCCTGGTGTTCGGCCTCACCAGTGCGGAAGCCCGCCTCGCCGCCGCGATCTGCGAGGGCCACGACATCAATGGGGCCGCAGCCACTTTCGGGGTGAGCCGTCAGACCCTGCGCAGCCAATTGAAGTCGGTCTTCGCCAAGACCGGTTCACGGCGACAGGCAGAATTGGTGGCGCGTGCTGCCCAGATTAGAAACCCTATCCAGCACTAATTGTCACCCCCATTTGGGGGATGCGGAATTTCCAGAATAGGCGAAACTTCACCCCAAGCCCAATAGGGTCTTTAAAAAGGGGAGGTTGCCATGTCTGCTCTTGCACGCCGCGAATTCATCATCAATGGAAGTGCCGCACTTGCCGCCCTGGCGGTTTTCCAGTCGCGCTTCGCCTGGGCCTTTCCCAGCCGGGCGGGCGAGACCGTGATCGCCTGGCTCGACCAGCCGGCGGATAATCCGGTTCCGGAGGTGATCAAGAGCCAGCTCGTCTGGGAGGACCTGGATTCCTGGGTGACACCAAATGACAAGTTCTTCAGCATCGCGCATTTCAACCGGCCGGTGGTCGATGCCAAAACCTGGAAGCTCGAGATCGATGGCAAGGTGAAGAAGCCCCTGAGCCTGACGCTTGCCGACCTCAGGGCGCGGCCCAGCCAGAAGGTTACTTTCACGGTGGAATGTTCGGGCAACCATGGCTTCCCCTTCTTCACCGGAGGCATCGGAAACGCCCAATGGGCGGGCACGCCGCTTGCCGCCGTTCTGGAAGAAGCGGGCGTGAAAAAGGACGCCGTCGAAGTGGTGTTCTGGGGAACCGATGCGGGTGATGTGGAGCTAAAGGAGCGTGACCTCAAGATGCGCCAGAACTTCGCGCGCAGCATGACGCTCGACGAAGCGATGAACCCCAATAATATACTCTGCTACGAGATGAACGGCGCGGCCTTGCCGGCGCCCAACGGTTTTCCGCTGCGGCTTATCGCGCCTGGGTGGTACGGCATCGCCAACGTCAAGTGGCTGAAGCGCATCGAGCTGATTGATAAGCCTTTCAGGAACAAGTTTATGGCGCGCGACTATGTGACCATTCGCGAGGAAGACCATAACGGCGAGACAGTATGGGTCGAAACCTCCGTTGGCCGCTCCCTGTCGAAATCGGCGCCGGCGCGGGTCACAAGGAAGGACAACAGCTACAGGATTTCGGGGGCGGCCTGGGGAGCGCCCGTCGCTAAGGTTGAAGTCAGAATCGACGACGGGCCGTGGCAACTGGAAACTATCGATAAGCGCGATGAAGGGAAGTTCGCCTGGAAAATCTGGTATCTCGACTGGAAAGATCCACCAAAGGGCGAGCACACCGTGACTTCGCGCGCCATTGACACTTCAGGGCAAATCCAACCTGCAATGGATGATCCATGGATCACCAAAAAGAAAACTTATTGGGAGAGCAATGGCCAGGTGACGCGACGAATCAACATTTCATAACATGGTGCTCTTCGCTGATCTGGTCGTCCAGTGCATGCCACAATAGAGGTTGACGTGTCCACTGATCGGCGTTCTCACCAATCCATGGCCCGTAACAAAAATCCCCGTCATCGTGGAGCAAAGGGAGTAGTTGCGCTAGTTTCCGCACATTTTGGTTTGGTCTTGGTGCTTGCAAGACTGACCAGCGCAGTGGCGCAAGACAATCCATTCTGGTCGAGCACAGAAGTATACACCATCAAATCGCTGTCGATTGCAGCCCTTCGCCCTCTACGTCCTAATAGTACCAACCGCGTGGCAGACGATCCGCAGGCCGCAGCATTAGGCAAGTCACTTTTCTTCGACCCGCGCTTTAGCGCAAATGGCGCGGTTTCGTGTTCGTCATGCCACGTTCCCGATCATCAGTTTCAAGACGATCTTCGGGTAGGCCACGGCATCGCCGATGTCACCCGCCGCACTATGCCGCTTGCGGGAACCTCCTATTATCCTTTCTTCTTTTGGGACGGACGCAAAGATAGCCAGTGGTCGCAGGCGCTCGGCCCACTGGAAAGCCAGGCCGAACATGGTGCCGATCGGACAATGATAGCACAACTGATCGCTGCCAATTATCGCTCTGACTATGAGGCTGTGTTTGGCAACTTGCCCAATTTCGGCAAACTTCCTGCACATGCTGCACCGTCAGGTGCGCCAGAGGCGGTGTCAGCTTGGCAGGCATTGGCTCCTGAACAACAGCGGGCTGTCAATATGACCTTTGCCAATATGGGCAAAGCAATTGAAGCCTTTGAGCGCACAATTCCGGTGCCCTTGACGCGATTTGATAGCTATGCCGCAGCCCTAGTGGCGAAGGACGACGTCGCAGCGAACAAGATATTCACCGAACCGGAACGCAACGGGCTAAAACTTTTCCTCAACCAGGGCAACTGCATGAGCTGTCACAAAGGCCCACTTTTTACTGACTCAGAATTCTATAATCTGGGCCTGCCTGGCACTAGCGCTGCCACCGACATAGGCAATAGCGCAGCAGTTTACGCACTGAAGGACGATCCTTTCAATTGCCTGGGTGAGTTCAGTGACGATTCCGATCCCTGCCTGCGAAACAAGATGATGCAGTTCGACTTGCCGAACCAGGTGGGAGCTTTCAAGTCGCCTTCCTTGCGGGGTGTGGCTCAACGTCCGCCTTACATGCACAATGGACATTTTGCGACGCTTCATGAAGTCATGGTTCATTACAATAATGCACCAAAGGCGCCCTTCGGCGAGAGCAGGTTGCCATATCCTCGCAAAATGACGGACCAACAACTCTCCGAGATTGAGGCCTTCATCAAGACATTGAATGTCAATGATTAGTTAACCTATGTCTGCTGATGGCCCAAAGCGGAAATTCAGACTGACCTACTACCCTCGTGGATAAGCTACTGCTGCTCCACCAGGCGGATCAGCAGGGCCACTTCCTTGGCCAGCCGGTCATCGGTCTTGATCTGGTCATCGATCTTGCGCACCGCATGAAGCACGGTGGAATGATCGCGGCCGCCGAACCTGCGGCCAATTTCGGGGAGCGAGCGCGAGGTCATTTTCTTGGCGAGATACATGCCGACCTGGCGCGGCACCACGATGGAGCGGGCGCGGCGCGGCGAAAGCAGATCGGTGCGCGCCACATTGAAATGGCGGCCGACGATTTTCAGGATGTCGTCGATCTTGATGCGGCATTGGTCCGGATTGGCCGACATGTCACGCAGCACCATGGCGGCGAGATCGAGGGTGATGGGGGACTTGTTGAACTGCTGATAGGCGACGATGCGGTTCAAGGCACCTTCCAGCTCACGGCCACCGCCGGTGATGCGGTTGGCGACAAATTCCAGAACTTCATCGGGGATCACCACGGAATGGTCGCGGCTGTTCATGGCGACATAGCGGCCGAGGACGATTTTGCGGCGCAGTTCTAGATCGGGCAGTTCGATGTCAATGACCAAGCCGCCCATGAGCCTGGAGCGCATGCGCTGATCGATGGTATCGAGTTGTGACGGCGGAACGTCCGCCGCCACAATTACTTGCCGCCTCGAATCCACCAAAGAATTAAACGTGTGGCAGAATTCCTGCTGCATGGTCTTGCCCTGCAGGAACTGGAAATCGTCGATGAGCAGCACGTCCACCGACTGGAACTGGTCCTTGAAGGAAATGGTATCGCGGCTTCGGAGCGCCTGGATGAAGCTGTACATGAAGCGCTCGGCGGTGAGGAACAGCACCTTGCGTTCGGGATGAATGTCGCGGATGCGGTGGCCGATGGCATTGAGCAAATGGGTTTTACCGAGGCCCGCAGCGGAATGAATGAACAGGGGATTGAAGGTGACGGGGGCGCCGGCATTGGCATCGGTGACCCGGCAGGCGGCCGCATGGGCCAGCTGATTGGAAGTTCCCACCACGAAACTGTCGAAAGTCTGGGCGGAATCAAGCTGGGTGTTACGTTCGCCCTGCTGCAGGAAATTGGCGCTGGGCGTGGCGCTGCCACGCTGCCCGTCATGGGAGGCATGGGAGGCATGGGAGGCATGGGGATTTTCGGCGGGGCGCTGCTCGGCCATTTCGACGGCGCGGGACGGCGTTACCTGGCCGCGGACACGGACCTGCACCGCATCAAGCCGGCCAAATTCGGTCTCGGCAATTTTTTGCAGCCTGGTGACATAGTGGTTTTCAATCCAGCTCTTCAGGAAGCGGGTTGGCACCGAGACGATGAGCTTCAGGTTGCAGCAGTCCTCCGCGTCCATGCGGCCAAACCAGCTGGTAAAAAGATCCTCCCCCAATTCGGCGCGGAGCCTGTGTGAAACCCGCTGCCATTTCTGTTTCAGATCAACTGCCACCGCTAGTTCAGTCATTTTCTCGCGCACTCTCTCGTTGCATTGTTTCAACTCAGAATTCCAACGAGGCTTCAGACACAGAAATCCGGCATCGTTCCTGCCAAAAAGAACAATCCACGCCTGTGCGACGCCTCAAACCTTACAACTTGGAGAACCTACCCGCCCTTAAACGCCCAAATAACTCCGTGTCAGAAATTTGCCCCACACTCTGACATTTCATTTTTGCATCCCTTTGGTGTTTTAACCCGCTGTCTCGTGCCTTCCAGTCAGCAGCGTTAGGGGGAACCTACAAAGGCAGGGTGACACACTGCAAGATGAATCAGGCATTATTCCGTACACGGAGCGCACCGATGAATTGGGGGGTTTTTGAACACGCCCGCCGGTTTTTGCTAACTCTATGATGTGACATTGTGAATCAGGCCGGGCTGGGACGCCGTGGAAATCGCCGGGGCACTGCAACATTAAAAAATTTGCAAAGCGGCACGGGCGAAAACCAACATTATTTTTGGCGGCCGCACTCGCAGCCGCGCCAAGATATTGAAATATTTACATTAACTGTGCCAAATAACGTCCGTCATCTGACAAACAAAAACGCGCCGGAGATGATCCCGGCGCGTTTTCAAATAGTTATGTGGATAACTTTCAGGCGAAAAGGGCCCGGATGCGGCTGGTCAGCCGCGAAATCTTGCGGGATGCGGTGTTTTTATGAAGGATGCCCTTCTGGGCGCCGCGCATCAGCTCAGGCTCAGCCGCCTTCATGGCGATAACTGCTTCTTCCTTGTTGCCGGCGCTGATCGCTTCTTCAACCTTGCGGATGGTGCTGCGCACGCGGCTGGTGCGGTTCTTGTTGACGGTGGCGCGGCGCGCCGAGACGCGCGTTGCTTTCTTTGCCGATTTTGTATTGGCCATTGAACTTTCCTGACTTGAATTGAGATGGGCGGCTTATAACGAGGCTTGCGGGACACGTCAATTGCCCAGTGGACACGGGCTAAAACCACCTGTTTACATAGCAGTAACCATGGCCTTCAGCACCTCAACCTATCTCGGCATCGACCTCGGGACGACGGCGCTCAAATGCCTGATCACCGATCATAAACAACGCGTTGTGGGGCTTGCCGAAGTGGCCCTGCCAACCTCGCGGCCACGGCCAGGCTGGTCCGAACAGAAGCCGCAGGACTGGTGGCAGGCACTCGGAAAGGCCTGCAAGATGTTGCGCGAAAGGCAGCGCACGGCGTGGTCGCGCATCGCAGCCATCGGCCTTTCCGGGCAAATGCATGGGGCCGTCATTCTGGATGGGGCGGGCCATGTTCTCCGCCCCGCCATTCTGTGGAATGACGGGCGCGCCGGGGCGGAAGCGGCTCTCTTCAACGGGAAATTCTCCGATATCGGGCAAATCGCCGGGGTGGCGGCGGTGGCGGGCTTCACCGGCCCCAAGCTTCTCTGGCTCCAGGCCCATGAGCCCGAGGTTTTCAAACAGCTTGCCATGGTTCTGGTCCCTAAGGATTTTCTGCGCTTCCGGATGAGCGGTGAGTTCATCACCGATCCTTGCGATGCCTCCGGCATGTCGCTTCTTGATGTGGGGAAAAGGGCATGGTCTCCGGCTTTGGTGGAGGCGGCGGGCATCCGGCTTGAGAATCTTCCACGCATTGATGAGGGGCCGCGGGCTTCGGCGCATCTTCATAAGCCGGCGGCGGATTTTCTCGGGTTGCCGGCGGGGCTTCCCATTGCGGCAGGCGCCGGGGATGCGGCGGCGTCTGCCATCGGCATCGGCGCCATCCATGACGGCGACGGCTTTATTTCGCTGGGCACTTCGGCGCAGTATTTTGTAACGACGAAAAGTTTCCGGCCACGGCCTCAGCAGATGATCCAGGCGCTGGGCCATGGCCTGCCTGATCTTTGGTATCAGGTGGCTGCACTGCTCAATGGCGCAGGCCCCCTGAGCTGGTTGAACGGGGTTTTGCAGGGCGGCACCCTTCAAAGTCTTTTGCAGCGCACGCAGCGGCGCTATCGAGGGCCGGGGCGCCTTCTGTTTTTGCCTTATCTCAGCGGCGAGCGTACACCGCATAACGACCCTGCGGCGCGGGCGGCCTTTCACGGCCTGCATGCGGGGGCCACACAGGAAGATTTGGCGCTCGCAGTTCTTGAAGGCGTGGCCCTGTCGATTGCGGATTGCCAGGATGTTCTGGAACAGGGGGGCACGCGCGTTGCGGAATTGCTGGTGGCGGGCGGCGGCACGCGCAGCGCCTTCTGGATGCAGATGCTTGCGAATGTTCTCAATCGGCGGATTACTATCCCTAAGGGTTCTGATGTGGGCGCTGCTTTTGGCGCGGCGCGGCTGGCGCGGCTTGCAATGACCGGCGAGTCCATTGCCGCGGTTTGCACAAAGCCCAAGGCGCTGCTGCACCTGGAGCCCGATCAAAAACTTTCCAAAGCCTATGCGGATCGGCTAGGAGATTTCCGCGCGCTTTACAGCGCTTTGAAAGGAATTCAGAATGTATAGCGAGACGCGGCCCTGGGGCACATTCCATATTCTGGATGAAGGCAACGGTTTCAAGGTGAAGCGCATTGCGGTCAATCCGGGCGGCAGGCTTTCGCTGCAGAGCCACACGCACCGGGGCGAGCATTGGACGGTGGTGACGGGGATTGCGACTGTCACCGTCGGTGACACGGTACAGGATCTTTCGCGCTCGCAGCACATCGACATTCCCAAAGGCGACAAGCACCGGCTGGAAAACAATACGGGCAGCCTGGTGGAAATCATCGAGGTACAGTTCGGCGATTATCTCGGCGAGGATGACATCATCCGCTATGATGATGTTTACAACCGGACATGAACCGGCGCATCGGCATCGATCTCGGCGGCACGAAGATTGACGCCATCGCACTTTCGGCTGCGGGTGAAACACTGTTTGAGAAACGGGTGGCGACGCCAAAAACTTATGAAGGCGTGGTTGCAGCGATTGCCGATCTTGTGCGGGAAGCGGGCGAAGGCAGCGTTGGCATTGGCGCGCCGGGATCAAGCTCGCGCCTGACCGGATTGTGGCGCAACGCCAACATTCTTTTCTGCAATGGCAAGCCGTTCCAGCATGATCTTGAAGCGGCCATCGGGCGGCCGGTGAAAATGGAGAATGACGCGAATTGTTTTGCGCTGTCGGAAGCCATCGACGGGGCGGGCCAGGGCTATGCGGTGGTGGCCTTCTTCACGGTGGGAACCGCGCTGGGCGGCGGGCTGGTGGTCAATGGCAAACTGGTGGTGGGGGCCAATGGCGAGGCGGGTGAATTCGGCCATACGGCCCTGCCCTGGCCCAATGACAGCGAGTGGCCGCTGCTGCCGTGCTTCTGCGGGAAGAAGGGCTGTGCCGAGCAATATGTTTCAGGGACCGGCCTGCAGCGCGATCATTTGCGGGTTACGGGCGAGGATATTTCAGCCAAGGAAATCGTGGCGCGGGCGCGGCGTGGCGATGCGCAGGCGCTGGCTTCGCTGCAACGCCTGCAGGACCGCTTCGCGCGGGTGGCGGCGAATATTGCCTGTGTGGTTGACCCCGATGTGTTTGTGATTGGCGGCGGGCTCAGTGAATTGCCGGAACTCGTCGAGCAATTGCCGCCGCTGATTTCGCGCTACAGCTTTTCAGGAACGGCGGTGGCCAAGGTCGTGCGCGCAAAGCACGGCGAAAGAAGCGGCGTGCGCGGGGCGGCGCGATTGTGGGATTAGACAGTTTTAGCGTGCATAATAATGCGCACTAACTATTGACTTTTTATGCCCATAGCGGTAACCAGATTCCCATGGGCAATGAAACCAATACACGAAAAGTCATTGCCCGCCTGGAGCGTGAAGGCTGGCTAAAAGTGCATGGCGGACGCCATGACAAATTCGAGCATCCTTCCCACCCGGATATTACATTGATCGTGCCGCGGCATCGGGAACTTTCGCCCGGCGTGGCGCGCGACATCGCAAAGAAGGCAGGATGGATTTGATGGCCCAGTATATCGGTATTCTCGATGGCAGCGGAAAGAGCTACGGGGTTCGTATTCCGGACCTTCCCGGCTGCTATGGTGGCGGGGCGACACCGGAAGCGGCCATCAGCGATGCCATGTCCGCCGCGCGGGAGTGGATTGCCCAGCGTGAAACCAAGGGTGAGGTTCTGCCCAAAGCGCGCAGCATGGTGCAAATCCTGAAGGCCGGTGAAATCGATGCAAAGCGGAATGAAGCCGCCGTCATTCTGCCCGTCGTGCTGGACGCGGGCCGCACGGTGCGCGCCAATCTTACCTTTGACGCGGGCCTGCTTGAAGCCATAGATGCCGAGGCTTCACGGCGCGGCCTGACAAGATCAGCATTCCTTGCCAGCGCGGCGCGCGAAAGGCTGGAGCTTGCGTGATGCGGCAGGACCAGGCCCTTCGAGGCCCGCTCCGCGGGCACCTCAGGGCGAGGGAATTTTATTTTTCCTCATGCTGAGGTGTGCGATGGCGTTGAGCGATTTCTTCATAACTTTCGCATGCTTCTTTCCATGCAACTATCCTGTAGGGGTTGCGCGCCTTAATGAGCAACTCAACGCCTCCGGGATTGGAAAGGAGGGTCAACATCATCATCGACGCCACCACAGATAAAAAACTATACACTAGCGCCAAAACTGAAAGCGTGAGCGTCATCCAACCCACGGCCACCAGAGCACCGTTAACTGCATAACCATTTTGATTAAGCTGATAAGGCACAAGTGAAAGCATTCCAAACATGATGCTGAGGAAAAGCGTTTGAATCACTGTCTGTCTTTTGAGCATCGGGTCATTTCGAAGTCTGGGTGGTCGGGTTCCACGGGTCAAGCCCGAGGACAGGCAAGCCCGACCATGGAGAGATATGGGGTTGGCCCTATGGCTTCTCCCACTTGCCGCTTTTTTCGGAGCGGAAGAAGGCGTCAATGATTTTCATGTTCTGGATGGCGTCTTCGACGCCCCAGACGGGCTTCTCGATTTTCCGGATGACGCGGCCGAAGGCTTCGGCCTGCAACTGGTACTGATCGGAGACGGGCAGTTCGTGCCAGGTGCCTTCGTTCATCTGCATGCCCTGGACGAAATAGCGGTTGGACTTGTCCGGCGGGGCGTTGAAAGGAATTTCAACTTCGATGCGGCCCGTGGTGCCGCCGATCTGGGCGCGCTGCCAGGGGGCGAGCTGGGTGGAGACGGTGAAGCTGAGATGGCGGCCATTGCCGAAATCGGCGAGGCCGCCGGCCATCCGGTCGGTCTTGAATTTTGGATCCCGGTCAAAGGTGGCGA
>JBBQNU010000082.1:0-13536 GCA_038330285.1 Hyphomicrobiales bacterium | reverse complement strand
CGCCGCTGCATCTGGTGGAACAGGTTTTCGTAAATCCCCTGGTAGCGTGCTGCGTAATCGCGCACGCCCCCCGGCGCATCGAGGTCCATGGTTTCAAACGGTCCCATGAACGACCAGCGCAGCGCCAGCCCGTCGCGGATGCCGATGTCAATGTCTTCCACCGAGGCATAGCCATCGGCCACCAGCCGGAAGGCTTCCTCCAGCAGCGCCCCCTGCAGGCGGTTCATGATGAAGCCGTCAAGCTCGCGCTTCATCACCAGCGGCGCATGCCCAGCCGTTACCAGAAAGCGCCGCGCCCGCTCAACCGTCTCTGGGCTCGTCCAGGGAGAGGGCACGATTTCCGCCGCCGGGATCAGATAGGGCGGATTGATCGGATGCACCACAACGCAACGCCCCCTGCCCTTGAGCTTCTCGGTGAAGCGAGACGGCAAAAGTGCTGACGTTGAACTCGCCAAAATCGCATCGGCCCGCGCCGCCCCGTCAAGCGCCTCGAAGACCTTGATCTTCGTGGCCAGAACCTCCGGCGTGTTTTCCTGCACGTAAGTTGCCTCCGCCAAGGCCTCCGCCATGCTTGAGGCAACCGAGATCAGGCCCAGCACGGATTGGGGCGTCTTGCCGTTCAACAAATCATTGCGCGAAAGGTCTTCCAGAACCCCACCGATATAAGCCAGGGCCCCGGCCGTCTGCTCCGCCGCCTGGTCCCACAGCCGCACCCGAGCCCCCGCCCGCGCAAAGCTGATGGCCCAGGCCCGGCCGATAAAGCCGCTGCCGATAATGGCCGTGTCGGTAACAGGATGGTCGTCGCTCATTTTATACTCCGCAAGGATGGCTTGAAGAGCCCACATTCGCAGCTATAAAGGCCCCATGGCAACGGAAATTGGCAAAGCTTTCAACATCGCGGGTGACACGGTCTGGACCGAGGTCTCCCCCGGCAACAGGCGGGCCGTCCTCGCCCAGCGCCCGGAACTCATGCTCATGGCCTTCAGCTTCGAAAAAGGCGCGGTGGGGCCGCTCCATTCCCATCCCCACTCACAGGTCAGCTACGTGGCCGAAGGCAGCTTCGACGTCACCATCGATGGAGTCACCACCAGGCTCTCCGCAGGCGGCAGTTACATCGTCGCCCCAAATCTCGTCCACGGCGTTGTGGCGCTGGAGAAGGGCCTGCTCATCGACACCTTCACCCCCCGCCGCGACGAGTTTCTTCTCTAGTCGTTAACCATCAATAGGGTCCCCAACGCCTTCATTCAGGCGTTTCGAGGAATTGGGGAACCTTTTGACTCCCCGCGGGTTGTAGTGACAGACCCAAGAGGTAACCCCATGAAATTTGAAGAAACCAACGCTTATGGCGCACCCGCCGCGCATTGTTCACACCAGGCTGGATTGGCCCGCGACACACTCCTGAAAAAATATTGGGACGATCTGGCTGATGATTGGATGGCTTTGGACAGCACCGTGCGGATGGTAGGCGGTGCCCCGGAAATTTCGTCGCCTGAGGGCGAAAAACCGGGCGCGATCAATCCAGTGAATCGTGTTTTTGCGCGCAAGCGCCGGGTCGTCATCATTGATGACGATCTGCAACTCGCGGGAATTTTGACCGCGCTGGTCGGCAGCTTGGGCCATGATGTTATCGTCAAGCAAGATCCGTCGGCCAGCCACACCTATGAAGTCAGGAACGATGATATCGTCTTCGTGGATATGGTGATGCCCAAGGTCAGCGGCATACAGGTCCTTGAGCAGCTCGGACGGCAAAACGTGAAATCCGCCATTGTCGTGATGAGCAGCAATGACCGGCGCCTGAATGAGGCCGAGCAATTGGTGAAGAACCTGGACCTCGAGCTTCTGGGCGTGCTCCACAAGCCGTTCCAACTGCCTGACGTGAGGGCAGTCCTGGAAGCCGCCTGATCCCCTTCTCTCGATGGTCGGCCTCCGAGCTGACCACCCAGACTCCCAAGCGTCAACGGTTCTGGGTCTCGGTGTTAAAACAGTTCAAATCCAAACTTGGCTATCGCAAGCAATATGATAATTATTGTCAGTCCGAAATACCATCGCATTCGGCTTGCCAAAACACCTTTGCCACTAATGAAATCCTTTTTCACATCGGCCCATGCCCACTTCATGTATAGCCGTGTGCGGTAAAACCAGGAATCCCATTTGCTCTTGGACTTCATCTTTATTCGAACCCCGTCCGGCTCACGCCGCCCTTGGCTTGATGAAATCCAGTTTGTTGCCCAGGGCCCGCCGCTGGACGCGCAGATCATAGCTCATCTGCAAGCGTAGAAAGAAACCTTCGGATAGCTTGAAATAGCGCGTCAGGCGCAAATCCGTATCGGCGGTCACCGCCCGCTTGCCCAGGACAATCTCGTTGATCCGGCGCGGCGGAACACCAACGGCGCGGGCCAGCGCATTTTGCGACAGCTCCAAAGGCTTCAGAAATTCCTCCAGCAGAATTTCGCCAACCGTGGGGATCGGCAGCAAGTCGGATTTGCGTTGCTTAGTGGTAGTCGATGATTTCAACGTCTTCAGCATATCCATTCACCCATCTAAAAATTACGCGCCATTGCTTGTTGATCCTGATTGACCAGAAACCCTTCCGGTCGCCCTTCAGCATCTCAAGCCTGTTGCTCGGCGGCTCGCGTAAGTCCTGAACAGTTTCCGCCGCATCAAGCATTTCCAGCTTCCGCTGCCCAGCGCGTTGCACATCGTCCGGCAATCTCCGCGAGCGGACACCATTCCAAACTAGTTCCGTATCACGCTCTGCGAAGCTCCGGATCATGAGGCATTATAACGCATAACGTCATAGCGGGCAAGCCCCCTACTGAATCACAATCCTCCCCTCAACCTTCGCATCCACCGTCCCGAGCTTCTTCAGCAGCACCATCACGTCATTGGCGATCAACTTGCCGCCGCGCGCGTCCACCGTCACCTTGCCGCCCTTCAGCGCCGTGTAGCCGTCGCCGCCGTCCAGCATGTAGTCATTGGTGGCGAGCTTGTAGGTGGCGGCGGGATCAAGCGCCTTATCGCCAACCATCACCCAAACCACGCGCGCCCCCGCGGGCTTCTTCACATCGGCCACGATCTTGAGGCCCGAGACCTGCGGGAAGCGCCCGGCCCCGTCCTCATATTTGCTGAAGCCGTTTTCCAGCGCCTCCCAGATTTGCTTGCCGGTCACCTCGGTCAGAACGGTCACGTTGCCGAAGGGCAATTCGCTCAGGATATCCCGCCGCGTGATGTCGCTGCCCGCCGCATATTCCTTGTCGGCGCGGATGCCGCCGCCATTGGTGATGGCGATGTCGGCTTTCACCGCGTCCTTCATCGCATCCGCGATCAGGTTGCCGATGGCCGCCTCCTGGGTGCGCACGATGTTGCGCCGGCTGTCCAGCGGCCCCGTGGTCTTGCCGATCACCACGTTAAGCTCCTTGTCGAGCTCGGCCGCGAAGCCGTCCACCAGCTTTTGCGTTTCCGGATCGGGGGTGACGCTCGCCGTATCGATGAAGCGGAAATTCGGCTCCCATTTCACCGTGCGCTTGCCGTCCTTCTCCTCGATGTTCACCGTGAGGTCGATGGGCACCAGGTGATTGGCCTCGGTCGAGGTGTCCACATAGGCCGTGATGCCGTTGTATTGCACCACCAGGTCGTGGTCATCACCCGAAAGGATCACGTCGAAGGCTTTCGAGGCAAACATCTTCTGGTCGTCCGAATGCGGCGCCTGCACCACGCCCACCACAAGCTCGGCCCCGTCTTTCCGCGCCTGCTTGGCCGCATCGATGGCGGTTTGCGCCGTGGGCCCGAATTTCAGTTCGCCGGTGGAAGCCACTTGCGGCGAGGTGTCCTGCGCCACGGGGATGAGGGCGATCTTCACGCCCGCCACGTCCTTCATCATCACCCCGCCAAGGCCTTTGACGGCGGAGCCATCGGCATGCGTGATGTTGATGGCGGCCCACGGATATTTCGACGCTTTCAGTTTCTCGTCGAAATTCTCCACGCCGAAATCATATTCATGGTTGCCCGGCACCGCCAGGTCGAAGGGCACCACATTGGTAAGCTCGATCATGTTCATGCCGCGGTCTAGCCCTGACAGCAGCGAGGGCGAAAGAAGGTCGCCGTCAAACACGTAAAGGAAATTCGGGTTGGCAGCCCGCTCGGCCCGTGCCACCGCGTTGAGCCGCGCCAGGCCGCCCCGCGTTTTGCCGCCGGCGAAATTGTAAACATCGCCCACGCCGAGAAGCGTGATCTTCACCACCTCCGCCTTTGCGGGCGCGAAGGCGACGGTGCTCAGAAGTCCGGCCACGAGAAGTCTGGAAACAAATTTCATGATGCTCTCCCATTATGCGTCAGGAGAAAAACTATGGCGGGAATGTCGCTAAATCGTGACGGGCAAAAGCACGCCTCAGCCCACGCTGTTTGCTCACATGAGGGGAAGCCTAAGGCTTCGTTAACCATGCTCGTCCACATTGTCGCCATATGCTAAGAGTTAACAGAGGGCCATTCGGGAGTTACCCATGAGCTATCGCGACTATGCCGCTATTACATTGATTTCATTGGGCTTGGCCGCCTGCGCTAACACTGACAAGTCCTATGCCCCCGTGGATCAGCAGCCCGTGGGCCTGAGCCAGGCCGATATCCAGAACATCCTCTCCGGCAAGAGCTGGCGCTGGTCCGGCCCCAACAACAGCGGCGTCACGCTCTACGCTTCCGACGGCACATCCCTCGTGGAAGTCACCGGAAAAGGAACAACTACAGGCACTTGGAGCGCCAAGGATGGCCAGCTTTGCGAAGCCTTCGCCCCCGCCCCCTTCCTCCCCAAGGGCGTTGCCCTGAATTGCCAGCCCATCACCGGCTCCGGCAATGTCTATCAGGTTGGACAGGCCACCTTCACGCTGGCGTGAGCCATGGCCTCATAATTGCCACAGCATTTTCACGCTCCCGCCGCGTGGAACTTTCATAAGGCTTTTCCGTTTATGCTGGAAAGGAGGAAGCCATGTCCGTTGCCGTTTCGCGCCGCAAGATTTTGTTTGGCTCCCTCTCCCTGTTAACCCTTGCAACCCCCGCATTTGCGCAAACAAATCTGCTCTACGGCGGTGAAAACGATGGCTTTGCCCGTGATCCCAGCCTGCTGCCGCCACCCGAATCACCGGTTGATTTCCAGATCACGCCGGCAAACCTGAAGAAGATCCCCAACACCTTCCGCAAACAGCTTGTCGATTATCCCGGCACCGAATTTCCCGGAACCCTCATTGTCGATCCCGAACACCGCCACCTCTACCATGTCCGCGAAAACAACCAGGCCATCCGCTACGGCGTCGGCGTCGGCCGCGAAGGTTTTTCCTGGTCCGGTGAAGCGAAAATTGGCATGAAGCGCCGCTGGCCGCGCTGGCTGCCACCGGAAGAAATGGTTGTTCGTGACGAAAATGCGGCGAAATGGGCCAACGGCATGCCCGGCGGCCCGGAAAATCCCTTGGGCGCCCGGGCCCTCTATCTCTACGCCAATGGCGAAGATACGCTGTACCGCATTCACGGCACCAATGATCCTTCTTCCATTGGAAAAGCGATGTCGTCCGGTTGTGTCCGTATGCTCAATCAGGACATAGCCGATCTCTATTTGCGGGTGCCCGTAGGCTCCAAGGTTGTCGTGCTGCCTTCACAAGGGGTATAATGCTTGATGCAGCCGCAAAGCTGTGGCACATGGCGTGAAGTTGGGGACGTAACCGATCGTGAAATCAAGTAGCAGAGTATTGAGTATCATTTGCGTGGCTTCGCTAAGCCTCGCCGGTTGCGCCACCGGACCCAAAGGCGTTCGCTTTATTGACGGCGCCGGTGGCGCAGGCACAAAGCCAGTGGCCCAACCCATCCGCCAATTCAGCGCCGCCGAAATTCAAACGGCAATCGTCGGCAAGACATTTCAATATACACGCAGCGACGGCAATGGCTTTGTGACCTACAACGCCGATGGCACCTTCAATTACCAGGATGACACCAAGGGCGAAGGCACCGGCAAATGGGAAACCAGCAACAGCCTGTTCTGCGAGATTTTTGGCGCCAAGGCCATTCAGGAATGCGGCGAGTTCAAGAACACCGGTGACGCCTATTTCGCCGCTAAGTCCCGCCTCGTGGAAATGAAGACTTAAAGATCCCGAATGAACGGATTGGTCTCGCGCTCAACGCCAATCTGGCTGGCGCGGCCATGCCCCGGCAGAAACGCCACATCATCACCCAGCGGCAATACTTTTTCCTTGATGGATGTCATCAAGGTATCGTGGCTGCCATAGGGAAAATCCGTGCGTCCCACCGAGCCCTGAAATAATACGTCGCCCATCAGGGCAAAGCGGCTCTCATCGTTGAAGAAAACAACTGACCCCGGCGAATGCCCAGGCGCATGCAGGACTGAAAATTTCAGGCCCGCGACTTCGACGTCATCGCCGTCGCTCAGCCATCGGTCCGGCACAACGCTGCGGGAATCGGCCATGCCAAATTTGGCCCCGCTCTTCGGCAGGTCATTCAGCAGGAACAAGTCATCCTTATGCGGACCGTCAATCTTAACTCCCAGTGCATCGCGAAGTTCCGCGGCGCCTCCTGCATGATCGATATGGCCATGCGTAAGCAAAATTTTCTCAACCTTCACGTTGGATTGTTCGACCACCTTGAGAATCGTCGGAACATCACCACCGGGGTCCACGACTGCACCACGCATGTTTTCTTCATTGAAAACCAGCGAGCAATTCTGCCGGAAGGGCGTGACGGGAATGATTAGAACTTTGAGTTTAGCCATGATGGCGCTGCATAGCGATCCTGCGGAATGCCCGCAAGTGCCTGCTTCCCTTGCCTAAAATTGGGGCAACGGCTAGAGCCAGTGAAAACCATCACCCGAGGCAATGCCCCATGTCCGCAACCGCTGCCACACCCTGGCGCTATGGCAATCTTGTTGCAGCAATTGCAACAATAGCTAGTTGCGATATTGCGCTTGGCTTTACCTTTCAGCTGCTGCCCATTCTCATGGAAATGCAGCACATTCCCGCCTGGGTCATTGGCCTCAACACCGCCATGGGGCCGATTGGCATTCTGCTCGCGGGCCCTTTTCTCCCCCGGATCATCAGCCACGTGGGTGCAAAACGTGTCGCCTACGTCTCGGTAGCATTCATCATGTCGGCGCTCTTTCTCTTCAAGGCGGTGCCCAGCCTCTACATCTGGTTTCCTCTCCGCTTTGCCCTGGGCATTGCAACGGGCGCGCTGTTTACAATCAGCGAAGCCTGGATCCTGACCTTTGCCGGCGCAGGCAGCCGCGGCCGCATCATGGGCTTTTACACCAGCGTCATGGCAATCTCATTTTCTCTTGGCCCGTTTATGCTGCCGTTCACGGGAACGACAGGCTGGCTGCCGTGGCTGATTGGCATATCCTGTCTCGGCCTCAGCATCCTCCCTTTAACCCTGGTGAATGTGAGCAATGACATTTTTCACGATGAGAAAGGCGGAAACTTCCTCCGCGTCATCAAGCGCGCGCCGCTGCTTCTCTTTGCCGTTTGCACAGCCACGCTTTTTGATAGCGTGTTCATCTCCTTCTTCACCATTTTTGGGCTACGGTCAGGCCTCACGCTGCAAACCGCCAGTTGGGTTCTCGGCGCCGGAATTCTCGGCAACCTCGGCTTCCAGTTTCTGATCGGCGCGCTTTCCGACAAGTGGTCCCGCGTCGGTGTGGTTGTCGTGTCTGCCATCTTCACAATTATTACCTGCATCGCTTTAATATTCGTCGTCCATTCCTGGCTCATCTGGCCAACGGTTATCATCATGGCAACGGCCGCTTTCGCCGTCTATGTCGTGGCACTCGCCATTCTGGGTGATACGTTCAAGGGGGCCGATCTTGTTGCTGGTTCTGCCGCGATTTCCGCCATGTGGGGCGTGGGCGGTCTTGTCGGCCCTCCAATCGCGGGCGCGGCGATCGATGCATTCGGCGTGAATTCCATGCCACTGCTGTTGGCCGCATTCTATGTCATGCTGCTCGTTGGCCTGGCGTTGAGCCGCGGGCAATTCATTCGGGCGCCATCCCATGGATAGGCAGCGCATCATCAACCTCTTCGCCGCCATCAGCACGATCACTGTATTCGGCTTCGCCCTTGGCCTGATGTTTCCACTCCTTGCCCTGATCATGGAAAAGCGCGGCATCGACCCCGATGTTATTGGCTACAACACTGCCATGCAGCCCTTGGGGATCATGCTGTCGGTCTTCACCACCCCTATCCTGGTGCGCAAATTCGGGGCGAAACGGGCAACCATTGGCGCCGCCTTCGCCACCGGCGCCGTTATCCTGTTTTACCCTTTCCTGTCGGTTTTCTGGTGGTGGTTCGCCCTTCGCATTCTGCATGGATTTTTTGTTTCAACCCTCTTCGCCATCAGTGAAGCCTGGATTGTAAAATTCGCCTCGGGCCCGTACCGCTCAAGAATACTGGCTCTCTACACCAGTGTGCTGGCCGCGAGCTTTGGCGGCGGCCCGGTTCTTATCAGTTTCACCGGGATCGACACGGTCTTGCCCTTTGTCATCGGCGCGGCAGTGCTCGCCATTGCAACCATTCCCATCTTTTTCGTGAAAGACGAGAATATTGACGAGGAGGACGAAGACCCTCTTTCGGTTATCGGCTTTATCCGGAAGGCCCCCATCCTGCTCATTGCGGTTGGCATGTTCGCCATTATCGATGCGGCGAACCTGAGCTTTCTGCCGGTCTATGGCGTGAAAAAAGGCTTGGACCAGGCAACCGCTTCCCTTGCCCTGACCGCCTTCATCATCGGCAACACCGTTCTGCAATTTCCCATCGGCTGGCTTGCCGACCACTTCAAAAAACGCTGGGTCATGGCCGGCTGCGGCGTGGTCACGGCTTGCGCGAGCGCCTTGCTGCCAATCTCCTTTGACACATGGGCCTTCTGGCCCCTGCTCACCATTGCCGGTGCCGCCTCCGCCGGCATTTACACCGTGTCACTGGCAGAACTCGGCGAGCGTTTCTCCGGGCACGAGTTGGTGACCGGCACAGCCTCTTTCTCCACAACTTGGGGACTTGGAGCCTTGGTTGGTTCACTTATAGCAGGCTGGTCCATGCAGAACTTCGGGCCCGATGGCCTGCCCTATTCCATGGCCCTGATATTTGCTCTATTCCTCGTTGTCATGGTGACCCGAGAAGTTAGAAAAAACCCATGACCACCACGCATCTCGTCACCATCCGTGACTATCTGCGCTTTGCCGTGAGTTGCTTTCGCGCGGCGAAACTGGAACATGGCCACGGCGCATCGAATGCCCTGGATGAAGCGGCTTTTCTGATCCTTGAAACCATCAACCTGCCCGTGGACGATATCAATCCCTGGCTTGATGCAAAGCTTCTTCCCGCCGAACGGGAAAAGCTTGCCAGCATCATTGAGGCCCGCATCACCACGCGAAAGCCCGCCGCCTATCTGACCAAGCGTACCTACATTCATGGCGTTCCCTTCTACGTCGATGAGCGCGTCATCGTGCCGAGATCCTACATCGGCGAGCTTCTATTCAGCGGCCTGTTTGGCGGCGATGGCCACAATCTGATCAAGCATCCCGAAAAGATCAGCTCTGTCCTTGATCTCTGCGCCGGTTCCGGCTGTCTGGCCATTCTGGCCGCTGGCATATTTCCCAATGCCAGAATTGATGCCGTCGACCTTTCAGCCGATGCCCTCGCCGTGGCCCGCATCAATGTGAAGGACCATGATCTGGAGCAGCGTGTCACGCTTCACCAGGGTGATCTCTTCGCCCCACTGGCCCAAAAGAAATATGATCTCATCATTACCAACCCGCCCTATGTGGCCGCAGCGGAAGTCGCAGCCTTCCCCAAGGAATACGCCCATGAGCCGGTGATGGCCCATCACGGCGGACCTGATGGTCTGGATATCACCCGCCGCATTCTGGCTGAAGTCCCGAAACACCTGAACAAGGGCGGGGGCCTGCTCTGTGAAATCGGCACTGGCCGCGACATTCTCGAGCGCGAATTTCCCAAGCTGAAATTCTTCTGGCTGGATACGGAAGAGAGCACCGGCGAAGTTTTCTGGCTTACTTTCTGAGTCCGGTGGAAAGCATCAGGTTGTCGTAAATCCGCCGCGTCATCCGCGCCATCTGCGGCATAAGCGGCGTGGCCTCGGTGATAAGCCTGCGGTAGGCGCCTTCGCCATTCTGTTTTTCGAGCGAAGCCAGATAGCCCGGCAGCGAAGACCATGTCGCCATGGTCTGAGGCGTAAACTCGCAGTGGAACTGCGTGCTGACGGCGTGGTCGTCGACGGCAATGGCCTGGATGGCTGACCTGGGCGATGTAGCGAGCACCTTCGCTTCCTGAGGGGCCCGCGTCACCTCGGCCCAATGCCATTGCATCACTTTGTTGTTAGTTTCCACTCCGGCAAAAAGCCCATGTTCTTGCCCATCCGGCGTCAGTGACACGTCAAACACCCCCACCTCCGGTTCAGCGGCAAGAGCCACCTCGCCGCCCAGCGCATCGCATAGCAATTGATGGCCAAGGCAAACCCCGAAATAGGGCTTGGCGCGGTCCCACACCCATTCACGGATGGCCGCCTTTTCTTCAAGCATCCACGTATGTTCATTCTCCTGCCAGGTATCCTGGGCACCACCGAGCACAAACAGAAAATCATAGGATGCAAGCGCGGGAATGCTCTGTCCTTCCCATAACCGCACCATCTCCGGCACGATTCCGTCCTCAGAAAAGAAGTCCAGAAAACGGCCCGGATGGTCATAATTCATATGCTGAAAGACAAGCGCGCGCTTCATTCAAACCCTATTTCACCGGAAGCAGCACAAGGGACTTTGCCCGGCACTGCCTCGCTTCATTCATGCCACAGGCCATGAAACTGCCCGCCTTATTAACACAAACGCGAAGCTCCGAAAGGCGCGCCTGTCCCCTCGCATTGCCGCATTGCACCGACAACATGTCCGCCGTCAAAGCCACGTTCGTTTTCACGAAATCCGTCACCAGTTGTTCCGGAGTAACCATGACGGGGGCCTGCGGGGCAAGATAGCGCGCCGGGATCCGCAACCCCCGAAACATCGTCTCCACCTTGTCGAAATAAGCCGCCTGCGAAAGCCCCGAGCAGCTTCCATGTTTCTTCCACTCGTGGATAATGAGCTTCTTGGATGGCATGACATCCATCACGCCATCAATGAGCTCCTGCGCGATCCAGTTTTTCCTTGTCCTGCAGAATTCCGGCCAGCCCTTGGCGTATTGCGGCCAGAGCCCATGGACCACGAAAGCAAACCGGCGGCCGGGCGCACATTGCTGGTGGTCATTCTGGCCCGCCTCCCCGGCGCAATAGCTGGGCGACCAGGAAAGTGCCAGAACATAGTAGTCGAACTGGCCCGGCACTGGCCCTTTAGCAGCAGCGCCAGTCAGGCCGAAACTCACAAGAAACAGGAAAAGTGCTATTTTACCGGAGGCAAGAATTGCGCGAACTTGGTTGGCGAGGAACTGGAGCGCGATTCGGGGCATATCGGGGCGACTATCTTCCAACTGGGGTTGTTGAGGTTCATTTCGCAACGGGCCAGCTTGCCCATTAGGCACAGCACCTGCCCCTGTTCATACTGAATGTTATTGGCGCGGCAATAACAATCCTTGTGGGCTTGGTCTGCGGCAAAGGCATTGCCGCCAATGAATGGCACGATGAGCGCAATATGCAGAAGCCTTACCCCATTGCCCCCAGCCTAGCCCATTGCCGGGCGAACGGAAAGCCCGGTCAGATGAGCTGCAGCTCAATCGCCTGAGGGCCCCGGCCCTGGGCATCATCCTGAACGTCAAAGCTGATCTTCGTGCCTTCATTCAGCTCCGGAATTCCGGACTTCTGTACGGCTGTAATATGGACAAAAATATCCTTGCCGCCCCCTTCGGGAGTGACAAAGCCATATCCTTTCGCCTGATTGAAAAACTTTACCGTGCCATTCCTGCGCATGAATAGAAGGCTCCCACCCTAATCACCGTCCGGCCAGAATATGCGTCACGCCGGGTTTCGCAGCAAGGGGTCTGTGAAACCATCGTTTGTCACTTGATTTTTGCCCGTCCTTCTCACAAGTTGGGCCACTCGTCATTGGGGAGGCTCAATTGAATAAAAGAGCAGTGCTTGTTTTTGGTTCAATTCTGGCAACCAGCTTCCTCAGCGAAAGCGCGCTCTGCAAGCCACATCAGACAACGAAATACACCTATTACACGATTTCCGGCGACACGCCGGGAGCCATCTACAACACCCTCGTCAAGCGAGGGCCCCGCGTCGGCGGCGTCAAGGCCTACGCCGCCACAACCGCCGTGTCATCCCAGTCCGGCCAATTGATCCCAGGCAAGTTCTGCAGCCTGGAAGATTACAAGTTCAAAATCGATTTCACCATCAAGCTGCCCAAGCTGAAAAATGAAGCAGCCCTGAAGGGCGCCACCAAAGCCGACTGGAAAAAGTTTTCAAGCTTCCTCAAAACCCACGAGGAAACCCACCGCAGCATCTGGCTGGCCTGCGCCTCCGCCTTGGAAACCAAGATCAAGGCCATTCAGACAACCTCCTGTGCGGAGCTGAATGAAAAATCCACCAAACTGTGGGAACAGATGCGGGTGTCCTGCGCCAAGAAGCAGGATGCCTTTGATGTGGCCGAACAGGCCCGCCTCTTGCGCCACCCTTTTGTAAAACTGGTCATGTCGCAAGGGGCGCGAACCTCCACTGCGCTGGCAATTCCGAAGACTCAATAGGCTCCGTTTCAGAGAACGCGCCCGGCAATGGCGTCCAGTTTTTTTAAGACTTTTGGGTCGCGGTAGTCTTCCGCCGTCATGATCGCGTATTCAAGGGCCCGGTCCGATCCGATGGGGCAAGGCCGATGTTCCCGGGGAAAATCCTGCGCAAGCCGCAAAACCAGTTTCTTCGCATTGCCAGAATTTGCCTTCAGCACTTCAACGACCTTGGCTACGTCAACCGTTCCATGCTCCTCATGCCAGGAGTCATAGTCCGTCACCATCGCCACTGTGCAGTAGCAAATCTCGGCCTCGCGCGCGAGCTTGGCTTCCGGCATGTTCGTCATGCCGATGACACTGGCGCCCCAAGACCTGTAAAGCTGGGATTCAGCCAGCGTTGAAAACTGCGGCCCTTCCATGACAACGTAAGTGCCGCCTTTGGAAAACGGCAGGTTTTCCGCCGCAAGAGCCGCTGCCACCGAATCCTGCAACAGAGGGGAAATGGGATGGGAGAATGGCACATGGCCAACGCATCCCGTTCCGAAGAATGACTTTTCCCGTGCAAAGGTCCGATCGATAAACTGGTCAACCAGCACAAACATGCCTGGCGGCAATTCTTCTTTCAGGGAGCCCACCGCCGACAGCGATACAATGTCGGTGACACCCAACCGCTTCATGACATCGATGTTGGCCCGGTAGTTTATGGACGTAGGTGAATAGACGTGTCCCCTGCCATGGCGGGGCAGAAACACCACCGGCAGACCATGAAGCTCACCGCAGCGCAGCTGGTCCGATGGCAGGCCCCAGGGACTCGCCACCGTCTTCCATT
>JBBQNU010000081.1:0-13541 GCA_038330285.1 Hyphomicrobiales bacterium | reverse complement strand
TTGAAACGGCGGATGGCCACATGATCATCGCGGTGGGCACTGACCGGCAGTTCAAGGAATACTGCGCCATCATCGGGGTGGCCGAACTCGCCAGTGACGAGCGCTTTAACAGCACCCGGAAGCGGGTGGAGAACCGGAATGATCTTGCGCCCCTGCTCGCCCGCCCGATGAAAACCCGCACGACAGCGGCCTGGGTCGCGGCCCTGGAAGCGGCGGCGGTGCCCTGCGGCCCGATCAACACCATCGCCCAGATGTTCGCCGATCCCCAGGTTCTGGCGCGCGGCCTGCAGATCGGCCTCACCCGCGAAGACGGGGTTCAGGTGCCGGGTGTTGCCAACCCGATCCTGTTTTCGCAGACCCCGGTTGAATACGAAAAAGCCCCGCCAAAACTGGGGGATGGGACGAATTCTGTGTTGGGTCAGGTGCTGGGATTAACCGGCACCGAGATCGCCAGGCTCAAAGATTCGGCTGTTATTGGCTAGGCGTCGTTTTTGGGCTATTCGCCGCTTTTGAACCGGGGCATAAGGCTTTCCACCATGGCCAATCTCATCATTACCTACTGGCGCGATATTCCTTCCCAGGTTGCGGTCAAGCTTGGCCGCAGGGAAGAAAAGCGCATGCTCGACAACCGCTTCATGGAAGCCATCGACATGGCCGCCATGCGGGGCGGTGCCACCGATACGGATGCCTATCTCGCCGACTGGCGCCGCGCCGAGCCCATTCCGGTGGGCGACGATCTCGTTTCCGAAGTGGAAAAGGCCAAATCTGATATAGAAGCCACCTACGACAAGGACCGGCTTAAAACGCTCATTGCCAATGGAGGCAAGCTCTCGTCATGACCCACACGCTCGTTTCATCCGCCACGCGCACCCACATCATCGGCTTTGACCGGCCCTTCACGGTGATCGGCGAGCGCATCAATCCCACGGGCCGCAAGAAACTGGCGGCGGAAATGCAGGCCGGCAATTTTGAAACGGTGATCCGGGATGCTCTCGCCCAGGTTGCCGCGGGCGCCCATATCCTTGACATCAATGCGGGTGTGACCGCGGTGAACCCCAACGAGACCGAGCCGCCGCTGATGAAGCAGACGCTGGAGATCGTGCAGTCGCTGGTCGATCTGCCGCTGTGTATCGACTCTTCGGTGACCTCGGCTCTGAAAATTGGTTTGGAAACCGCCAAGGGCCGACCGCTGGTAAACTCGGTGACGGGCGAGGAAGAAAAGCTTGAAGCCATTCTGCCGCTCATTGCCAAATACAATGTGCCGGTCGTTGCCATCTCCAATGACGAGACGGGTATTTCGGAAGATCCGGATGTGCGCTTTGCGGTGGCCAAGAAGATTGTGGAACGGGCCGCCGATTTCGGCATCAAGCCGCATGACATCGTGGTTGATCCGCTGGTGATGCCCATTGGCGCCATGGGCACGGCGGGCCAGCAGGTGTTCCGCCTGGTGCGCCGTTTGCGCGAAGAATTGAAAGTGAACACCACCTGCGGCGCGTCCAACGTGTCGTTCGGCATGCCTAACCGCCGGGCGTTGACCGGTTATTTCCTCGCCATGGCGGCCAGCCACGGCATGACGTCCGCCATCATGAACCCGCTGCATGATGAAGACATGCATGCGATTTATGGCGCCAATGTTTTGAACGGCACGGACAAGCACTGCAAGTTCTGGACGAACAAGTTCCGCGAAATGACGGCGGCTCCGTCGGCCGCGGCCCAAGCGGCTGGCGAGATTTCATCCAACGCCGAGATTGAAGCCCGCCGCGCGGCGCGTGAGGCAAGGCGGCGGAGATAAAAGGCCCTTCGAGGCTCGCTGCGCTTGCACCTCAGGGTGAGGGTAGACCATAATCACCCCTCATGCTGGGGACTGGGGTGGACTATAAAAAACCCTCATGCTGAGGTGCGAGCGCAGCGAGCCTCGAAGCATGGCCGCTAGTTCTAAGGTAGATCATGAACGACAAGTCCGACGCCCTCATCGTATTTACCCCCTCCGGCAAGCGCGGGCGGTTTCCGCTTGGGACGCCGGTACTCACGGCGGCGCGGTCTCTCGGTGTTGATATCGATTCAGTCTGCGGCGGGCGAGCCATTTGCGGGCGCTGCCAGGTCAATGTAGGCGAAGGCGAATTCGCCAAGCATGGCATTACTTCCGCCGTCGATCATCTCTCGGCGTTCTCCAAGGTCGAGGAACGCTACGACAAACTGCGCGGTCTTGCTTCAGGCCGCAGGCTTTCCTGCCAGACGCAGCTTCTCGCCGATGTTGTCATCGACGTGCCGGCCGAATCCCAGGTTCACAAGCAGGTGGTGCGCAAGGCCGCTGAGGTGCGCGACATTGAAATGGATCCGGCGACGCGGCTCTACTTCATTGAAGTCGAGGAAGCGGATATGCACAAGCCCTCCTCCGACCTTGAGCGCGTCTACCGCGCCCTGGCGGAGCAGTGGGACGTGCGTGATCTCACCTGCAATCTCGCCGTCATCGCAAAACTCCAGGGCGCTCTGAAAAAGGGCGAATGGAAAATCACCTGCGCGGTGAATTCGCGCGTTGCGGGTGGCGGCAAAGAACTTGTGGCGATCTGGCCCGGCTTCCATGACAAGATATTCGGCATCGCCGTTGACGTGGGTTCCACCACGGTTGCGGCCCATCTCTGCAATCTCACGTCAGGCGATGTGGTGGCGTCAGCCGGCCTGATGAACCCGCAGATCCGTTTCGGCGAAGACCTGATGAGCCGCGTTTCCTACGTCATGATGAATCCGGGCGGCGAGAAGGAAATGACCGCCGTGATCCGCGAAGCGTTGAACACGCTGGCCGCCCAGGTGGCCGCCGAAGCGAAAATAGAGCTCACGGATATTCTGGAAATCGTCCTCGTCGGCAATCCGGTGATGCACCACCTGTTCCTTGGCATCGATCCCACGGAATTGGGCGGCGCGCCATTTGCATTGGCCACGGGGCTTGCCGTCACCTGCCATGCCCGCGACCTTGACCTGAAACTCAATCCCGGGGCGCAATGCTATGTGCTGCCCTGCATCGCGGGCCATGTCGGCGCCGATGCGGCGGGCGTGGTGCTTTCGGAAGCGCCGCAGGATTCCGACGAAATCATTCTCGCCGTCGATGTGGGCACCAATGCGGAAATCATCCTGGGCTCCAAGGCGCGGCTGCTTGCCTGCTCTTCGCCCACTGGGCCCGCCTTCGAAGGCGCGCAGATTTCCTGCGGCCAGCGCGCCGCACCGGGCGCCATTGAGCGCATCCGGATCGACCCCGTAACGCTTGAGCCGCGCTTCCGGGTGATCGGCTCGGAGCTGTGGTCCGATGAGCCGGGCTTCGATGCGGCGGTAGCCGCCACGGGTGTCACCGGCATTTGCGGCTCGGGCATCATCGAGGTGATCGCGGAAATGTATCTGGCGGGCATCATCAACCAGGATGGCCAGGTGGACGGCGGCATGGCGGCCATCAGCCCCCGTGTGCGCGCCAATGGCCGCACCTTCACCTATGTGGTGCGCGATGGCGAGCCGCTGATCTCGATCACGCAGAATGACGTGCGCGCCATCCAGTTAGCCAAGGCGGCGCTTTATGCGGGCGTGCGCCTGCTGATGGATAAGCTGGGATTGGAGCATGTTGGCCGCATCCGGCTGGCCGGCGCCTTCGGCAGCCATATCGACGTGAAATATGCGATGATCCTCGGCCTGATCCCCGATTGCGCGCTGGAGCATGTCTCATCGGCAGGCAATGCGGCGGGCACGGGGGCGCGCATTGCGCTGCTCAACAAAGCGGCGCGCGATGAAATCGAAGCCGTGGTGCGGCGGATCGAGAAGATCGAAACGGCGGTGGAACCAAAGTTCCAGCAGCATTTCGTAGAAGCCATGGCCATCCCGCACAAGACGGCACCCTATCCCAACCTGTCAAAGGTCGTGACGTTTCCTCCGGTCAAGGAAATCTCGACGTTGGATGATGGCGGCGGAGAGAGACGGAAGAGAAGACGGGGGTAACTTTTTGTACCACCCGCCGCAGCCAACTCACAGAATGAAATCATCCGCCGTCAGTCCGGTCACGCCGTCAACGAGGATGGCCATTTCGGCCGTCGCGTCACTGTCGGTGTTGACCATGACCACGGTGTTGCCACCAACCGTTAATACCTTCACCGAACCGCCAAACATACTGAAATTGCCTGATCCGACAAATTGAAACGCCTGGTTGCCGCCCAACGAGGGGACTGCGTCAATGGACGACAAGTCGATCCTGTCGTTTCCGCCGCTGGCCGCATGCTCAAATTGGAAAATCGTATCCATGCCATTATCGTAGGTGCTGTCCATTATCTGGAAATACTTGATAATGTCGGCGTCGCCGTCGGTTTGGCTCTGGTTGTCCTGGAGAGTCCCCGCATACAACTTATCACCGGCTGTGTCGCCGATCAGGGTATCGCTGCCTTCTCCGCCCAAGATGTTGTCGACGCCGCCGCGACCGCGGAGGAAATCATCGCCCTTCCAACCCAAAATAATGTTCCCACCGCCGTCTCCGAAAACTGTGTCGTCTTCGCGGCCACAAGAAACGTTTTCAAAGTTGAAGAAAGTATCGGTTCCGAAAAAGCCGAGGTTTTGTGGGCCAGTCACTGCGAGGTCAAAGGTTACGCCCTGAGTTACTGGCGTGGAGTTGCCAAACATGTCGAATTGGGAACTGAAATAAAGCGTATCTCCCCCTCCCCCCATATGCATGCCGCCATTGATGGTGTCGTTGCCAGGACCGGCGTAAACCACATCATCCCCGTGACCCATGTTGATTGTGTCATCGCCGCCCTCATCGTAGTAGTAATCATCATTGGAGGAGGCAGAAAGCGTATCGTTGCCGAGGCCGAGATAGAATTTGTAGCCGATGGTGCCCGTAGGCTCGACCAATACGTTTACAACATCGTTACCGAGATAGGTTCTTATCGCCGCGTAATTAGGCGCCGGGAGCAGCAGGTTTAGGGTATCATTCCCCATGCCATACATGTCGGCGGAATTCCACAGGTTTCCCTGAGAAGCATAGAAGACGTTTTTCATAACCATGACAGTGATCCTTTCCTGTTAAAGTACTTGGACACTTTTCATGGACCGGCGGGCTTGAACGGGGACTGAACGGGGCGTTCAACAGACTGTAAGGAAAACGATTCCGGAAATCGCCTGCGTCAGCCCCTCTCCCGTGCAAATCACGGGAGAGGGTGCCTCTTCCCCCATCGCCAAGCGTCCCGCAAAAACTCTCTACTCTACAAACAGCCTCCTCGGAAAATTACTCACCTGTCGCCTGCTCCTGCCGCCAGTCCCTTGAGTTTGTCGGGCACGAGGCGCTCGGCGAAACCGGCGATGAAACACCAGACGAGGGTTCGCGCGTAGTCGGTTGCGTCGGCGGGCCCGAATTGATGGATGAGCGTGTCAAAGGTTCCGCATATCTTATCGGAGGCCTGACAGGCGAAGGTCGGGAAGAACGAGCCGCCCTGCACAACGCCTGCCGCAAAGGCGATGAACAGGATTGCCGCTGCCAGCGCGCCCACCACAGGCGGCACAAGGGAATAGACCGTGAGATCGGAGCGGCGCAGGCGCTCCAGCCCCTGGCCGTGCACAACCCTTGGGAACTCCTCGTAATTGTAAAGCCGGATCAGCGTGCTCATGAAGGCGCCGAGGGTGCCGGCGAGAATTGCAAAGAGATAGAACGGCGGATTGCCGGACTGCCAGGTGAGATAGATGAAGCCCACCAGGATGGCTGAGACAAGCAATGTTGCGCCGAAGGACCAGCGCAGCATCTGCGCATAGATCGACGTGGCGGTTTTCACCGGCGTCACGGTCTTGATGGATTTCCTGATCTTGCTTTCGCGGGCGCGCGTTGCGGCGGCCGTCGGCTTGATCGGACTTCCTGTGATGAAACCAGGCGCGCTGGTTCTTCGCAGTTGTGACGGGATTTCCGGCAGCGTCGTATCATCGGTCATGGTGTGCCTCACGATGTCTTGCCGCCGTGTGGGTGAAGTAACACGCGGTGATTCAGCCAACAACAGATTCGGAAAAATCAGGCGGCACGTTGCATGTCTGCCACTGTGATCAATCGGTCACAGTGGCTTGCGTGGCGCATAATTTGATTCAAGGCATTGAAAAAACTGCCGAAAGATGAATCCGGCATGCGGAAAGAAATCAGACTACGGATGAGTTCATTCATCCCATCGGGCGCAAATGTGTTGTACCATGGCAATAGCCTATTGGATTTCGGCGATGCCTTTCCTGCGAAAGGCCTTGCGCCCACATCTTCACTTACAATTTCGGAGAATGCCCGTTCATAGCCGAATCACCGTACGGTGTCAAGGATTAAATTCACATCAAACCGGCAACGGATTGCGCTCAATGAATTCTTCCTGGTGCCAGTAGGGATAGGTCTTGGTCTGCTTGCTGGCGGCATCGAGCTTTGCCATCTGCGCCGGCGTCAGATTCCAGCCGACGCTGCCGAGGTTCTGCTTGAGCTGTTCCTCGTTGCGCGCGCCGATGATCACGTTGGACACGGTCGGGCGCTGCAGCAGCCAGTTGATAGCGATCTGCGGCACGGACTTGCCGGTTTCCTTGGCCACCTCGTCAATGGCATCCATGACGCGGAAGAGATAGTCTTCCGGAACCGGCGGGCCATTGTCGGCGGTCACATGCAGGCGGCTTTCCTTGGTAAGCCCGGTGCCGCGGCGAATTTTTCCGGTGAGCCTGCCCCATCCCAGGGGACTCCACACCACGGCGCCCACGCCCTGGTCGAGGCCCAGCGGCATGAGTTCCCATTCATAGGAGCGGCCCACCAGCGAGTAATAGGCCTGGTGCGCCAAATGGCGGTTGAGCCCGAGTTTTTCCGAGGTGGCCAGAGACTTCATCAAATGCCAGCCGGAGAAGTTGGAGCAGCCGGTGTAGCGGATTTTTCCGGCGCGGACGAAATCATCGAGGCAGCCTAACACCTCTTCCTGCGGCGTCATGGCGTCAAAGCCGTGGAGCTGGAACAGGTCGATATAATCCGTGCCAAGACGTTTCAGCGACCCATTGATGGCTTCGGTCAGATGGGCCCGCGATGAGCCCACATCATTGGGCTTGTCGCTGAAGCGGAAGGTTGCCTTGGTGGAAATGATCACCTTGTTGCGGCGGCCCTTGATGGCGGCCCCCAGAACTTCCTCAGCCAGTCCCTTGGAATAGACATCGGCGCTGTCGAACATGGAAATTCCGGCGTCGAGGCAGATGTCCACAAGGCGGGTTGCGCCATTGGCATCGGTTGAGCCCCAGGCCTTGAAGAATTCCGTGCCGCCGCCGAAGGTTCCAGTGCCGAAGCTCAGAACCGGAACGGTGAAGCCTGATCTGCCGAGTTGCCGATATTCCATTAGGTCACTCCATGTGATTGAAAGTCAGTTGTTTCGCGCCGCCGCAAAGGCCTTGGCGATTTCTGCCGCAACGGCGGCGTTATGTTTCACCAAGGCAAGATTGGCCTTGAGCGAGCGGCCGCCGGTCACTTCCGCCAGCCTGGCGAGAAGGAAGGGCGTTACATTTTTTCCTGAAATGTTTTGCCTGGCCGCTTCCGCCACGGCTTTCTCAATCACGGGCGCTATTTCCGAAGCGATGATTTCGCTGGATTGCGGAATGGGATTGGCCACCACCACGCCGCCTTTCAATCCCATGCGCCATTTGGCGGCCATGAGTGTTGCGACTTCCTCCGGCGTGTCGCAGCGCATGGGCACGGCATGTCCTGACGTTCGGGAATAGAACGCCGGAAATTCATCGGTGCCATAGCCCACGACGGGAACGCCGAGGGTTTCGAGGGTCTCGAGAGTCAGCGCCAAATCCAGAATGGCTTTTGCGCCTGCCGTCACCACCGCCACATTGCTTTCGGCAAATTCCATCATGTCGGCGGAAATATCAAAACTGCGCTCGGCGCCGCGGTGCACGCCGCCGATGCCGCCCGTCGCAAAAACATGGATGCCGGCCATGGCGGCAATGCGCATGGTGGAAGCAACCGTTGTGGCGCCATCCAGCTTTTGCGCCACGACATAGGGCAAGTCCCGCGTCGATACCTTGATGATCCCGGGGCCGTCAACGGCGAATTTCTTCAGTTCGGCAGTGGTCAGCCCGACTTTCAAGGCGCCGCCGATGATTGCGATGGTGGCGGGTACAGCACCCGCCTCCCGGATAATGGCCTCCACGTCCTGGGCCATTTCAAAATTGGCGGGATATGGCATGCCGTGCGCAATGATGGTGGATTCCAAAGCCACGACTGGTTTGCCGACTGCCAGCGCAGCGGAAACTTCAGCTGTGATCGTGAGGTGCTTATTCATTTTGGGCATTTACACTGTTCTGAAGCGCCGTTTCGGTGAGGCCGACGGCGGTCGATGCGGTGGAACCGAGGACGAGACTTGCCGCAGCCTGGCCGAATTGCGCGGCCTTGGAAAGATCATAGCCTTTGAGCAGGCCATAGGCCAAGCCCGCAACCGCCGCATCGCCTGCGCCCGTCACATCCCTGACCTGCGCATGATTGGCCCCCAGAATGTTCTTCATGCCTTTTCCCGATGAGAGGAGTGCGCCTTCGGGGCCCAGGTGGACAACCAGATTGTGCAGGCCTCGCTCATGCAGATCCTGGCAGGCCTGGTCCATATCGGCAAGTTCGGTCAAGGCCTTGAGCTGGTCCCGGTTCGGAGTTGCCAGGAACACTTCGTGCTTGTCGAGAAGCGTCAGCAATTTTTGCGATTTGGAAACGGAGACGGGTTCGACAATGAGTTTCTCGCTGAAATTCAGTGCGAGGTAGTCGAGCAAGTCCGGCCGGGTGTTGCAATCGACGATAATGAGTTTTGCAGCCTCCAGTACGGCGCGGTGAGGTTTCACACTTTCCGGTTTCAGGCTTTCCAGAATGCGCATGTCGTTGACGGCGGAGACGAGTTCGCCCTTTTCATCCAGCACTGCCACATAGGAGCCGGTCGCCGCCGCTTCGCGCAAGCACAGGCTGAGATCAACGCCGGCGGCCTTTGTTGCAGCAAGTGCAATTTCGCCTGCCGGGTCATTGCCTATGGCGGAGATCAGGGCGACGTTCACGCCAAGACTGCCCAAATTATGGGCAATGTTGCGCGCCACGCCGCCGGGCGTGAAGCTCACGGTTCCAGGATTGGAGGTTCCGGCGATATATTTGCCGCCGGCCCGCGCCTTGATATCAATGTTCGCGCCGCCAATGACGATAATATCAAACACGACGATCCTCAGAAGTCCGTTGGCGCTCCGCCTTCGCGTTTGCGCCGTTCCACGAAGGCATCTAGCTCTTCGCGCCTTGCCGGATCAAGGGCGGGCTCAACATATTCTTCCAGTGCCTGCTTATAGACGGCATTGGCGCGCTGCATGGCTTCCGGCTTTCCCGCCGCCTCCCATTGCTGGCTGTTGCGCCAGTCGGAAATGATGGGAGCGTAGAAGGCGTTGGAATAGCGGGCCAGCGTGTGCTGGGCACCGAAGAAATGGCCGCCGGGGCCAACTTCGCGGATCGCCTCGACACCAAGGGCATCCTCAGTGGTGTCCAGAGGCGTCATGAATTCCATCACCATCTGGATCAAATCGCAATCGAGGACGAATTTTTCAAAGCCGGCCACCAGGCCGCCTTCAAGCCAGCCTGCCCCGTGCATGATGAAATTGCCGCCACCCATGGTTACACCCCAGAGCGAGAACACGCTTTCATAGGCGGCTTGCGCATCCACCGTGTTGGCCGCACAGGTGTTGGACGTGCGGTACGGCACGTTGTAGCGCCGCGCCATTTGCCCGCCGACAATGCAGGCCTTCATGTATTCCGGCGTGCCGAAAGCCGGCGCCCCGGATTTCATGTCCACATTGGAAGTAAAGCCGCCATAGATCACCGGGGAACCCTTGCGTACAACCTGGGTGAAGGCGAGGCCTGCCAGTGCTTCGGCATTCTGTTCAACCACAGCGCCGGCAACGGTCACCGGTGCCATGGCGCCCGCCAAGGTGAACGGGGTGATGCAGACGATCTGGTTGCGCGACGACATTTCGATAATGCCACGCAGCATCGGCATATCCAGCTTGAGCGGCGAATTGGTATTGACGATCGTGAACAGCGAAGGCTCGCGCTCCATCTGCTCCATGCTTATGCCACGGCCAATGCGGGCAATCTCGATGCCGTCGAGAATGCGCTCGCTGCCCAGCGAGTAGGCGTGAAATGGCTTGTCGGTCAGCACCACCGCATCACGCAGCGCCTCGAGATGGCGCACGGACGCGTGAACATCCACCGGCTCCACCGGATAGCCGGCGATAAAGCCGATGCAGTTGAAATACTGGGCGAGCTTGAGGAACTTGCGGTAGTCGGCCTGGTTACCGGTACGGCGTCCGCCCTCCATGTCGGAGCAGTTGGGCGGGCTGCCCACGGTGCCGAACAGCATGTTCGGCCCGCCGATCTGCGCGTTGTTTTCAGGATTGCGGGCGTGGAAGGTGAATTGCGACGGGGCTGATTTCATCAGTTCCTCAATCATCGCCGGATCAAAGCGTACGCGCTCGCCGGAAATATCCGCACCCGCTTTCTTCAAGAGGTCACGGGCTTCCGGCAGATTAAAGTCCATGCCGATTTCCGACAGAACCTTCAGCGAGGCCCGGTGAATGGATTCAACTTCGTCGGCGGAGATGATTGACATGGGCGGAAAAGCCCGCGCGATTTTGCGGCGAGGCAATTGGGGAATTGCTCCCTTCACGCCAGCGCCAGCGCCAGCGCCTCGGCGGTTTGCGGCATCGCGCCGGCCCCGGCGGGAGGTTTCGGGACTCAAGGGTTCGTTGGCGGCCTCGTTCACTTTGCTTTTCCTTTTTCACGGTAGGCTTCAAGGGTTGGATCGGCAGCGATCTGCTTCACCAGCCAGTCCTCGAAGCGTTTGATTTTCGGTTTCATGCGGTTTTCGCTGTTGCAGGCGAACTGCCATTGATGACGGTGCGGAACGAGCAAGGGAAAGGGCTGCACCAGCCGCCCCATCTTGATTTCTTCCGTGGCGAAGGGGCCGATGGTCATGGCCACGCCCCTGCCCTCAACCGCAGCTTCCTGCGCGAGAATATAGCTGTCCACCGCAAGGCGGTCGGAAAGCTTCAGGCCCTTCACGCCCGCCGCTTCGAACCAGAGATGCCAATCCTCCTCCGCAGTATATACATAAAGCAGCTTGTGCTTCTTCAAATCCTGAGGGGTCTTGATGGCGTTTGGCCCCTTCATCAGTTCCGGGGCGCAGACGGGTGTGAGCAGCGAACGGAACAGGGGCCGGTAATAATGCTGGGGTGACTTGTTGCGGGCGAGAATGATTCCGGCGTCCACATGCTTCTCGTCAAAGTCCCAATCGAAATAGGAGGTGGAGAGCCTGACCTTCATGTCCGGGTAGCGCCGCTCAAAATCATGGAGCCGCGGGATGAGCCATTTAAGAGCCACGGTGAAATAGACCTGAATGGTGAGTTCATTGTCGTTCACGGTGGGCCGCAAGGCCCGGGTCTGGGTTTCGATCTGGTCAAAGGCCTCGCGGATGGCGGGGTAATAGATGTGGCCGGCCTGGGTGAGCTCGGCGCGCCTGGCATCGCGTCGGAAAAACTGGATGCCCAAGCGCTGTTCCAGGGCTTTCACCTGATGGCTGACGGCGGAGCGGGTGATGCCCAATTCACCGGCTGCGAGCCTGAAACTGCCGAGCCGGGCAGCGGCTTCAAAAGCGGTCAAAGCCCGCAAAGGAGGCAAGTCACGTCTGGCCAAAATACTTCACCAATGGAATACCTTAGAGGTACATAGCACCCCCAAATTCCATAAATTAAGTCAGTTTTCAATATTTAATGGTGATTATTCCTCACCAGTCCCCTAAAATTTGAAGCCTTTGCAAGCCCGCCCAAAATTGGCACATAAGGGACCCGATTCAGGAGCATAAAATGAGCGTAGTCGAAGACCTTTCCAAGCGCCGCGGCGGCCGAGAAGCCAGGCGGGCCTTGCGGTCGCGCGAAATTCCCAGGGCCGAGGCTGCGGTCCGTCCCGGCATGGAAGGCGGGCAATACAAACCGCTGACCCAGCGCGACATGGAACGCATTCACCAGGCAGCTCTCACACTTCTAGAAACCGTTGGATTCGGCCAAGCGATCCCAACCTGCATCGAAGCGATGACGGCGCGCGGCTGCACCATGACCGACAAGGGGCGCATGCTCATCCCCCGGGCACTCACCGAAGACATTCTGGCAAGCTGCGCCCGGGGCTTCCTGCTCCACGGCCGCGATCCCCAGCACGACATGGAGCCCACCGGCAACAAGGTTTATTTCGGAACGGCGGGTGCGGCGGTACATATTGTGGAGCCCGATACGCGCACCTACCGCGAGTCGCTCCTTGTGGATCTCTATGACGCGGGCCGCATTGTTGATACCTGCGAGCATATCCATTTCTTCCAGCGCTGCCTGACGGCACGCGACATGATCACTGGGCATGACCTCGACATCAACACGCTCTATGCCTGCATTGCTTCGACGCAAAAGCATGTCGGCACCTCCATGGTGGACCCCGCCCATGTGACCGAATGCCTGGAGATGCTGCATTTCGTGGCGGGCAGCGAAGAGAAGTGGCGCGAGCGGCCATTTGTTTCGCAGTCCAACTGCTTTGTCGTGCCACCGATGAAATTTGCCGAGGATGCCTGCCGCTGCCTTGAGACGGCGGCGCGCGGCGGCATGCCGGTGCTTTTGCTGTCAGCAGCGCAAGCGGGTGCCACATCACCTGCCGCCTTGGCGGGCACGCTTGTTCAGGCGGTTGCCGAATGCTTGTTCGGCTTGGTCTACATCAACTGCATCGTTCCTGGTGCCGTTGCTATTTGGGGGCCATGGCCTTTCGTGTCCGATTTGCGCACCGGGGCCATGTCCGGCGGTTCAGGTGAACAGGCTCTCATCACTTCGGGTTGCGCCCAGATGGGGCACTTTTACAATCTCACGGTGGGCTCTGCTGCCGGCATGTGCGATTCAAAATTGCCTGACATGCAGGCGGGCTATGAAAAGGGCGTGACCGCCGGCATCTCTGCCATGACGGGGGTGAACCTGATGTATGAAAGTGCCGGCATGCATGCCTCGCTGCTGGGCTTCTGCCTGGAAAGCCTGCTCATCGACAATGACATGCTGGGGGCCATCAACCGTAATGTGCGCGGCATTGAAGTAAATGAGGACACATTGTCGGTCGAAGTCATCCGCGAGGTTTGCCTCAATGGTCCCGGCCATTTCCTGGGCAGTGACCAGACGCTGACCCTGATGCAGAAGGAATATATCTACCCCAAGATTGCCAACCGCATGAGCCCCAAGGAATGGATAGAGGCGGGCCGGCCTGACCTGGTTGAGCGGGCGGCGGCGCGCAAGCGGGAAATTCTTTCGACGCATTATCCAGACTATCTGCCACGCGCGATGGATGATGTTATCCGGGCACGCCATGACATCAAACTGCCACGCGAGGTTATGGAGATGGGCGACCCGCGCTGGATGAAGTGATGGAACACCCAATTTTGACGAGCATACGGAGGGCCGGGTTCATGCCCTTTGGCTGGTTTACT
>JBBQNU010000080.1:0-13567 GCA_038330285.1 Hyphomicrobiales bacterium | reverse complement strand
GAGATCATCCGCGAGCTGACGCTCTTCAACTACGTCAATTTCTTCGGCAACTGGACCTATTTGGGAACCTATCTCGGAACCATTCTCCTCTGCCTCGAAGTCGTCGCCGTGTCGGTGCTGGTGGGCTATCCCATCGCCTGGTTCATCTGGCAGCAGAAGGGCAGCCGCCGCTATCTCATGCTGCTGCTTGCGGTGGTGCCGCTCTTCATGAGCTACATCGTGAAGCTCTATACCTTGCGTTCCATGCTCGGGCTCAATGGGCTGGTCAACCAGCTGTTGCTGAGTCTCGGGATTCTCGAAAAACCGAGCCAGCTCTTCCTGTTCAACCAGCGCGCCGTGCTGATCACCATGGTGGTGATCTACCTGCCCTTTGTCATCCTTCCGATCTTTCTTGCTCTCGAACGAATCCCGCGTTCGCTGCTGCATGCCTCCATCGACCTTGGCGCAGGCGCCTGGGACACCTTCCGCCGCATCGTGTTGCCTTTGTCTTTCCCCGGCACGGTTGCCGGCGCATTGTTTGTTTTCGTGCTGGCGCTCGGCGATTTCATCACGCCGCAGATGGTGGGCGGCACCACCGGATTCACCATTGGCCGCGTGATCTACTCGCAATTCGGCCTTGCCTTTGACTGGCCCTTCGGTGCCGCCATGGCCGCCATCCTGTTCCTCACCGCCCTCGCCGGCATTCTCATGGCAGGCTTTGCCATGAGCCGGCAGAAGGTCTGACAGCTATGCGCAGCAATGGAGAGAAATTCGCCAAGATCGCTACCGGGACAGTCACCGCAATTGTATTTGCCGTGCTTTACGCCCCGCTCTTTATAAGCGTGCTGTTTTCCCTGGTTGAAATCAGGCGCGGCAAAATCCTCTGGGAAACCTTCAGCTTCGGGCCCTATTTCACCCTGTGGTCGAACCCCAGCGTTCTTTCCGCCCTTTCCAATACGGCCGTTGTTGCCCTGACCGCCGTGGCCGTCGCCTCCGTGCTGGCGGTGGTGCTGGCGCTTTATACGGAATGGGAAGGCGCTATCGGCAGGCGGGCCCTTGAACTCGTGATCTACTTGCCGTTCCTGCTGCCGCCCATTGTCACGGGACTGGCACTTCTCGTGACTTCCGCTGAACTGGGAATCAACCGGGGCATCACGACAATCATTGTGGGCCACACTGTCTTCGTTCTCGCCGTCTCCTACCGCCTTGTGCTCACGCGCCTGCAATCCCTCCCCCGCTCCCTCATCGAAGCCTCGTTCGATTTGGGCGCAAGTCGCCTGCAAACCTTGCGCTACGTGCTCCTGCCGCATCTCTCGTCCGCCGTGGTCACCGGTGCCGTATTGGCCCTCGCCCTCTCCTTCGATGAAACCCTGATCAGCACCTTTGTTGCTGGCGACCAGATGACCCTGCCGCTCCGCCTCTGGGCCATGATGCGCGTGGGCTTCACCCCCGAAATCAACGCACTGGTGACGCTCGTGTTGCTGGTGACAATCATCCTGGCCCTCGTGACAGCCTGGCGGCTGAAGCCCGGGGGCGAACTCAGTGAGGAATGAAATGAGCAACAAGGCACAAAGGCTGGCCGGTCGCGTAGCCGTCATCACCGGCGGAGCCCAAGGGATCGGCTATGGCATCGCTGCGAGGTTGGCTGAAGAAGGCGCATCCGTTGTGCTGGCTGATATAAAAACCGATGTCGCCAAACTTGCCGCCCAAAAAATCATTGCGGCGGGAGGCAAAGCTTCAGTCATCCCCGTTGATATCGGCAAGGACGCGTCCGTGGCGGAACTGGCAAAGAAAGTCGAAAGCCTTCATGGCCACTGCGAAATTCTCGTCAACAATGCCGCCATCGGCGCCGACACCCACATTGAGACCATGACGATGGAGCAGTATGCGCGCGTCATCAACATCAACCAGGATGGCGCCATCCGCATGACCATGGCCTTCGTGCCGCTCATCAAAAAATCAGGCGCGGGGCGGCGCATTCTCAACATCGCCTCGATCCAGGGCCTGCGCGGCTGGCCCAACCAGCTCGCCTATGCCACCGCCAAGGGCGCCATCGTGAACTTCACCCGCGCCGTGGCCGTCGAACTCGCGCCCTACGATATCATGGTGAACGCCATTGCCCCCGGCTTCGTCGACACCCCCATGTCGATACTGCCCGATGGCTCCCATGAATATGATTCCGACTGGTTCCGCGACATCTATGTGAAATACGGCCGCATTCCCCTGCGCCGCGCCGGCACCCCTGCGGACATGGCAGGCCCGGCCTTTTTTCTCTGCTCCGACGATGCACAATATGTGACTGGCCAAATCCTGAGCGTCGACGGCGGCGCATCCGCGACCTTCTAAGGACCGGGATCAAGCCGATTCCCGGCCTTACGACCGGCGCATAACCCGCGCCAGAAATGCCTGGGTTCGTTCGTTCTGCGGATTGTCGAATACGGAATCCGGCGGACCGTCTTCAACAATCTTTCCGCGGTCAACAAAAACCACTCTGTCGGCAACTTCCCGCGCAAATGCCATTTCATGTGTGACAATGACCATCGTCATTCCGTCACCGCTCAAGTTCTTCATGACATCGAGAACTTCGCCAACCAACTCCGGATCGAGTGCACTTGTTGGTTCGTCAAACAGCATTGCTTTTGGAGACAGGGCCAAAGACCTGGCGATTGCAACGCGTTGCTTCTGCCCGCCCGACAGTTCGGCGGGGTAGTGCTCGCCATGATCGGCCAAGCCCACCCGTTCCAGCATCACCGAGGCTCGTTGCAGGGCTTCAACTCGCGGAACTCCCAAACCATAGATTTGCCCTTCGATCACATTGCCAATGGCGCTCAAATGCGGGAACAGCGCAAAGTCCTGGAAAACCATGCCAAGTTTTCTGCGGACACGGGCAATGTCCTTCTCAGGGCGAGTTTTCAGCACCGCACCAACATGGTCATAATACGCTCTCTCTCCTTCGATCAGAATAGTCCCCGATGTGGGCTGTTCCAGAAAATTGATGCATCGGAGAAGCGTCGATTTCCCTGAACCCGACGGGCCAATGATGCAAACAACCTCGCCCGCTGAAATTGAAAGGTTGATGCCTCGCAGGACTTCGGCGGAGCCAAAGCTCTTATGGATGTCGATAAGTTCTATCATCTCAGCTTTTTTCTCCGATAGCTGCTATCGGCCCGTTTTTCGAGCCACCGGACAAATAGCGCCGCCGGATATCCCACCGAAAGATAGAGTATGCCGGTCACGGTATAGATGGTGAAATACTGATAAGACCGGGCAGAGATGATTTGACCGGTAAAGGTCAGCTCCTGCACGGTAACGACAGAAGCAAGCGCCGTATCCTTGAACAGGGAGATAAAGTAGTTGCCAAGGGTTGGAGTTACAATTCGCAGTGCCTGGGGCAGGATGATGCGGTAGAAAGCAACGGCTTTTGTCATGCCAACCGTGGCAGCCGCTTCCCACTGGTGTTTCGGCACGGCAAGGATGCCGCCGCGATAGACTTCGCTCATATAGGCCGTGTAGTTCAGGGAGAGGCCCAATATGGCAGCGGAGAGCGGATCAAGGTTCAAGCCAAACCCGGGCATGACATAGTAGATATATGCAAGCTGCAGCAAAAGCGGCGTCCCGCGGATAACTTCCACATAAATGCTGCCTAGCGTGCGCAGCAGGAAAATTGGCGACATTCTGATAAGCGCCACCGGAATGGCGAGGACCAGCGCTATGGTAATGACAATTAAAGTCAGTACAACAGTGATCGCCAGTCCCTGCAGAAGGGCCCCGCCATATTCGCGAACGACATCAAGATTGAGTAGTTCCATTGCATTGCCCAGAAAAATTGCAGAGTGGTCAGGCGGCGCCCGGCCACTCTGCTGGTCTCAAGATCGTTAGTTCAACGGAAAGTATGTGAGATTGCTATCGCTCAAGCCATACTTCTTCAGTATGGCGGAAACAACACCAGCTCCCCACAGTTCGTGCAGCGCAGTGCTGTAGGCCAGGCGCAATTGGCAGTCTGCCGGACGCAGTGCGTAGCGCGCATATCCGTATCCATATTTGAATATAAGTTCTTCTGGAACGGCCACGCCCTTTACGATCTCAATGGGCGAGTTCTGATTGGCTTTCAGGTAATCAAGCACCTTGACATCGTCTTCGAGAATAACATCGACTTTGCCTGTGCTGATGCCTGCGAACTCGGCGGCGTCATCCTGAAACGGCGTGACCTCGATGCCTATTTTACGCAAATACTCGTCTGCTGCAGAGCCGGCAATCGCCCCAACTTTCTTTCCCTTGAGATCATCGAATGACTTGACGCCGGTAGGATTGCCGGTCTGTGCGACAACCGCCGGTCCATACCACCATGCCGGGCCGGTAAACGTGACGACCTTCAGCCGGTCCGGCGTCTGGTGGATGTTTGAAGCCACCACATCAATCCGGTTGGACAGCATCATGGGAATAAGCTGTCCGAAAGGCGCAACCTCATACTTGACATTCTTGATGCCAATCCACGCAAGTGCGGCCTCGTTGATCTCCACATCCAGGCCATCAGCCTTCTTGGAATTGGGGTCGAGGGACGAATAGGGCGGACTGGGGCTTATCCCCAATGTAATTCCGTCCGCGAGCGCCTTGTCAAGCGATCCGTCCTTGCATTCTTTGAAATTTGGGACGCCTTCAATTTGCTGTGCAACCGCAGGCCCTGCGAACAGGACGAGAATCGCCGCGATGAAAATCTTCAATACAGTCATTCGTTTTCTCCCGATTTCTGTTGTTTTTGAGTCTCTTCGAAAATTGCTTCGGCCAAAATCGCAAGTGGATTATCCCGAGCAGAATTATTAAATCGTACTTTTATTTTCTTGTCAATTTGTTAACTGTATGTTTTAGATTTTCCGAAAACACGTGAAAAAGAAAAAATATGATAAAATTCAATTAGTTAATGGATTTCTTGATCGCAAACAGAAAACTGCAGAAATGACGCAGTTCTCCTTGTAAGCGAGTTTTATTTATTTTATCGTATTTTTAAACAATATGAACCGCTCTCACGTCGGGAATTCGACAAAGGACTTCTGACCGGAAGCGGCTAAATTTTACGGGAGACCTGTTTTGAAAATCGATGCCGTTGATTTTTTCTATCTTGCCATGCCTGAAATCACCACCGAAGGTGACGGGAGCCAGGATGCCCTTCTGGTGCGCGTGTCGGCCGACGGTCATATCGGCTGGGGTGAGTGCGAGGCATCGCCTTTGGTCTCCATTGCGGCATACATTGCCCCGATGTCGCATGGTGCATGCCTTCCAGTAGCCGCATCGGTCGAAGGCCAGTCCATCAACAGTCCCGAAGACATTGCCCGGATAGCGCGGACTATCGAATGGAACAGCATGGACATGTTGCAAGCCCCTCATACCTGGTCAGGGATTGAAATGGCCCTTTGGGATCTGCTGGGAAAAAAGCGCGGCGAACCGGTCTGGAAGCTTCTCGGCTACTCCAAATCCCACAAGAAGGTTCCTTACGCATCAGTCCTGTTTGGTGATACGCCGCAGGAAACACTTGAACGGGCCAAGACTGCGCGCGCTGATTGCTTTACCGCCGCCAAATTTGGCTGGGGCCCGATTGGGCGGGCTGATGTCCGCGCCGATGCCGATCAATTTGCCGCGGCGCGCGAAGGCTTGGGCCCGGATTGCATCCTGCTGATTGATACGGGGCAAATATGGGGAGAGAATGTTGAGGCGGCCGCAGCGCGCCTGCCCGCGCTCGAAAAGGCCAATGCAACCTGGCTGGAAGAGCCTTTCAATGGCAGCGCCTATGGCGCGTACGCGGAACTGTCAGGGCGCACCCCAAAAATCCGGCTCGCCGGCGGGGAAGCGGCCCACAACGTCTACATGGCCCGCAATTTGATTGACCACGGCCACGTCAGTTTCGTGCAGATTGATTGTGGGCGAATTGGCGGCATTGGCCCGGCCAAGGCGGTTGCGGACTTTGCTGTTGCCAAAGGAGTCACATATGTCAATCACACTTTCACTTCGCATTTGGCGCTTTCAGCTTCGCTCCAGCCCTTTGCGGGATTGGCAGAGCACCGTATCTGTGAGTATCCTGCCGCCCCAAAATCACTGGCCCTAGAAATAGCCAAAAACCCGCTGCGGCGCGACGGGAATGGCGAGATTGAAGTGCCGGATGCGCCCGGCTTGGGCATCGAGGTAGATACCGGGGCGATCCGGAAGTATCTTGTCGACGTGAAAATAGATGTGGGGGGAAAGACCCTGTTTTCGTCGAGCCCGCTCAGTTGAAGGTTTTCCAATGAAACGTGAATATGCCGGATCGCCTGAATAAAATGACAGTCATCAAGAAATTCGAACTGGTCAGGAATCCACCGCATCAGTTTGCCCTGCCCTCATATGACGCGATGAAGCCAGGGGCCACCAGCTACCGCCTCAAGGGAATCCAGGGCCGGGTTATCAGCAATATCGGGGAAAACATCGTTCGTAATGTCTATCCTCCCGGAACCCTTTTGCCACGCGAAACCGATCTCATGGATATGTATCACGCAAGCCGCACCACCATTCGCGAGGCAATAAAAGTCCTGTGTGCGAAAGGCCTGGTTGAAACCCGGCAAAAGGTTGGAACGCGCGTTCTCGGCCAGAGCTATTGGAACATTTTTGATTCAGATGTGCTTCTTTGGCATGCGCATGACAATTTTGACAACGACATCCTCACCCATCTTGTTGAAATGCGCCAGCTCGTGGAGCCTGCCGCCGCGCGCTATGCGGCGACCCGTGCGACTCTCGACGAAATAGCAATCATTGGGGAGAATTGCGAAGCGATGCGGCTGGCGATGGGTGATATGGCCGCATATGCCAAAGCAGATGTCCAGTTCCACCTCTCGGTCTTTCATGCCTCCCACAACGTAATGCTCAGCCGCTTTGGGCATATCATTGCCGAATTTCTGCGCATCAGCTTTCGTATTCAGCAGAACGCATTGAACGGTGACGAAAACCGGATTGAGGATGATTATGCAAATCACGTGAAGATTTATGACGCCATCAACCGAAGCGACCCGGCAACCGCGGAGGCACGAATGATGGACGTCATCCTCCACGGCAAGGCTTCACTGCAACGCGCCCGCCTTCAAACAAAATGAAACCGGTGCCATTAGATAAGCCCGCCCCGTGAGTGGCTGGATATCTGCAACTTTCTGAGGATCAACCTGACCATGCAAAAAATTTCCATCCGTTCAATCGCCGCCGCACCGCTGCTGGGAGAATCCCCCAAGGGCGGCTGGTCCACCGAGATCAAGCCGGAAGATTCCGTCCACACGCTCATTGCGGTTCACACCGATGCCGGAATCACCGGCCATGGCAGCGTGTTCACCAATGGCGGGCTGGTCGAAGCGGCTCTGAAGGTTCTTGAGCCGCTTTATGCAGGCGAGAATGCGCTCGAACCGGAACGGGTCAGCGAGAAGCTCAACCAGAATACTTTTTGGATGGGCCGCGGCGGCACGCTTACCCACACCATCAGCGGCATCGATATCGCTTTGTGGGATATTCTGGGCAAGGCGCTGGGCCAGCCCGTGGGCCGCCTGCTTGGCGGCACCTACCGCACCCGCGTGAAACCCTATTGCTCCCTGTTGATGGAAGAGCCCGAGGCCATGCGCGACACACTTGCGCGGTATCGCGCCCAGGGCTTTCGCGCTTTTAAAATTGGCTGGGGCCCCTTTGGCCGCCGCGATGACCGGAAGCTGGATGAGGCCATCGTGAAAGCAGCCCGCGATGGCGTGGGCGAGAGCAGCCAGTTGTTTGTCGACGCCGGAGCCAGTGACGCCTATTGGCCCAACGGCCTGCGCTGGGCCATCAACACCTCTCACATGCTGGCCGCCAATGATGTGGGCTGGTTCGAGGAAGCCTTGAAGCCCGATGCCATCGATGATTTCTGCGAATTGCGCCGCCAAAGCCCCGTGCCTATCGCCGGCGGCGAGGTGCTCACCCGCAGGCAAAGCTTTACGCCATGGCTGCAACGCGGCGCGTTCGACATTGTCCAGCCCGATGCCACCAAGGTTGGCGGCATTTCCGAACAGCGCAGAATTGCCTGGATGGCCCAGGAATTCGGCGTCAAATATGTGGGCCATGGCTGGAACACGGCGCTTGGCGTTGCCGCAGACCTGCAACTCGCCGCCGCACTTCCCCATGTCGATGTCGTCGAGTTCATCGGCGGCAGCCCCTATGTGGATGGCATTCTTGCGGAGCCCTTCAAGCTTGATGGCGAAGGCTATCTGGAAATTCCGATGAAGCCCGGCCTCGGCATTGCGTTGGATCGGGACAACGTGGCGCGCTATTCGCCATCCGCCGATCTTCTCTTCACGACATGACGGCTCAGCGGATGCTGTAGCCACCGTCTATGGCAATGGCCTGTCCGGTCATGAAGGCCGAAAGATCCGATGCGAGGAAAACCGCAAGTTCACCCAATTCCTCAAGCTTTCCCGGTCGCGGAATGGGATGCATCAACCGTTTGGCGCGCATCGCCGCTTCCGGATCCGGTTCGGCTTTGGCAACTTCAATGGACAGAGGCGTTTCGACAAAACCCGGGCAGATGGCGTTTACGCGCACGCCCTTCTCGGCAAGATCGAGCGCCATGGACATGACCATGCCATTCACCCCCGCCTTCGCCCCGCAATAAGCAACCCGTTCGCGCTGGCCCACCAGGCCATACATGGACGAAATGGCAATGACCGAAGCGGCTTTGGCTGCAACGAGATGCGGGATGCCATAGCGGACAGCCAGAAACACCGGCCGCATATTGATATCGATGATGCGCTGGAACTCCTCGGGTTCCGCATCGAACATCGAGGTTCTGCCGCCCGCCCCCGCGCTGATCACGATCGTATCAAGGCCACCCATGAAATCAGCAGCACTTGCGGTAATGCGCTGAACATCCGCCACCGACGTGGCATCGCCCGCTGCATATCCTGCCTTGCCAAGTTTGGCGACAGCCGTCTTGAGAACACCCTCGCGCCGTCCGGAAATAAAAACGGCAGCGCCTTCTCCGGCCAGTGCTTTTGCACAGGCGAGGCCGATCCCGGTTCCGCCGCCATAGATGAGGCATTTCTTGCCCTTGACCCGATCACCCATCGCCATCCTCCCAGCTACGCGCGCACTTCAAAATTCAGCAGTGACGCCTTCTCGACGGCTTTCCAATCCACATCGATGCCCAACCCGGAGCCTTTGGGCGCACGGACAAAGCCTTCCTTGTCCGTGCGGATGACATTGTTGGAGCCATACTCGAATGATGGATAGGGCACGGGCTGCTCGAAATAATCGCAATTGCCGAAGGCCAGCATGACATGGAGATTGGCCGCCTGGGTGAGCGTATAGCCCCAGCATTGCACTTCCACCGTCATGCCCTTGGCTTCCGCCAGGCTCATGATCTTGCGGATCGGCGTGATGCCGCCGCAAATCGTGGCATCAACCCGCAGCGCGCTCCAGCAATCGGTATTGATCGCCGCAAAAATTTGCTGCAGGTCGGTCCAGGTATTGCCCGCGGCAATGACCGGGACCGTGGTTTGCCGCCGGATTTCCCGGTAGCCCGCCAGATCCGTATCCACCAGCGGCGCTTCAAACCATTTGAAATCCAGCTCTCCAATGCCGCGCCCAACCTTGATGGCACTGGCAAGGTCGTAGCGCTGCTCCACATCCAGCATCAACGCCATGTCCTTGCCTTCAAAATGCTTGGCCACCGCCCGGCACATCGGCAGGTCGCGCGCCGGATTGCACCAGCAATGAAACTTGACCGCCTTGAAGCCTTCCTCATGGCGCTCCGCCACATAATCAATATAGGCCTGGTTATCGGCAAGAAGCGGCGTCGAGGCATAGGAGAGAACCTTGTGCCGCGCCCCTCCCAGAAGCTGGTAAAGCGGGAGCCCTGCGTAATTGGCCGTCATGTCCCACAGCGCAATATCTATAAGCGATTGCGCCTGCGGCACCAGTGGCGTGCCGAGATGGCGGCTGCGATGCCAGATCAATTCGCGTTCTGCCGACGTCTGGCCCATGAGATCGGGCAGGAGATAGCGCAGGGTTTCCCCCACCGAACGGTCAAAGCCATGGCCGGTAATCATCGCAGCACCAGCAATACCCTGAAGACCGCTGCCCGTCGTGAGGCGCAGGATGATGTTGACCATGTACTGGTCGCTCATCCCTTCTGCCCAAGTGTAGCGCTCCGTATCCGGCCCGACGACGAAAACCTCCGCCCGCTCGATACGTTCATTTAACATTTTTTTTCTCCCGTTTTTTTACTGTCTTGCGCTTTGCCTTGGCGGGCTTCGTCTTGTCGATTGCACTTTCCCCATGCCAGCCGAGATGGCCCAGGAAATCCCGCGTCCGTTCCACCGTTGCGGCGTCGAATATCTGGCGGGGCGGCCCCTCTTCAATGATCCGGCCCTTGTCAAAGACCACAACCCAGTCCGCCACCCGCCGCGCAAAATCCATTTCATGGGTCACCACCACCATGGTCATGCCTTCATCGGCCAGCGTCTTCATGACGCTCAGCACCTCGCCAATGGTTTCCGGATCAAGCGCAGAGGTAGGTTCGTCGAAAAGCATCAATGCCGGTTCCATCGCCAGCGCCCGGGCTATGGCCACACGCTGCTGCTGCCCGCCGGAGAGCATGGAGGGATAGGACTCAGCCTTGTCCGACAGGCCCACCTTGAGCAAAAGTTTGCGGGCTCTTTCGTTGGCGGCGGCCGGGTCAAGCTTGAGTACCGTGGTCAGGCCAATGGTGATGTTGCGGATCGCCGTGAGATGCGGAAAGAGCTCAAAATTCTGGAACACCATGCCCATGTGCTGGCGCACCGTGCGGGCGCTGACCGCATTGCTGACATCAACCGGCTTCCCGTCAAACAGCACCTGTCCGCCATCAAGAACTTCCAATGCATTCGCACAGCGCAGGAGCGTTGATTTGCCGGAGCCCGATGGGCCAATGAGACAAATGACCTCGCCGCGGTTGACTGTCAGGCTCACGCCATCAAGGGCCCGCAATTTTCCATAGTCCTTTGAGACATTCTCAAAACTCAGGATGGGCTTGACGTCACTCCCAACCCGCTTGTTGCTGTTGCGATTGTTCATTCTGTGACCTTGTAACGGCGATGTATCCAGTCGACGAGCTTGGCCTGGGGATAGCCCATGAGCCAGTAAATCGCCGCCATGGCGGTGAGGACTTCGAGAATGCGGTAGGTCTCTGACCTTATCTTCAATGAGACATAGGAAAGGTCAGCAACGGAAATGATCGAGACCAGCGATGTGTCCTTGAACAGCGACACCCAGGTCGTGGCCAGGGCGGGCAACACCCGAAGCACCGCCTGCGGCAACACGATATGCCACATGATCTGGCGGTCGGTCATGCCGATGGCCCGGCCTGCACTCCACTGGCCTTTCCGGATCGACACAATGCCGGAACGGAACGTTTCCGAGTTAAAGGCTGAGATATTGCAGGAAAGCCCCAGGATTGCCGTGCCGATCTGCGAAAGTCGGATGTCGAAATAGGCTGGAAGGACGTAATAAACCCAGTAGATCTGCAGGATAAGCGGGGTCGCCCGGAAAAATTCGACAAAGCAGGCTGACAGCAGCGACACCGCTTTGAATCGGGACATGCGCATAAAGGCCAGCAAGAGCCCGCCCGGAATTGCAATGAGCATCGTGACGACGCTGAGCCAGATCGTCATCACCGCGCCATCAAGCAGGCGCGGAAGGCTCTCCCATATGACGTGCCACTGGAACGTCATGAGGACCCGAGATGCGCCACGCGCTTGTAAATCATGTCAACACCGCGGGCTACGGGAAAGCACAGCAGAAAATAAACCAGCATGGCGGCGGTATAGAGTTCAAACGGACGATAGGTGTTACCCGCAACAACCTGCGTCTGCCGCAGAAGCTCGGGAACGGCGATCACCGAAGCAATGGCGCTGTCCTTGACCGCGAAGACGAACAGCGATCCGAGCGCCGGCAGCATACGGATGACGGCCTGCGGCAAGATGATGGTTCGCACCGCCTGGGTCCGGCTCATTCCCAGGGCAAGGGCCGCCGACATCTGTGTCTTGCGCACCGAGGTCAAGCCGGCCCGGATTGTTTCGGCGATGTAGGCGCCGAGGTGAATGCCAAGCGCCGCGATGGCCGCAACGGTCACATTGATGGAATGGCCGGTCAGCATCGGAAAGGCAAAATAAACCCAGACAAGGATGACAAGCAGCGGAATGGCCCGCATCGTATCGACGTAAAATCCAAGAGTCATGTCGAGAAATCTTCCGCCATATGTGCGGAGCGAGCCGACAACGACGCCAATCACAAAGCCAAGCAGCATGGAGAACACGCTGATGAACAGCGTGACACCAACAGCCTTGAGAAGAAATGGCCAGCTATCAATGAATGGCGCAAGACTGATCGTCATGTGGATGGCCTACACTCTGCAAACTACGGGCCGGGCAGGCAGTGGCCTTCCGGCGATTGCCTGCCCGTTCCCATGAGTTCTTGTCAGTTGCCCTTCAGGATCCGGATTTCTTCGGCGCTGACCTTGTCTTTCACTTCGCCATAGACAGCCAGGAGCCAATCCCGGAACACGGTGTCGGCCTTGTCAACCGCCATGCCCACGTCGGTGCCCATTTCCTGGCTCTTCAGGCAGTCATCGCCAACCGGAAATACCATGAGACCGGGCACCTGCTTGGAAAGCTGTGGCCAGGCGACATTGTCGATGGGCGCCACGTCGGCGCGCTTGGCCATGATTTCCTCAACCGGAGCATTGGCGCCGGAGCCGGCAACACCCTTGAGAACCATTTTCGGGAACCGGGTAGGCGCCCAGGTTTCCGGCGGTGTACCGGTGAAATACGCCATGGTGAGTTCAGGCGAATTCAGGTCGTCAACTGTTTTGAGGTCTTTTATTTTGGGATTGTCCGCAAGGCCGAAGAAGCAAAGGCTGGAAGTCGAATAGACGATGAAGTCTACAACTTCCGACCGCTTCGGCGTTACCGACAGTGGCGCGATGGAAATATCTGCCTCGCCCGTAGCCAGAATCGGCACCTTGGTTTCGTGGCTCACCGGCACGATTTCAATTTTCACGCCCAGGCGATTTGCGTACTCATTCACCAGAACCCACGCTGGGCCCGAGAATTGCTCGCCGCTGCCTGTGGTGTTTTCCGGCAGCCACGGCGTTTCACCAATGGCCGCTGCCTTGATTGTGCCGCGCGCCTTGATCGCATCGATCTTGGCGCTTTGGCCCGCAGCGGGAACATCCGTTCCTGCGGCCAAGGCTGGCGCTGCGCCGAAGGCAAACGTCATGGCAGTCACAAGTGCTGCCGAGAATAGTAAATTTCTTTTATGCATCAAATTTCTCCCTGTTACCCAACGGAACGATTGCCTAGCGGCACCCGCAGCCTTCTTTTTTCAGGCAACACCTCAGTTGATACCCAAAGCCCCGCGATCACTGCGGTACCGACGGACATCAAATTCAGCCCTGCCTTCCATGAGAACGGGCGCTTGATCTAGCAAACAGGAATTTGATATCATTTAGTATACTAGTATACAATAGCGAAAATTGCTGTTATATGCTTGAAAGCTGGCCCCGAATCCTTTCTTG
>JBBQNU010000079.1:0-13857 GCA_038330285.1 Hyphomicrobiales bacterium | reverse complement strand
GTCCAGCGCCTTGTCCAGCCGCTCGGTGGCGATGGCGAGCGTGGTGTCGGCTTCCGAGGCCTTTTCTGCCTGCCAGTGAAAGGCGCCGGCCAGCATGGCGAGAACCAGCACAGTGGCCACAAAGAGAATGGAAAGGCGCATTACCCCGTCGCGCCACGCACTGAGCAAGTCCGAGCGCTTTTGGAACACCACAAGGCTTCCCGGAAAAGTGCCGAACTGGCGGGCCGTCACATAGGCCGCCTCGCCATTCGCGAGTGCGAAGGGGCGCATGGTCTGGGCGTTGAAATCCGTATCGGTGATGAACTGCGGCCCCAGAACATCGGTGATTTTCCGGCCGGCAAGTTTTGCGTAAGCCGGCGCGCTGGCGATGACCTGCCCGAAATTGTCAACCAGCGCAAAGACCCGGTCCTCAGCGACTGCACCTGCCACCAGCGATTGCGCCAGCAACTCCGCCGTTAAAGGGCGCACCGTTTGCCCATTCGCCACATCGGCGGCAAGCGCCGCAACAATCTTTTGAGTCACGAGCTCCGCTTGCAGGATGGAAAGGCGGTTCTGTTCGGCAAGGTGGCTGCTGCGGCTTTGCAGGAGTTGCGCCGTGAGCGAAATGCACAGGGCCAGAAGAAAAAGCGCCGTGAGAACCATGATCAGCCGGCGCAGGGATTTTTCCGAAATTATGATGCGCCAGCGGCCGGGCAAGGGCGAGGGCAGGCGCAACGCGCGCTCCTTGAAGAACAGTTCTCCGATCTGTGCCTTACCCAAGATGTGATACCTTTGAATGTCGCCCGCATGAAACGGCAATTGAAACGCATTTGGCCGCCAAAAACCGAATCAATGCCCCATTGATTCGCAAACGAAACAACTTGTCCAGTTATGAATTTGGCGGCAGCTAGCCCTTGAGGGTTTTCGAAACGATTTCAATGCAGTCGCGGGAAAGTCCGGGGCTCGCCAGTATCCTTTCAAGCTGCTGTGCGGCAGCCCTCCGGCGCACCTCATCCATGATGCGCCAGCTGCGGAATCCGGTGGCCATGCGGGCCGCCACCTGGGGATTGAACGCATTCACTTTCAGGATCGTATCGGCCACCACCCGGTAGCCCTCGCCATCGGCCGCGTGGAAGCCGGAAAGATTCATCGACGTGAAGCCGCCGATCAGCGCATAGACCCGGTTGGGCGTGCTGAGCCGGAAATCCGGATGGCCCATGAGCGTCTCGATTCTTGCCGCATCGGCCACATAAGAGTTCAGCGCAAACCACTTGTCGACAATGAGGTTGTCTTCCTTGTGCCGCCCGTAGAATTTCTCCAACTCCTGCTCGCGTTCAGGCGCATCAATGCTCAACATGGCGGTCAATGCGCCGATTTCCGCGGTCATGCTTGAGGCGGAAGCAAGCTCCCGCTGAATGAGATCAATAGTCGTATCGGGCATCCCTGCTGCGAGCAGGCCAAGCACAGCATACCGTAATGACCGGCGGCCTGTGCTTTCAGGATTGGGCTGGTAATCGCCGCTTTCCTGCGTGTCGTTCCATATCCCGAGCAAAGTGTCTCTAAGTCTTCTACCCAGTTGGCTACGCACAAAATCGCGCGCCTTCAAAACCTGGTCAGTATCAACATTCGAGGCCAATGCCGCAGCGATGTCGGCTTCTGTTGGCAATCCCAGCATCAAAGCCTTGAATGCCGAGTCCAGTTTTCCATCTCCAAGCGTGGCTTTGAGAGCCGCAGCATATCCGCCGATTTCGCCCATAACCTCACTCAGGTCCTCGGAAGATTTAAGGCCGGAGATAATCAACCTCTTGCCCAAAGACTGGCCGGCTTCCCAGCGGTTGAACGTGTCCTTATCGCGTCCCATGAGAAACAACTGGTCTTCTGCGCTCACATTGTCCTGCAGGATGACCGGCGCCGAAAACCCTCGATTCAGCGATAAAACCGGGCGCGTAGCAACATTCCGGAACCGAAATGATTTCTTTTCCTCAGTCAATTCAATGATGGGCGCGTTGAGGCTGCCCACCCCTTCCAGGTCCAGTGCCATGTCCTCGCCTGAAGGTCCTACAAGGCCCAGGCCGAACGGAATGTGCATGGGTTGCTTGTCAGTTTGGCCCGGGGTAGGTGCTGTCTTCTGCGCCAGAGTCAGGTCAAAGGTCTTGGCTTTAGGATCATAATGCGTCGTGACATTTACGTGGGGCGTTCCCGCCTGTTCGTACCACTTGAAAAACTGCGTAAGGTCGCGCCCCGAGGCATCGGCCATGCAGCGGACGAAATCTTCCACCGTTGCCGCCTCGCCGTCATGGCGCTCGAAATAGAGGTCCATCGCCTTGCGGAAAGCCTTCTCGCCAATGAGCGTTTTCATCATGCGGCAGATCTCGGCGCCTTTTTCGTAAACCGTCGGCGTGTAAAAATTGTTGATCTCGATGTAGGCGTTGGGCCGCGGCGGATGGGCCAAGGGCCCTGCGTCCTCGGGCATCTGCCGGGCCCGCAAGGTTTTCACATCGGTGATGCGCTTCACTGCCCGCGAACGCAGGTCGGATGAAAATTCCTGGTCGCGGAAAACCGTGAGTCCTTCCTTCAGGCAAAGCTGGAACCAGTCGCGGCAGGTGATGCGGTTGCCCGTCCAGTTGTGGAAATACTCGTGCCCGATGATGGCTTCGATATTGGTGTAGTCCAGGTCGGTTGCCGTCTCGGGAAGCGCCAGGATGTATTTGTCGTTGAAGACATTGAGGCCCTTGTTTTCCATGGCCCCCATGTTGAAGTCCGACACCGCCACGATGTTGAACACGTCGAGGTCATATTCCCGCCCGAAGGCCTCCTCATCCCAGCGCATGGATGCCTTGAGCGACTCCATGGCCCAGGCGCAGCGGTCCTCCTTGCCCTTCTCCACATAGATGCCGAGTTGCACCGACTTGCCGGACATCGTCGTGAAGCTGTCATGGACGCCGGCAAGATCACCGGCAACCAGCGCGAAGAGGTAGCTCGGCTTCGGATGCGGGTCATGCCAGATCGCGAAGTGCCGCTCCGTCCCCGCGATGTCGCCGCTCTCCTGGAAATTCCCGTTGGAGAGCAGGATGGGGCAGGATGCCTTGTTCGCCTCGACGCGCACCGTGTAGCGAGTCATCACATCGGGCCGGTCATAGAAATAGGTGATGCGCCGGAAACCTTCCGCCTCGCATTGCGTGCAGAAGACGCCTTTTGACTGATAGAGCCCGGCCAACTCCGTGTTCCCGACCGGATCGCATTCCGATTCAATTTCGAGAGTGAAGGGCGCGGCGGGAACTTTCGGAATTGTCAGGCCGCTGTCCGTAAGTGAGTAGTCCGAGGGCGGGAGTGCCTTGCCATCAAGCTTCACGCTTATCAGCTTGATCTTTTCGCCAGCAAGAGCGAGCGCCGCATTCTTTTCCGCAGCGTCAGGGTTTGCGCTGAACTCCAGGCGCGACTTCACCCGCGTGGCGCGGGGCTCAAGCGAAAAAGTGAGGTGCAGGTCACCGGGGAGGTAAGGCGCTGGCTTATAATCTTTCAGATGAATGGTCGTCGGCGCGTCTTGGGCCATGCTCACTCCGGCAAATCAGGTGGAAAACCGGCAAAGTGAAGCCCCGCGCCCCCTTTGTCAAAGGCGGATCTAGAACCGGTCAACCCGGAAGGGCGCGAGATCGATATTGCTCCGTGCACCGGTCATGAGCTCGCTGATCAGGCGGCCGGTGGAGGGCCCCCAGGTCAGGCCCATGTGGCCGTGGCCAAAACCATACCAGACATTTGAAACTGTCTTCGAAGGGCCAATGACTGGCAGCGAATCCGGCGTGCCGGGCCTGCGCCCCATCCAGCGCGTTGTGGCGGAATCCGGTTCATTGAGCTGGGGAAGCAGGATTTTGAAATTTTTCCACAAAACTTCGGCCCGGTTCCAGTTGGGCGCCGCGTCAAGCCCGGCAAATTCATCGGAGCCAGCCAGGCGCAGGCCCATTTCCATGGGCGTTGCCGCACCGGGATTGCGCGCATAGGTGAGCGAACGCGAAAGCTTCACGCCGGAATTTGGCAGAACCATGTGGTAGCCGCGCTCGGCCTCGAGCAGGACCTTCTCGCCGAGTTGCTGCGCCAGCAGATGCGAATAGGCTCCGCCGCAGATCACCAGCTTGTCGAGCGTGATAGTCCGCCCCGACTTCAGCACAAGCGATTTGGCCCTGGTGCCCTCCCGCTCAATGCGCACAACATCATCAGCGATAACCTCGCCGCCGCCGCGCGTGATGTGCCCGGCGATGGATTTCACCGTGCGCTCGGGACTTGTGACAAAATACCAGCCGCCATGGAAAACTCCGCAATGAATATGGGGCGACAGCGCCGGCTCCAGCTCGCGGCACTCGCCACTGCTCAGCTGTTTCATCTCATAGCCATAGGACTTCTTGACCTCGCGCTCACCCGCTTCCGAAGCGAATTGCTGCGCGCTGTCATAAAGCCGCAAAGTGTCTTCGTATTTCAGCAAGTCGGTGTTTCCGGCATCGCGCAGCAGGGTTTCAAAATCCGCCACGACCCGGAGAGCCAGGTTTGCGCGCGCTTCCGTGATGGCCTTGACGCGCGCGGGCATGGCATTTCGTCCCGCCGCCAGAAACCACGGCAAGGCCTTTGGCAGATAGGACCACCGGACGGTGAGCGGCCCCAGCGGGTCGAGGAGCCAGCCCGGAATTTTAAGCAGGATGCGGGGGTGGATGGTGGGCACGATTTCGGCAAAGGCAACGCCGCCCGCATTGCCGAAAGAACAGCCTTCGCCCGGCGGTACCCTGTCAATGAGCGTCACGCGGTAACCCGCCCGCTGCAGGAATGCGGCGCTGGAAACGCCAACGATGCCAGCGCCGATGATTGTCGCGTGTGGGTGTGACATGGAAATCAGGTTCTCTTGGGATGGATTCTCTTGAAGAAATTTACACAGAATTCCTCAAAGGTCGAGATCAGACGCGTTGGCCGCAAATTTTTCAATGCTGCTATGGCAATAACGCCGTCCTCGACTTCTTCGATTATGGGGCGAATGGCAAGCTGCTCGCCATCATAGGCCGCATCGCCATGGGGCCGCGTGATCAGAAGCGAATAGCCTAGCCCTTGCCCGACAAGGCCGCGCACCAGTTCCAGCGAGGGCGAGGCGAAACTGATTTTAGGCGTGATCCCCGCGCTCTCGAGAATGCGCGTGAAATAGGTCCGGCTGGGCAGGACATCGAGCAGGATGAGCGATTGGTCCGCCAGATCATGCAGGGAGACCTGTTTCTTCCTGGTCAACGGATGGTTTGCGTTGAGCAGCACATGGGGCTTCAGCCACGCCAGTTCGGTTACATTTAGGTCACCCGGCATATCGAGCCGGTAGAGCAGCACAAGATCGAAGCGCCCCGCATGCAGGCCGGTAATGAGGTGTTCCTGGGCCCCTTCCTCGAGGCGCAGGCGCGTCCTGGGGTAGAGGGCCTGGAATTCCGCAATCAGCTTCGGCGCATAGACGGGCGCGAAGGTCGAGAAACTGCCGATGTTCAGTTCGCCTTCCACCAGATTGCCGGCATCGGTGGTATCCCGTTGAAAATCGCTGCCATGGGCCACGAGGCGCCGCGCCTCATGGAGGAAACGCAGGCCTTGCGGTGAAGGCAACACTCCCTGGGCATGGTGGCGGATGAAAAGCTGAAGTCCGAGTTGGGCCTCAAGTTTCTGCAAGGAAGCTGAAAGCGAAGGCTGGGCCACGCCCAATTGCTGGGCGGCCTTTGCAATTGAGCCGTGCTCGGCGATGGCGAGGGCATATTCGAGTTGGCGGAGGGTAAAGCGCAGCATAGTTTAAATCAATAACTCACAGAGATATTATCTATTTTTCCTAAGCTAGATTCCCTTCTAAGTAAAGTTACCTACAAGAAGGGCGCAGCCATGCAGGACACTGAACCTCTCGCCGAAATCACGGCCAACTTTATCGCCGCAATGGGAGCAGCAGCCACCGGCGTTACCGTGATCACCACCGAAGGCATGGCTGGGCGTTTCGGCCTGACGGTGAGCGCGGTCTCTTCCGTGTCAGCTGAACCTCCCATGCTGCTGTGTTGCGTCAACCGCAAAAGTCCCGCCGTGGCGGCCATGCAGCAGAACGGCAGGTTTGCCGTGAACATGCTCGGTTTCAACAGCCGGGATGTGGCCGAAGTTTTTGCCGGGCGGCCGCAAAGCGGCAAGCCCTATGACTTTGACCGCCACGGCTGGGAGGAGGGCTCCATGGGCCAGCCGCTGCTCAGCGATGCGACTGCAAGCTTCGAATGCGAAATCGAGTGTTCCCAGGATGCGGGTTCCCACCGTATCTTCATTGGCCGGGTGGTGAACGCCAGGCGCAACGGGACAGAACCTTTGGTCTACTGTAACCGCGCCTTTGGACGCGTGGCTGAACTGTGAGGGACTTGAAATGATCAGAACCGGCGAACAATACCGCGAGTCGCTTCGTGACGGCCGCGACGTGTGGATCAACGGCGAGCGCGTCAAGGATGTGACCCGCCATCCCAGCTTCAAGCCCGTGGTCGATATCCGCGCCCGCATCTATGACATGCAGCACGAGGCGGCCCACCGCGAGACCATGACCTATGAGGAAAACGGCGAACGCTTCGCCATCGGCAACCGCCTGCCGCGCGAACAGAAGGATTGGACCGACAAGCGCAAGGCCGTTGATGCGGTCATGTATGAAGTGGGCGGCGTCGTCACCCGCGTGGGCGATGAAACCGTGGGTGAAATGTGGTCGCTGTGGGACGGCAAGGATATCCTGAACGAGATCGATCCGCGCTTTGCCGCCAACATCGAGCGCCACATTCATGAGTCGATTGCCCATGACCCCTTCCATGTCTCGGCCAACACCGATCCCAAAGGCGACCGTTCCAAGCCGCCCCAGGAACAGGACCCGGACATGCTGGTCCATGTGGTGAAGGAAACCGATGCCGGCATCATCATTCGCGGCGCGAAATATGAAACCGCCGCCGCCTATGCCAACCATGCCTTCCTGAAGCCAACCATTGCCAACTGGGGCGACGCCAAGCTTTCCGAATATGCCCTGGGCTGCATCGTGAAAATGAATGCACCGGGCGTGAAGCATATTTGCCGCACAGGCTTTGCCGGCCGCGCGCCGGAGCGCGATTATCCGCTGTCGAACAAATTCGACGAGGTGGACACTATCGTCATTCTCTACAATGTGCTCATTCCCTGGGAGGACATCCTGTTCTACCAGCACACCCGCGCCGCCGCCTTCATCCGCCAGACGCTGCATCGCTATTCGGCATTTCCCTTCGTGCAGCGCACCCTGTCCTATGCCGATCTGATCATCGGAGCTGCCCTGTGGAACGCCAGGCAGACCGGCCTCGACAAGCAGCAGGCCGTGCAGGAAAAACTGAGCGAGCTCGCCGTCTGGCGTGAAGGCATCAATGCCCACCTGACGGCGTCGATCGTCATGGGTGAGAAAAGCCCCAACGGCCTGCTCATGCCCAATCAATCACTGCTCATGTCGGGCCGCTGCCATGCCCTCAACAATCTTCCCAAGATGATGCATCTGGCCCGTGAGCTTTGCGGCGGACAAATCTGCGTGACGCCCGATGCGGCTGTGTTCGAGCATCCGGAAACCAAGAAATGGATGGACAAGTATTATACCGTCAACGACGAGTGGGTGGCCGATGACCGCCGCAAGCTGCTGGCGCTCGCCCGTGACCTGCTGAACTCGGACTATGCCGGCCACCGGCTGACCTTCCAGCTCTTCGCCCAGGCACCGCCCTTTGCCCAGTCGGCGGCGGTCTACCGCACCTTCGACTGGAACAGCACCTTGAAATTCGCCCAGAAGGCTGGTGGGATGAGTTCCCGCATCTGGGGCAAACAGAAAAAGGCAGCCGAGTAATGACCGCACACAAGAGAATTCGTCCCTTTAATACCAAGGAAACCTATCCCGAGCAGAAGCTCGACAATGATCTCTGCCAGGCCGTTGTGGCGCGCGGGACGACCGTGTTCGTGCGCGGGCAGGTCTCGCAGGATCTCGACACCCGCGAGTCCCTGCATGTGGGCGATGCAGCCGCCCAGACCGCGAAGACCATGGCTAACATCAAGCTGCTGATGGAAGAGGCGGGCGGCCACATGGATCATATCTGCCGCATCGTGGTCTATCTCACCGATATCCGTTACCGCCAGGATGTCTACCGCGAAATGGGAAAATGGCTGAAAGGCGTGTTTCCCTGTTCGACCGGCCTGGTCATCACCGCGCTGGCGCGGCCGGAGTGGGTCGTGGAAATCGAAGTGACGGCCGTAATTCCGGATTGAGGGGAGCGAGGGAAATGGAGCAATCTTTTGAGACGCGCGAAGCACTCGAGGGGCTGGCTGCCGTAGCCCGCGCGCCATTCAGCAAGGCTGATACAATCCCAGCGGCACTTTACCATTCTGAAGAAGTCTATGCGCTGGAAATGCAGCAGATTTTTGCGAAGGAGTGGGTGTGCCCCGGACTATCTGCCGATATTCCCAACCCCGGCGACTTCATTACGTTCACGATTGCTAATCAGCCGATTTTCGTGATGCGCGGAAAGGACGGGGTGGTCCGCAGTTTCTCCAACGTCTGCCTCCACCGCATGATGCCGTTGCTGGAAGGAGCCGGGAGTTGCAGCGGCAAGATCGTCTGCCCCTACCATGCCTGGACTTACAACACCGAAGGAAGGGTCATTGGCGCAGGCCACATGGGCGGGCGCGACCCGGTTTTTGACAACAAGCAGTTCACCTTGCCGGAACTGCGCACGGAGATCTGGCAGGGCTGGATTTATGTGACGATGAATCCCCATGCACCGCCGGTCAGCAGCCTGCTCAGCGGCTTGCTGCCCGTTGTCGAGCGCTATCAAATGGAAGGTTATATTCCGGTGGTCCAGCAGGACCATGTCTGGAATACAAACTGGAAGCTGCTCAATGAGAATTTTATGGAAGGCTACCATTTGCCGGTGGCGCATAAGGCCACGGTGGGCGCATGGTTTCCCGTCGGAGATACCGAGTTTCCTGTGGAGGTTTTCGATAACTTCACCTATCAGACCTTTGTGAAGGATGAGAACGCCAAATATGGCCGCGCCCATCCCTCCAACACGCGCATTGAGGGAAAATGGCGTTACACCTCGATTTTGCCAACGGTCTTCCCGTCCCACATGTATGTCCTGGCGCCTGACCATCTCTGGTATCTGTCCTTGCGTCCCTTGGGCGTCAGTCAGGTCCAACTGCGTTTTGGCGTGGCCCTTGCGCCGGAGGTGCACGCCGCACTTGGCGACACGCGCGAACAATGGGTCACTGAACTCGTCGATTTCTTTGACCGGGTGAATGAGGAAGACAGGGTCGTCGTGGAAGGCATCTTCAAGGGGGCGCAAGCCCCGCTCGCATCGCGTGGGCCTTTAAGCTGGCTTGAGCGCGAAATTCACGACTTCGCCCGCTACCTCAATCGGAAACTCAGCCCATCACTGCAATCAACGGTGAAGGCTGCTGCTGAATGACCTTTTCCATCGCTGGGCGCTGCGCCAAATCTGGGGCCTTCGGGGTCGCCATAACAACCTCATCGATAGCCGTGGGCGCCCGCTGTCCCCATGCCCGCGCTGGTGTTGGTGCCGTCGCCACCCAGAATGTAACCGATCCAAACCTGGGGCCGATGTTGCTTAACCTAATGTCTCAAGGACTAAGCGCGAAGGACGCAATTGACTCGATAATCCGCGAAAGACCCTTCATCGAATACCGCCAACTGACGGCGGTGGACAACAAGGGTAATTCCGCAAGCTGGTCCGGAAAGCACATTCTGGGCACCCACGCAGTCTCCGAACAGCGCGATTGCGTGGCCGCAGGAAATCTTCTGAAATCCGTTGATCTACCCAAAGTGATGACCAATTGCTTTGCCAACAACGCCTCCGAACATCTGGCCGAGCGCCTCTTGCTCTCCCTGGAAGCAGGATTAGCGTCAGGTGGCGAGGAGGGACCGGTCCATTCCGCCGCGCTTATCGTCTATCACCAGCAGGATTTCCCCCTGGTCAACCTGCGCGTTGATTGGGATGACGAAAACCCCATCAAATTCTTGCGGAAATTATGGGAAGACTACCGCCCGCAAATGGGCCCCTACCTCCAGCGCGCCATCGACCCCACCGCCGCCCCCAGCTACGGCGTTCCTGGCGATCCGTAATACGAATTACCCGATCGGAATTTGAATATTTTTTTCCTCTCCCAGAGGGAGAGGAAGGGGCCCAAGCTTCGCTTGGGAAGGTGAGGGGTTAAGGTGCAACAATGTCAATTACCGTAACCCCTCATCCTCCCACCGCATTCGCGGCGGGCCCCGCCTTCTCCCTATGGGAGAAGGAAAACTAGGTAGATAACCTATCCAACAATCTCGCCAGCATCGCGTCACACAGCACCAACTGTTCTTCACTCACATACTCATCCGGCTTGTGCGCCACCGTCCAGCGCGGGCTGCGGCGAGCATTTTTTGCAAATGCAGAGTTGATTGCCCGACCACCCTATAGACTGCAACCGTAATTCTGTTATTCAAAACGCATGAGCTATGGAAATTTCCTAAAGAAGTTCGTTGGCATAATCGTCCGAAATACTGAGGATTATGGTTTGCTTGGTATTGTTGGTTGTCATGCCGTAGTTGGGTTTTTCGTTGTGGCGTTGCCAGCGGCAGTTGCGTTATCGGCTGAATGGATATTTGGCGCAAGTTCAGCAGGTGCGCTTGCAGCGTTGCCTGTAATTCTATTTATATCTCTACCAGTGTTTCCACTCGGAGTGGTTACTACATTTCTGCTTGGCGAATGGCTAGGGGTGATGCTTGGAATTTATGGATGGCTTGGAATCAAGCCAAATGCGGCGCGGAATGCATTAGATGCGTGGAGCGCAGCCAAAAACGTGTAGTCAATCACTGCGTCCTAATTGCAATGTACCGGGTTCTTCGGTTGGCTTAACTCGACAGCCTGTCCAACAATCTCCCCAGCATCGCATCACACAATGTGAGCTGCTCTTCACTCACATATTCATCCGGCTTGTGCGCCACCGCGATGTTGCCGGGGCCGCAGACGACGGCGGGGATGCCGAGCTCCTGCTGGAACAATCCACCTTCAGTGCCGAAGGTGATTTTGCCGGTGGAGTTGCCGCCCGTCAGGGCGCGGACAAAATTCACCGCCTCGCTGTCCACCGGCGTATTGAGGGCAGGGTAGCTTTGCAGCGTAGTAAACTCAAAGCGCGCCTTTGTAAAAACAGTCTGAAACCCTGCGGCAATTTTCTCCGCCGCCTTTTGAATGCGTGCAAAAATCGCACCTCCATCATCTTCCGGCAGGTAGCGGATTTCAAAATCAAAACTCGCAAGGTTCGGCACGATGTTCATCACCTCGCCGCCCGCCATCTTGCCGACATGCAGCGTCGTGTAGGCAACTTCATAATCGCCGTCGCGTTTGCCATTCTCGGCAATGTCACCCTGAATGCGGCGGATCTCCGCGATCAGGTCGCAGGCCATGTAGATTGCGTTCACCCCGATGGGCGCTAGGCTCGAATGCGCTTCAAGGCCATGCGCCGTGACGCGGTAGCCGAGCTTCCCCTTATGCGCCGTCACCACCTGCAGCATGGTGGGCTCGCCGACAATGCAAAGCCGCGGGCGCACCGGCATGGTCTTGAGCATGTCGAGCATGCGCCGGACCCCGATGCAGCCGATTTCCTCGTCATAGGAAAAAGCAAAATGCAGCGGCGTGTGGAGTTTTCGCTTCACCGCATGATGCGCCAGATGCAGGCACGCGGCGATGAAGCCTTTCATGTCGGCGCTGCCACGGCCCAGCAAATTGCCGCCGCGCCGCGTCAAGGTGAACGGATCGCAGCTCCAGTCCTGCCCTTCAACGGGGACCACATCCGTATGCCCGGAAAGGGCGATGCCCTGCTTGTCGGGTGGCCCGATCGTGGCCCAGAGATTGGCCTTCCTGCCATCCTCGCTGTGAATGAGCCTGGAAGAAATCCCCAGAACATCCAGTTCGCTGGCGATGAAATTGATCAGCGCCAGATTGCTGTCGCGGCTGACCGTTGGAAAAGCCACAAGTTTTTCAAGATAGTGGAGGGTGGACTGCATGGCGCCTCTGTTATACGCTCGGTTTTTTCAATGCAACTGCCGTGTGCCTGGGGCCTGCTTGCGCAAAATCTCCCTTGTTATTTTTGACTGCGATGGCGTCCTCGTCGACAGCGAGTTTCTGAGCGCCCAGGTGCTGGTGGAAACCTTTGCCGAAATCGGTGTGAGCATCGACCTGCCATTTGTCTACACAAATTTTCTCGGGCACAGCTTCTCCTCGGTGGCGGCGAAATTCGCTAAGCTGCATGGCACCGGGATCACGGATTCCTTTGAAACTGACTACCGTGCAAATCTGCTGCGCCGCTTCAGCGGTGAACTTAAGCCCATGCCGGGTGTCATGGCCGTGCTGGACAGCCTCGTCGCTCCATATTGCGTGGCCACCGGCAGCAGCCCCTTGCGCGTCACCCGTTCACTGGAATTAACCGGTCTTACCACAAGGGTTAAGGACCGCGTGTTTACGACCTCGATGGTGACCCGCGGCAAACCCGCCCCGGACATCTTCCTGCATGCCGCCCGGGAGATGGCCGTATCCCCCCAGCAATGCCTGGTGATTGAGGATAGCGCCACGGGAATTGAAGCGGGAAAGGCGGCGGGAATGGCCGTCTGGCAGTTTGCCGGCGGCAGCCATTTCCAGCACGGCTATAACCATCAGGGCACAGAACATTTGGTGGAACGGGTTTTTGATCGTATGGATGCTTTTTTTGATGCAGCACCTGAGCTGCGGTTAACCTAGGGAAATTGCCGCCATCATGGTGCGAAACATTGAACAGGAAACCAGCCGCCTCGACGAAGCCGCCCGCGCCGGCTGGCTCTATTATATTGCCGGCAACACCCAGGATGAAATCGCGAGGAAGCTCGGCGTCTCGCGCCAGACGGCGCAGCGGCTGGTCTCCCTCTCGATCAGCGAGAAGCTCATCAAGGTGCGCCTCGATCATCCCATTGCCAACTGCCTCGAACTGGCTGAGCGGGTGAAACAGAAATACAGTATTGATTTCTGCGAAGTGGTGCCAAGCGATCCAGATTCGGACACCATTTTGCTGGGCGTGGCCCAGGCCGCCGCCGCCGAACTTGAGCGCTATATCATGTCGCCTCATCCCGTCATTGTCGCCATGGGAACCGGCCGCATGCTGCGCGCCATGGTCGATCAGTTGACGCCCATGGATTGCCCCCAGCACAAGATCGTTTCCCTCGTCGGCAATATCGCCACCGATGGTTCTGCCACCCTCTATGACGTGGTGAGCAGGGTGGCTGACACGGTTAAGGCGCCGCATTATCCCATGCCGCTTCCGGTCATTGCTACAACGGTTCAGGACAAGACGCTCATGCTGGCGCAAAAGCCGGTGCGCAATGTAATCGAACTGGGCCGCCAGGCCGATGTCACCTTTGTCGGCGTAGGCACCATGGGCGATGATGCGGCCCTCATCCGCGATGGTTTCGTGAAGCCGGAAGAAATGCGCGCCCTGGTAAAAGCCGGTGCGGCCGGCGAGATCATCGGCTGGGCCTATGACGCCGAAGGCCAGCTCATCGAAGGCCTGACCAATGACCGGGTCGTGAGCGCCCCGCTCGAACAGCCGGCCAAGCGAAGGGTGATCGGCATTGCCATGGCGCCCCCGCGCCTGCGTGCCGTAAAAGGCGCCCTGATCGGCAAATTGATCAATGGCCTCATCACCAACGAAAAGATGGCTGAGCTTCTGCTGAAGTAGCCTGAATTAAAAAAGGGGAAATCCATTGCTCTGGAAGATACTGACATATTGGAAATTGTTTTGGAAAATGAGCCGAGGCAAACGAGCTTGTTTGGC
>JBBQNU010000078.1:0-14195 GCA_038330285.1 Hyphomicrobiales bacterium | reverse complement strand
ACGTATTCGCCATCGTCGCGCTTGGCGGTGAGAGCTTTCAAGGTATCGGGCACATTCATGGCTGAGTTCCAGCTCATATTGGCCATGTACATGAAGAGCAAATCGATATTGTAGGGATCGCCCGTGGCCGCATTGTTGATCACCATGTGCATGAGGCCGTGGGCGGCGAGCGGTGCATCCCAGGAATAGGCCTTGTCGATGCGCAAGGGCTTGCCGTCTTCATCCACCAGCAAATCATTGGGACTGACGACAAAACCGAGGGGCGGACCGGGCATGGGGGTATTGGGTCTCACCTGCCCCAGCTTGCCCGCGGGCCGGATGGGGGGCGGAATTGGTTTTGGGAACGGCGGCTTGTAGCGGAAGCCGCCGGGCACATCGATGGTGCCAAGAATGATCTGCAGGATGTGCAGGATGCGGCAGGTCTGGAAGCCGTTGGCATGGGCGGAAATGCCCCGCATGGCGTGCATGGAAACCGGACGGCCGATCATCTTTTCGTGGCGCCTGCCGGTATAATCCGTCCACGGAACATCAAGCTCGATCTGCTGCTCAAAGGCCACTTCGGCAATCTCGGCGGCAATGCGTTTGATGGTGCTGGCGGGAATGGCGCAGCGTTCCGCCACGGTTTCCGGCGCGTAGTCATTGGAGAGGAAGCGTTCAGCAATCAGTGTGAAGCTGGTCACAACCTTGCGGCCACCGGGCAGAACAAAGCGACCCATTAACTTTGGCGAGGCATCGCTGGATGTGGCAGACATGGGCGAATTGGTGTGCGAATCCCAGACCTGGGCCGTGCCGGAGGCCTCGCGCAGGAAAAGGCCGTCATCGGCACCGCCTGGATTTTCAATTACCAGCCACGGGGCATTGGTGTAGCGCTGCAGATACTCACCATCAATTTTCTGCGCAGCCAACAATTCATGGATGAGGGCGCCGACAAAAAGGCCATCGGTGCCGGGCTTGAGGCCTACCCATTCATCGGCGATTGCCGAATAGCCGGTTTTCACCGGATTGATGGAAACGAATTTCGCACCCTTCGCTTTCAATTTGCCAAGGCCGGTTTTGATCGGGTTCGAGGCATGGTCTTCAGCCACGCCAAAGAGCAGGAAATATTTGGTGTGTTTCCAGTCGGGTTCGCCGAACTCCCAGAAGGAGCCGCCGAAGGTGTAGAGGCCGGCGGCCGCCATGTTCACCGAACAGAAGCCGCCATGGGCCGCATAGTTGGGAGTGCCGAATTGCGTGGCCCACCAGCCAGTGAGGCCCTGGGATTGGTCGCGGCCGGTGAAGAAGGCGAGCTTGCGCGGATCCTTATTGCGGATTTCCGAGAGCCACAGAGTGGCGGTGCGGAGCGCCTCCTCCCATTCCACTTCGCGGAATTCGCCGGAACCCCGCTCACCCACCCGCATCAGGGGTTTGGACAGGCGCGCCGGGGAATAATGCTGCTTGATTCCCGAAGCGCCCTTGCCGCAGATCACCCCCTTGTTCACCGGATGATCGCGGTTTCCCTCGATATATTTGACGGTGCCATCCTTAAGGTAGACCTTGATACCGCAGCGGCAGGCGCACATGTAACAGGTGGTGGTTTTCACCTCGTCCCAGGTTTTTGGCGATGTATCGATTACGGGTTCGGTCATTGGGTTCCAGGATGCGACGATTCCGGACTACATTAGGGCGCAGGTTGGTACTATGATAGGTCCAGACCGTTATTTCCTGGGGACCAAATCATTTGCGCGACTGGCTCGTTCATATCAAGCGTTCAGAAAACTCAAGCCTGCAAATGCAAATCCGCGAGGCTTTGGTTTCCGCCATTCTTGACCAGCAACTGGCGCGCGAGGAGCCCATTCCCTCCACCCGCAAAATGGCAAAATCGCTCAGCGTTTCACGCAATACGGTGGTTCTGGCCTATCAGGGACTGCTGGACGACGGCTTCCTCGTGGCCAAGGAGCGTTCGGGATATTATGTGGCCGAGAAAGCCGGGCTTGATACGGTTCTGCCGAAACGCAGCCCTGCAGCAAAGGCCAATGGCGCTGCCACAGAGATTGACTGGGCCAGCCGTTTCAAGAAAAATCCGGCTGCCCAGGAGAACATCTCAAAGGCCCTGAACTGGCAGAGCTACAGCTATCCCTTCATTTATGGGCAGGTTGACCACACGCTGTTTCCGGTGGCGGAATGGCGCGACTGCACGCGGCAGGCGCTGGGCAAGAAATGGCTCGGCACCTGGACCAATGACACCTGGGCCCATGACGATCCCATGCTGGTTGAGCATATCCGGCGGCGGATATTGCCGCGCCGGGGCATCATGGCCAGCGACGATGAAATCCTCATCACCCTTGGGGCGCAGAACGCGCTTTACCTGCTCAGCAGCCTTCTGGTTGACGAGAATACCCGTGTGGCGATGGAAGAGCCGGGCTATCCGGATGTGCGCAACATTTTCCAGCTTAAATCAAAGCACGTGGCATTGGTGCCGGTGGATGACCATGGCCTGACGCTGAACGCCGACGTCAGCAACGCGCAGATCGTTTTCACCACACCCAGCCACCAGTTTCCGACCACGGCCACCATGCCCATTGAACGGCGCATGGCGCTTTTGAAACTTGCGGCGGCGCGCGACTTCATCATTATCGAGGATGATTATGAGTTTGAAACAAATTATGTAAACGAGCCCTGCCCGGCGCTCAAATCACTCGATGACAAGGGCCATGTGATTTATGTGGGCTCGCTGTCCAAATCACTTTTCCCCGGCTTGCGGCTTGGCTTCATGGTAGGTCCGAAAAAGCTGATTGCGGAAGCGCGGGCGCTGCGCCGCCTGATGGTGCGGCATGCGCCCAACAACAACCAGCGCACCGCCGCTTTGTTTCTCTCCCTTGGCCATCATGACACCCTGATCCGCCGCCTGCACCGGGCTTACCGCACGCGCTGGGAAATCATGGGTAAGGCACTCGAGCAGCACTTCCCCGCCTCGTCGCGGCTGCCAAGCTTCGGCGGCACCAGTTTCTGGGTGAAGGGTCCGGCCGAGCTCGACAGCGAGTTATTGGCAAAAGCAGCAGCGGCCAAGAGTATCCTCATTGAACCGGGACGGATAAATTTTGGCAGGAAGACCCCACCACGGAACTACTTCCGCCTGGCCTTCTCTTCCATCGACGAGAAGAAAATCGCCCCCGGCGTGAAACTGCTGGCCGAAACGATCCATGACGCCAAGTCATAGTCCGGCCGACAACAAGGCGCGGGCCGCCGTTCTGATCCTGTTGGCCATTGGATTGGCCTCAACGCAGGACGCGATTGTCAAGGGCATGTCCGGCACATATCCGGTTTATGAGACAATGATCATACGCGGGCTGACCTCCATGCCCATTCTGGCCTTCTGGATCGCCCAAACCCATGGCCTGACATCCCTGGCTACACCTTTGTGGCCGCGGATGCTGCTGCGTGCCCTTATCCTGTGCTCGGCCTACATGGCGTTCATACTCTCCATCGCGGCAATGCCGATTGCCAATATGGTGGCCATATATTTCACCATGCCGTTTTTCGTGGCGGGTTTCGCCGGGCCGTTTCTTGGCGAACGGGTGCCACTCTATCGCTGGATTGCCATCTCGGCTGGCTTCATCGGCGTGCTTGTTATGGTGCGCCCGGGAATTGCCGCGTTTGAACCTGCCTCATTCCTGGCGCTCTATTCGGCCTTCGGCTACGCCGTCGGCCAGATGATGGGCCGGCACCTGGCGCAACGTGTGGAGCCCCTCGTCATCGCCAATTGGCAGAATGCGGTCTATTTCGTTTTCGCCGTCATCGTCGGCATCATGGCCCTGGCTGCCGGATTTTCCGGCGAAGGAAACAAGAGCCTCGCCTTTCTGACACGCCCACCCGTTTGGCCGACGCTTCCGGATTTTCTGCTTCTCAGCGCCGTGGGCGCCCTGGCCGCATTCGCGATGATGTGTTTCATCTCGGCTTACAAGCTGGCTGAATCAAATTTCGTCGCTTCGTTCGAGTATTCCGGAATGGTTTGGGCGGTGGCGTTCGGCCTTCTGTTCTTCAATGATTTCCCCGACCTTTGGACGTGGACCGGCATGACCATCGTCGCCGGTGCCGGCCTTTTCATGCTGGCCATGGACCGCCGCGCCAGGTTTCAAAGAGGATCTCCCAGCAAAAATGAAATCTGATTCGCAACCATTGTTAACGTCAAATTCGGCCTTCAATTTTTCCTGCTTTCGTAACTTATCGTGCCCTAAGCTATTGTTTCCACGCTTATTCTGTGGGGTTTTTGCAACACTTCCCGCTTGGTCTGGTGAAAACATCAACTCTGCTTGAACTGCCTTATGTCCTCAATTAGACCATAAGCAGGGTCATTTTCAGATTTAGGGATAGAACTCATGGGCAACAAACTTCGTGCAACGGTTTCGGCAACGGCAATTGCTTTTGGCATTGCATTGTCATCACAGGCCGCTAGAGCGGCGGATCCCGTTGAGCAGGTCTTAGCGCCTGACTGGTACGTCAGCGTCTTTGGCGGCATGAGCTTCTCCCGTGCGCAGGCGGGATACGATGCTTCTCAATATGACATTAAGCTCAAGGATGGTTTTTCGGTGGGCGCTGCCGTAGGCCGGCAGCTTGGCAATGGATTTCGCGCGGAAAGCGAGATTTCATATGTTCGTAATTCTAACAAGGCCTATCGGACGAATGATGGCTCATACGATCCAGACATGAATGGCGAGACCGCTGCCGTATTTCTGCTGGGAAGCCTGTACAAGGACTTTCGCATCAGTGGCACCTTCCAACCCTATGTGGGCGCTGGCTTGGGCACGGCTATCCTGATGGCTGAAGAGGACGACGATAATCATTGGGATGATACAAATATCGCACTTGCTGGCCAGGTGGGCGCGGGTCTTCGTGTTGGTCTCTCGGACCGTCTCGCCCTTGATGTGGGTTATCGTCTGCGGGCGGCTATTGATGCCACGCTTAATTCCGCTGACGGCGATGACAACGCAGTTTTCTCCTATTACAGCCACACGGTGCAAGCTGGAATTTTCTATGCGCTTGGCGAGAATTCACAAGCCATGCCATCTGGAGGGGGTGATCCTTCGGATTGGTATGTGAGCCTGTTTGCGGGCGGCGTGATGACCGATACGAACTGGAATTATTCCAACAGCTCGCAATATTTTATTGACCATAAGAACGGCTTCACCGTTGGCGGCGCTGTTGGAACGCATCTGGCGCCGGGTCTCAGGGCGGAACTTGAGCTCTCCTATGCCCGTTCGGCACTGGACAGTTACAGCACTGAAGACGGTAGTGACTACCCTGCAGGCGGCCACCTGGAACAGGGTTTCTTGCTTGCCAATCTCTGGAAGGATTTTGATGCCGGCATGCTGACCCCCTATATCGGCGGCGGTATCGGTTTCGGCCTTGCACATTTCGACAACGCTGATCTTGATGGCGATATCTTAAGTGATGATACGGGGCTCGGGTTTGCCGGTCAGTTTGGCTTTGGCGCCCGTATGGCGGTTAGTGACAATCTGTCGGTTGACTTGGGTTACCGCTTCAAAAGCATTGTTGATGCCCTGATCATTGGCGGGAATGATGATACGGATAATGCCGAGATTGCGACAACAAATCATGTTGTTCAATTGGCACTGAACTATGGACTCGGTACTAACAGTGGCGGGGACAATTCGGGTGTGCCGGATACGCGCTATGTCAGCCTGTTTGGCGGCGCAGTGCTTCCCGTTGAAACTCACGCCAACATTGATGGCCATGACTATGTTGTTGATTTCAAGACTGGCTTCACGCTGGGTGCAGTAGTTGGCCAAAATCTAACGGATACTCTCCGCGGCGAAATTGAAGTGGCTTTCCAATCATATGATGTGGATGACGCAAATGATTCTGGTGGTGACAATGATGGAGTCGGCGACGTCAACAGTTACTTCCTGATGGCAAACCTGTGGCGCGACTTTGAACTTGGTGGTTTCAAACCCTATGTGGGCGGCGGCGTCGGCATGGGGCTGATGGATGTTCATGTAGATTTTTGTAATGGATGCAACCATGAAATTGAGAGCACTGAGCTTGGCTTGGCCGCACAGGTGGGTTCCGGCATTCGCTTCGATGTTTCCGACAACCTGACATTGGATGTGGGGTATCGGTTCAAGGCCGTGGCCGCTATGGATACAGAAGGCTTTGACGGGGATGATCACAATTCATCGAGCTACTTTACCCATACCGGGCAAGTCGGTGTTTCTTGGAAGTTCTAGATTTCCTTTAGCGTTTAGTTGAAAAGACCAGTAACAGTCCGGCAATCTGCCCTGATCGAGCAGGGCGTTGCCCTTCAAAAAGCAAGGCGCTTCGCAGATGCGGAGCGCCTCTATCAAATTGTATTGCGCGAAAACCCCGAGCATCCGGATGCTCTGAACCTTATGGGCGTTCTCGCCATTGAAGCGAACCAGAACACTATTGCGCTCAATTATCTCAACAAAGCAGTTAAGCTCGAACCCAAGATTGCCATGTACCGCAACAATCTTGGCAACGCCCTGATCATTTCCTCGCAATACGAGGAGGCCCTGCCCCATCTTCGAAAGGCCGTTTCCATTGATCCAAACTATGCGGAGGCATGGAGCAATATCGGCAAGGCGTGGCGAATGATCGGCGACATCGAACAGGCCGCCAAGCACTTTCAGAGGGCACTGGTTTCTTCCCCAGGCTTTCTCCGTGCGCAGGCCGGAATGGCCGAAATTGATTCGGAAATGGGCCGCTTCGAGGAAGCCACTAGCAAGTTTGAGCGCATCCTCATGCTGGACCCGCGCAATGTTGAAGCCTTGTGCGGTATAGCCCTAGTGCGAAAATTCTCACCCGAGGATCCGTTGATCGCAACTTTTGAGGGATTGCTCCGCGATACCAGATTGCGTGACGACGAGCGTGCTCCGTTGCATCACGCATATGGAAAGGTTTGCAACGATATCGGGCGTTACGATGATGCCATCATGCATTTTTCTCGCGGCAAAGAACTTAAGAAACTCAAGTTTCATTCAGAACTTCACCATGCTACATATGCAGCAAGCAAGAGCCTTTTTACAGCCGAATTCTTTGCAGCTCGCAAGGAATTTGGTTTGAAGGACGAGCGCCCGGTGTTCATTGTGGGAATGCCGCGCTCGGGAACAACACTGACCGAACAAATACTTTCCAGCCATGGCGCCGTGGCCGGGCTCGGCGAATTGCCAAACTTGCGGAAAATCGTTGGTGGCTTGGCTTTTGGCTCGCCCGATCCCAAAGCCTTCACAGCAAAAGTCGCTGCCCTATCTTCCAGAGACGTGGCCGATCTGGCGCAGACCTACTGCAAGGCCTATGCCCGTGTGCCTGCCACGGCATTGCGGGTGGTTGATAAAAGCCCGCATAACTATGAGCTGCTTGGGCTCATCGCGCTGATGTTTCCCAAGGCCCACGTAATTCATTGCCGTCGTGCGCCGCTGGACAACTGCGTTGCCATCTATCTGCAGAATTTCAATGAGGCGCACAGCTACAATGGTGATCTCGCAACGCTTGGCGCTTACTACCATGAGTATGAGCTGTTGATGGCGCATTGGCGCGGGGTATTGCCGATCACCATGCTGGAAACCGATTACGAGCAGACAGTTGCCAATCTCGAACCTGCAGCGCGGTCACTCGTTGAATACACAGGTCTTGAATGGGATGAGAATTGCCTCAAGTTTTTTGAATCCGAGCGCCAGGTGCGCACGCCAAGCCGCTGGCAGGTGAGACAGCCGATTTACAGTTCGTCGGTTGACCGCTGGAAGCGCTATGAAAAATATCTGGGACCGCTGAAAGCAGGCCTCGGGATTGCCGGCTAGGCCACGGGATAGCCAGCCCAGGCTTTCACGGTGCGCAGCGCCAGCGACGATTGGATGCGCTGGATGCCGGGCAGGCGCGAAATGCGCGAGCGGTGGATGCGCTCGTAGTCCGCCGCGTCGCTGGCCACTACGCGCAGGAGATAGTCGAACTGGCCGCTCATCAAATGGCATTCGAGAATCTCGGGCACGCGCTGAACTGCCTTCTCGAATTTCTCAAAGGCTTCTTCGGTTTGCGCCGAGAGCGACACTTCGACGAAGAACTCATTGGCAAGCCCCAGCGCCGTACGGTCCAGCGTTGCGGTGTAGCGGATGATGGTTCCCGCTTCTTCCAGAAGCTTCACGCGGCGGTGGCAGGACGAGGCGGAAAGTCCCGCCTTTGCGGCAAGCTCATTGATTGACTGCCGGGCATTTTTTTGCAGCTCGGCCAGAATGATTTTATCGGTCTTGTCCAATTCCTGGTATTTCATTCCATTATTCTTACAATAATTCGAATTTTAACTCAATCCGGCCACCCGCTTGCCCGTTTTTGGAAATTCATTCGAATGGAAGTGGGATATTTTGTGGGCAATCAACTGGAGGAACGGCAATGCTCATCGGCGTACCCAAGGAAATCAAGAATCATGAATACCGCGTCGGCATGACGCCCATTTCGGTGCGCGAAGCGGTGCGCAACGGCCACAAGGTCTGGGTGCAGGCCAACGCGGGCGGCGGCATCGGCGCTTCGGATGCGGATTATACGGCGGCTGGGGGCGAGATCGTCAAAGCCGCCGAAGATATTTTCGCCAAGGCCGACATGATCGTGAAGGTCAAGGAGCCACAGGCGGGCGAACGCGCCATGCTGCGCGAGGGCCAGATCCTTTACACCTACCTCCATCTTGCGCCGGATCCGGAACAAACCAAGGACCTCGTAAAGTCAGGCGCCGTGTGCATTGCCTACGAGACCGTGACATCGGCGCGGGGCGGCCTTCCCCTGCTCGCCCCCATGAGTCAGGTTGCAGGCCGCATGTCGGTTCAGTCCGGCGCGCATTGCCTTGAAAAGGCCCAGGGCGGGCGTGGCATGCTGCTCGGCGGCGTTCCAGGCGTATCTCCGGCCAAGGTCGTTATCCTCGGCGGCGGCGTTGTCGGCACCAATGCGGCGGCGATTGCCATCGGCATGGGCGCGGACGTCACCATCATTGAGCGCAGCACGGACCGCATGGAAGAACTGGTGGCCCGTTTCGGCATCAGCACAAAAGCGCTTTACTCAACCCAGGGAGCCATTGAGGATGAATGCGCCACCGCCGACCTCATCATTGGCGGGGTTCTCATTCCCGGTGCCGCGGCGCCAAAGCTTGTGACCAGGAAGATGCTGAAGGACTGGAAACCCGGTTCAGTTTTCGTTGACGTGGCCATCGACCAGGGCGGCTGCGCGGAAACTTCCAAGGCCACGACCCATGCGGATCCCACCTATGTTGTCGATGGCGTCATCCACTACTGCGTGGCCAACATGCCGGGCGGCGTGGCGCGTACCTCCACCTTCGCCTTGAACAATGTGACACTTCCGTTTGCCATGGCCATTGCCAACAAGGGCTGGAAGAAGGCGCTTGCCGATGACGTGCATTTGAAAAACGGCTTGAACGTTGCCCATGGCAAGGTGACCTACAAGGCTGTGGCCGACGACTTGGGCTATGCCTATGTGGCGGCTGACAAGGTTATTGCGGGGTAAATTCCAAAAGCGTCATTCCGGCGAGAGCCGGAATCAGGTTGACGTCAATGGGACTCCGGCTTTCGCCGGAGTGACGGCTTGGCAGGATAGGGAGATGCTGACAACGCTCATGATCTCCTCCGTCCCCGCATAAAATTGTAGGTGTTACGGATCATTTCCCGCGTGGCGCGGCGCAATCTTTCGGCCTTCAAATTCATTTCGAAGCGCTTCACGCCGACTGAATTTGGGGCGATCATCACGTCAGCCACCTTGATGCGGTCGCGCCAGATGTTTTCAATCATCGGGTGGCCGGGAATGGCGCAGCTATCAACCAAGGTGATGCCCGTTTCGGCAAAGAGCCTTTCGGTGGCGTAAAGCACAAGCAGAACGCCGGGCGAATATTTCGCGTAAGCCTCGTCATAGGCAATCTTGTGAAGCCACGCCTGGTCGCCTTCGACGATGGCATAGGTGATGGCGATGGTTTTTCCGTCCACCGCCAGTTTCCAGAAGCGGAGTTTGCCGGCGGCGGCCAGAAACTGGCAAGCATCCTTGAAAGCTGCCTGCAAGGCGGGCTTTGCGGCAATGGCGGTGCCGCGCTTGCCCTTCCAGCCGGCGGCTTCGAGGGCCAGCAGATCTGCCACCCAAGGCTTGCAATCGCGCCCGACTTCGAGACTCAGGGATTCGAAGTTACCCATTTCCGATAGACGGTTGGTGAGGCGGCGGAATTCCTTGCGGCGCTTGGCTCCGAAGTTTGATTCGGCCCAGGTCTCATAGGTTCCGGTCAGGTTCAAAGCGGCGCGTTCCCAGGACTCGAGAATGGAAACCTGGGCATCCTGCCTGGCGAGCTGGTTCCAAAATGAACCGTTCACCTTCAGGGAGTGAAGCAGAATGGGACCTTTGAGATGATTAATGAATGAGGTTAAGCCCGCTTCCGGAAATTCCCGGTCGAGGTGGGGTTCACCGATGATGGTGAGGTCCGTCATCCAATTGGTGAAGAGGGCCGGCATGAAGCGCCGCTTCTTTATGGGAAGGGCAAAAAGCAGATCATTGCCTTGTTTCACCACGGCAAGTTCGGCCCCCGGCAGGCCTCTCAGGAGGGGCATGACCAGCTCCGGAGCATTAAGTCCCGCAGGCGCCAGGCTATGGTCGGCCAAGCGCTTCCAGGCCGGCAAAACGGCATCCAGTTCCGCGCTTTCGCGCAGATCAGCCGCTGTCACCATCCGCCAGTTACCTGCCAACATGAGGCTTGCGCTGCAAGACATGGGCCAGACCGGCAAGCCTTGATTCAAAAAGAAAAAGACCGGTCAAACGACCGGTCCCAAAGCTTAAAAAGGCAATGATTAAACGTCGGCCTTGACGGCCAGAACCTGGCGGCCACGGTACATGCCGGTCTTCAGGTCAATGTGGTGAGGACGGCGCAATTCGCCTGATTTCTTGTCCTCAATCCAGGTAATCGTCTGCATCTTCTGGCCTGAACGGCGCATGCCGATACGGCTTTTTGACATTTTTCTGCGTGGAACGGCCATAATCTACTCCATATCAGGCGGGGCTAACCCGCCACGGTTGGGCGGCTTATAGCGAAGCTTAGGGCCCAAGACAAGCGAGATAGGAGCCCATGCCGTTCATCCGCGACATAATGCGGTTGGCGTTGGAAGAAACCCGTTTTGAGGGCTTTCCGGCCTTGCGTTTGATGGGATTTGGCAGGACGGCGGCGAGAAGGGCAGCCTCGCGCTTGGTCAGTTTGGCGGCGGGCTTCCTGAAATGGAACTGGGAGGCGGCCTCGGCCCCATAGACGCCGGGGGCCCATTCCACGATATTGAGGTAAATCTCGATCATGCGGCGCTTGGAAAACACCAGATCCATCCAGTAAGCTATTGGAATTTCGAGGCCTTTTCTAACGAAGCTGCGGCCATCCCAGAGAAACAGGTTCTTGGCAGTTTGCATTGAAATGGTGCTGGCCCCACGGATCGGCCCTTCGTCGTCATCAAACACGTCGTCAACCACGCCCTGAAATTCTACCCAATCCACCCCATTATGTTCACAAAATCGGGCATCCTCGGAGGTGATGACGGCATTGGCGAGGTGCGGCGACATCTGGCTGAGGCTCACCCAATCCTTGTGAATGCCGTTGCCGGTGAAAAGACGGAGAATCATCAGGTTGGAAAACGGCGGCGGCACGGCGGTGTAAACCAGCGTCATGACAATGGGCCAGGCGATGACAAAGGCGGCGGCATAGACCAGCCGTCTCTGCCACGGCTTCAGCCCGTCGAGATAGCGCCTGGGCGCTGCAACCATGCCTGATTGAGTTTCAATGGTCATGACTATACACAGGGGGTCTTAACACACAGGTCAGGCCTTGGCGTCAACACCCGAAACACAATTTGAAACAGCCTTAAGGGAAGCGGCAGCGGCGACGGATGCGTTGCTGGAGCAGTTGCTATCGGAAAGCGCATCGCCGCGTTTGCTGAGCGCCATGCGCTATGCGGCATTGAGCGCGGGAAAACGCCTGCGACCCTTTCTGGTGATTGAATCGGCGCGGCTGTTCAACGTTTCCCCTGCCAGCGCCTTGCGGGTGGGAGCGGCACTCGAATGTGTGCATTGCTATTCGCTGGTGCATGATGATTTGCCGGCGATGGATGATGACAACTTGCGGCGCGGCAAGCCCACGGCGCACAAGAAATTTGATGAGGCAACGGCGATCCTTGCAGGAGACTCACTGCTCACGCTGGCATTTGAGATTCTGGCCCATGGCGAAACGCATGGCGATGCTGAGGTTCGCAGCGCGCTTGTTCTCGAACTGGCGCAGGCTTCCGGGATGAAAGGCATGGCGGGCGGCCAGATGCTTGATATCGAGGCGGAGACAGGTGTCGCACAAACGCTGGACAGCATCATCCGCATTCAAGCGCACAAGACAGGCGCCCTCTTCCGCTTTGCCTGCGAGGCCGGAGCCATCATGGCGGGCGCTGATCGCGTTCCCCTTCGCCGTTATGCCGATGATATCGGCCTCGCCTTTCAGATTACCGACGACCTGCTTGATCTGGAGTCAACTCCGCAGGAGTTGGGCAAGGCAACACAAAAAGATAGTGGCAAAGGAAAAGCGACGATTGCCTCGCTCATGGGGCGTGACGCCGCGCAACTGAAAGCGCAAGAACTGATGGAGTCGGCGATTGAAGCGATTGCCCCTTACGGACTAGTCGCTGACACACTTCGCGCCACAGCCCGCTTTATAGTTTCGCGCAAAAAATAGTTTTCAGCCCCAGCGGGTTTTGACGTAATTCTCGACGATGTCCTTGAACTGCTGCGAAATGTTTTGACCGCGCAGCGTGGCGGTTTTCTTGCCATCGATGTAGACGGGAGCGGATGGCAGTTCGCCGGTGCCGGGCAGCGAGATTCCGATGTCGGCGTGCTTGGATTCACCGGGGCCATTCACGATGCAGCCCATGACGGCGAGCGAGAGGTTTTCAAAACCCGGATAATCCTTGCGCCAGTCGCCCATGCGGTCTCGCACATAAAATTGGATGTCCTGGGCCAGTTCCTGGAATGTTGTTGAGGTGGTGCGGCCGCAGCCGGGACAGGCGATGACCATGGGGGCGAAGGCGCGGAGCCCCATGGTTTGCAGAATTTCCTGGGCGACCAAAACTTCACGGGTGCGGTCCCCGCCCGGCTCTGGTGTGAGCGAAATGCGGATTGTGTCGCCAATGCCTTCCTGCAGCAAAACGCCAAGGGCGGCGGTTGAAGCCACGATGCCTTTCGAGCCCATGCCCGCTTCGGTAAGGCCCAAATGCAGGGCATGTTCGCTGCGCGTGGCAAGCAGGCGGTAGACGGCGATCAGGTCCTGCACTTCCGAACACTTGGCGGAAATCACGATCTGGTTTGCAGCCATCCCCAGTTCCTCGGCGCGGGCGGCGGAGAGGATGCCGGATTGCACCACGGCTTCATGCATGACGGCGCGCGCGTCGATGGGATTTGCGGAGCGGTGGTTCTCATCCATCAATTCGGTCAACAGCGCCTGATCAAGCGAGCCCCAGTTGACGCCGATGCGGACGGGGCGGCGGAACTTCAGCGCGGTTTCGATCATGCTGGAGAAATTGCGGTCCTTCTTCTCCTTGAAGCCCACATTGCCGGGGTTGATGCGGTATTTCGCCAGCGCCTCGGCGCAGGCGGGGTGATCATTGAGAAGCGTGTGACCATTGTAATGGAAGTCTCCCACCAGCGGCACGGAGACGCCCATCTGGTCCAGCCTGTCGCGGATATGGGGCACGGCCTTGGCTGATTCATCGCGGTCCACGGTGATGCGGACAAGTTCGGAGCCGGCCCTTGCAAGGTCTGCCGTTTGCCGCGCGGTGCCTTCAACATCGGCCGTGTCCGTATTGGTCATGGACTGCACGACAACGGGCGCGCCGCCGCCCAGCTGGACCTGGCCCACCATGACTGCGTGGGATTTTCGCCGTGTTTCTCTCGCCGAATAGGACATCATTGCTCCCTGCCCCCTAACTGGCCTGCGGAACCAGCAACGTCAAGGCGAAGAAACAGCTTGCCGCCAGAACAACACAGGGGCCCGAAGCGCCGCCGATAAAGGCGGAAGCGAGAAGCCCGCTGATGACCGAAAGTCCGGCAATTGCGGCAGCAATAAAGGCCATGCTTTCCGGCGTTGTGGCCATGCGGCGGGCGGCAGCGGCGGGAATGACCATGAGGGC
>JBBQNU010000077.1:0-14309 GCA_038330285.1 Hyphomicrobiales bacterium | reverse complement strand
GCAAGATCGCCCCAGCGGGTAATCTGCTTGAACTTGGTGGCGTCGAGCGTATCCACCGACACATTGATCCGGCGCACCCCGTGGGCCGCAAGCTCGGCGGCATATTTCGCAAGCTGGCTGCCATTGGTGGTGAGCGTCAGTTCCTCAAGCGCGCCTGAGCGCAGATGCCGCCCGAGATTTTCAACCAGCGTCATGATGCCCTTGCGCACCAGCGGCTCGCCGCCGGTAAGGCGAAGCCTCTTCACGCCCTTTTCAATGAAAACCGTGCAGACCCTGTCCAACTCTTCAATAGTCAGCAAATTTTTCTTCGGCAGGAATGTCATGTCCTCCGCCATGCAATAAACACAGCGGAAATCACATCGATCCGTCGTCGATACACGGAGATAGGAAATGCTGCGGCCAAAAGGGTCAACAAGATGGCTTTGGTCAGTTCCGGCAATGGATGGCTGGAACATCTGGTTCATGTCACTGTGTTCCTGCATTTATGTGAAGGAGAGAAGCGGCCCGGCTGCTAAACCGGGCCGCAGGAGGATCGCCTTAAGACGCCACGTAGTCCCAAGACTTGAATGATAATTTCTGGACTGAAGCCGGAGCATCGGATATCTTCCGGATGTTGGCCCATGTCTGCTTGTAGTTTGGCAGAATCAGTTCATTGACACCTGCATTGATGACGTTGCCCTGCGTGCCGCTTGGCGCGCCGAACAGCATGAAGGTTTCCTTCCTCTTGGCCGTTGGCGTCGGATAGACCATGGCCTGGGTCGCGCCGACGTCGTTGTAAACCTCGACCAGATCGCCTTGCTTCAGCTTCAGTTCCGCCATGTCCTCCGGATTGATCTGGAGATAGGGATAGGGGAAGCGATCAGAAACAAAGTCATTGTCCTTGTCGAGAAACCAGTTCTGCCAATTGATGTTGGAACGGCCGTTGTTGATGAGGAAGGCGTAGCTGTCCCTCTGCGCAGCCTTTCCGGGCGCCTGGAGTCCGCGCCAGGCACCAGCGCAAAACAGTGCCTTCTTGTCGTCGCGGCCATGCCGGTCGAACTTGCCATCGGCATAAAGGCGCTTGGTGCCGACAAGCTTTCCGTCCTTGAAATCCACAACCGGCTCCTGGACACCGTTGTTGCCCATCACACGGAGGCGGTCATAGGTGACAATCTTGCCGGTGTTGGCATGATAACCATCCATGAAGGCGTCTTCTTCGGTTTTCCAGTCATAACCTTTGAACTGGTCGGCATAGTCATTGCGGCCCTCCTCGCGAAGGACGCTCTCCAGATGATGGGCAAGACCCGCAGCGATAAGGCAATCCGGCTGGGCAGAGCCCGGACCATCCATATATTTTTCGACCAGACGCATGCGCCGCTCGCCATTCATGGAGGTCAGGTTCATTTCTCCCGATTCCACCGCTGGCAAAATGACGTGCGCGGCCTGGCCGATCTGGCTGTGGATGATGTCCACATTGACCGAGAACAGTCCACCCGCCTCGATTGCACCCACAATGGCATCGATCAGTTCTTCACGGGTTGCTCCAGCGCGGGCATCCATCGCTTCCTTCACCATATTGGTGCGGCGATTGTATTCCCGCTTGAAGACGCTGGCGTTGAGCGTCGTCTTGTAGTGATCGTTCGCCCAGATGTGATGGACTTTGCCCTTGCCCGCGATCAAGAGTTGATCAATGTAGGGCGCTGGGCGTCCCACGTGGGCATCGGAGGGCCGCATATAGCCTTCCTGGTGACCACCGAGGCGGCATACACCGCCGCCTTCACGGCCGATATTGCCGGTGGCAAGCGCGATGTTTACCAGGGCACCGATGGTGCGATAGTTGTCGTTGCCCCAGATGATCCCCTTTTCGTAGGCGGTGACGCACTTGCGGCGGGCGCCATCATCTTTCGGCTTGGCAATCCATTCTGCAGCCTTCACGATATCGGCTTCCGGGACTCCGCAGATGGCGGCACCATCGGCCAAGGACATCTTGCATTCGGCACGGGCCGCTTCGAAGCTGCCGAGCGCTGAGGGGTGCGCTTCGTCCAGAGCTTGCGCAATATCGCCCTGGAAGGTTGAGTTGGCGATGAAAACCTTGTCAATCCACCCCTGCTCCGCGATGTATGTGAACAGCGTGTTAAACAATGCCAGATCGGTGCCAGACGTGATCGCCAGTTGCAGCACGTTTTCCTTGCCAGCTTCCACCTCGCAAGCGTTGACCGTCACGGTGCGGCGCGGATCGACGACGATGACCTTGGCGCCCTTCCGGATGCCCGGAACCATGTGGTTAAGGAACAGGTTCGTCTGGGTCTCAAGCGGATTGGCGCCGATGAGGAAAATCGTGTCGGTCAATCCATAGTCTTCATAGGCGTAGTTCAGTTCACCCACGCCCATGTCGCGGGTCGAATGCACCTCCGAGTTATAGGCGGGCCGATTGTGGATGCGGCAGTGCTTTACCTTCATCGACTGGAAGTAGAGCTTGCCGGTGCCCCAGGTGTTTTCATAGCCGCCGGCCGAGCCGCCATGGTCGAACATGGACACGAAGAGATCGTCCTCATTGTCTTTGTCGATGACCCGCGCGGTAACACGGGCCACGAGATCAAGCGCGTCGTCCCAGCTTGTCGGCTGCCAGGTGCCATAGCGCCAGATCATTGGCTCTTCGAGGCGCTGCTGCTGTGTGCCGGTTTTGTCGGAGCGGCGATTCTCGGCGATGCGCGCGCCGCGCACGGAACCGAGTCCCGAGTTTACGCTGCATTCCTTGTCAGGCTTGATGACGAGGTGAACGTCCTTGCCGTCCTGCTTGACGACATTATACATCGACGGCGCATACCAAGCCTCACTTTCAGCCGGCTGCTGTTTCGAGAGATCGGCGCCGAGCGCATTCTCATTTGGAGCGGTGCCACCCTGCTTGTTAATCGGCCACGTGTAGGCATTGTAACCGCAGCCAACGATGCAGTAGTGGCAGGTGACGTTGTGTTTCGTGGCATCAGCCGGGATGATCGGCAGACGGGCGATGTTTCTTTTAAAAGCCATGATTTTTCTCCCTCAGAGCACGTTCGACAGGCGGCCGTAGAGCAGTTCATCGACGCCTTCGGCGTAGATGTCGCCCTTGTCATCGACGCGCAGCACGTATTGCGGCAAATTCTGTGTGGCCTGCCCCCACGTCTGCTGGCCTCCCGCCTCGCAATCGAAGACCGAGTAGTGGCCGGGACAATTCATGGTGCGGCTTTCGGCGTTGTAGCTGAGCGGGAAGCCCTTGTGCGGGCAGACCGTGGTGAAACCGACGATGTCGCCATCGGGACCAACACCGCCTTCCACAGCCTTACCGAGTTTCAGCAAAACGCCCGGCGCATCGGCATCGGGGTAGGATATCTCCATCGGCTCATTGACCTTGAGCTTCTTTATGTTGGCGAGTTTTGCCGAGGGATAATCAAGCAGCGCGCCGTTTGATGCGGCCTTGGCATCCTTCGCCATAAGACCAACCATCGGCAACGCCGCGGCTGCTGCAAAGCCACCACGCAGGAACTGGCGGCGGCCGACTTCAACCATCTTGTCACATCTTTTCATGGCAGTTCTCCCATTGCGAAAATTTTCTTGCTTGGGAGTCATGCTAGGCGGAATCGCACCGCTGGCTTATTTGCAGTGCAACAAATCGGGAGTGGCTGATTACAGTGGCTTAGCCCAATCGATGTTCGGAAATCCGAACATGCTGCGGCTGCGAAAGTCCGGAAATCCGAACCTTGGCCTCAGCGAAACTCTCCGGTCACGTCAAGCCGGCGCATCTTCTCCCACAGGGTCGTCCGGGAAATGCCAAGAAGCTTTGCAGCTTCAATGATATGGCCATTGGTTTCCTTGATAGCGCGTTCGATCTGGCGGCGTTCGGCAAAATCGCGCGTCTGGGAGAGTGTTGCAAATGCTTGGATCAATGGGTGTTCCAGTTCGACGAGATCGGGGAACAGATCCATTGGCATGATCCATTCGCCGTTGGCCAGGGTCAAGGCCCGTTCTACCCGGTTCTTCAACTCGCGCACGTTGCCGTGCCAGCTGTATTGGAGCGCGGCTTCCTGAGCCAATGTGCTGAAACCCTTGGCACTTCGACGATCGCCGTGTTGAAACTGTTGGAAGAACAGATCCATAAGCCAGGGGATGTCATCTGGCCTGCCCTTGAGTGGGGGCACATCAACACTCATGGCGTTTATACGGTAGTAAAGGTCTTCCCGAAAACGGCCTTCTCGGACCGCCGCCGTAAGATCGCTGTTCGTTGAGCAGACAATGCGGCCATGGAACTGCAGCAATTGCTCGCCACCCACCCGGTTGAATTCGCGCGTCTCCACCAGCCGCAAGAGCTTCGCTTGAAATTGCGTTGGCATTTCCGCGACTTCATCCAGAAACAGAATGCCGCCACGTGAACGCTCAGCAAAACCGCGATGAAAGCCAGTTCCTCCCGTGCCCCTGTGACCAAAAAATTCATTTTCCATGAAATCGGCGGGAATCGCCGCACAATTGACCCCGATGAATGGTTCCTTTGAACGCTGTGAGATACGATGCAGGAAGCGGGCACAGACTTCTTTTCCAACTCCCGTTTCACCCGTAATGAGAAGTGGAGTAGTTCGGTCGCAGACCCGCCGTAGCATGGTTTCAATACTGCGCATGGCATCAGAGATGCCCAGGACGTCCTCCGCCCGCAACATTGGATTGCGCTGCATCAGGCTTCGCGCCCGTTCGATGAAGGCACTGGTATCGAAAGGCTTGGTGACATAGTCGCTACCGCCAGCTCGCATGATGGCAACCGCCTGGTCAATGTCGCCATAGGCGGTCACAAACAGGAAGGGCGGCATCTGCGAAGCAGCCGCGAGCTGCCGAAACAAGTCATCCCCGTTGATGTCAGGAAGCTTGATGTCACAGACCACGAGATCGGGAGTTGTGGCCCGGAGGCTACGCAGGGCCTCCGCCCCCGTCTTCCACCACTCCACATGGCAGCCTTCCAGGGATAAGCTCTGCACCAGCGACTCACCCATTACAGGATCATCCTCGATTAATCCCACCAAGCGTCCATCAAGCAGCATTTTTCAACTCCGCAAGCTTTGGCTGCACGACCAGTCTGATGGTAGTGCCCGCAGCACTGCTTTTTACCACAATGAGCTTCCCATTCATTTCATCACAAAGGCGCTTCACAATCCAGAGTCCCAGTCCCGATCTCTTATCAAGGGGAACGGTCCCTGCCCCATTACGTTCAAGGTATTCCCGGATATGAGCCGGAAGCCCACCCCCCTGATCAGTAACATCAACAATCAATGCGCCACTTTCCATCCGTGCATGAAACTTGACACTGCCGTCCTCGGCGCCCGACGCGCAGGCATTGAGCAACAGGTTGAGCACCGCATCGCGAACCGGAACGGCGGGAACATGAACCGGTTCTGCGATTTCATTCATCCATTCGAGTTTGAGCCTCTTACGCTTGGCCTCAGGCTTTACCAAAAGGCGGAGGTCATCAAGGTCAACCATGGTGAGGTCCCTAGGACGCTGATCGGCGCGATAGGAGGCTAGTGTGGAGCGAACAAGGTCGCGAATGCCGGTCAAACCTTGCTCCAGCAAACGAATAGAGGTTGCGCGAACCTGCTCGCGCGTCCCATGCTTTTTGAGCGCATCCAGGGCGTTGAACATGCCGCCGAGCGGATTGTTGATTTCATGAGCCATGCCCGAAGCAAGGCGACCAAGGCTTGCTACCTTCTCTTCCTCGGCCAGTTGCACGGCCAGAAACTCGCGCTCATTCACCGCCTGCGACAGGACATTGTAACGGCCAAACAGACGGCGGAACTCGCTGCTTTGCCGCATCACGATTGAATCCGGAATGAGATTGATCTTCCCCTGGCTCGCCTGGTCGAGATGCAGCGACATGATTCGAACCGGCCTCATCATGCGCAAAACGGCCAAATACCCGACAATTGCCAGGACCAGGGTGAGCAGAAGATTGGTAATGAGTAACGTTCGCAGCACGTCACTGCGTTCCTGCAACAGCGCGCCGATATCAGCTTCCGCATAAATTTTGCCGATTTCACGGTCCTGATACGGTAGTGGCCTCAACAGGAAGGCGGTGGCTCTATCTTCATTGAGGATGACTTCTCTACCATCGGTGAAGTGCGCCAGAACTTCTTTTTCCGCAACCGTGTCAGAAGGAAATTTGGCTGGATCACTTGCAGCCAGTATTTTGCCTTCGGCGTTGGTGACAATCGTCCATCGGACATTCAGTCCCCTATAGCGCTCTCGCGACCTGTCCAATGTATCGAAGACCTCCCAAACATCGCCGCGAAACACCGAAGGAATGAGCGAGGCCGACAAGCCATCAAGATAAGCCGAGGCCAGTTGATCGAGATGCTGCTCTTGGTTCTCTTCAAGTCGGGCCAGAACGCGGTTCGTAATGATCGCACTTACTGTGAACATGAGCACCGCCACAAGCAGGGGCACTTTGAATGACAGTGGCCAGGTCATGGGGTTTAGCCGGCTTGCTGGATTTATCCCGTTCATGATCCCAGCCCCCTGACCAGCATCATTTTTGCCGCAATTGAATCGAAAAGACTTTCAGGCTCATCATCAAAGCCATCAAGCTTCAGCATGTTAAGAACATGTCTGCCCTCGTCGTCCTCTGACATCTCGACCAGCGCCTTATGCAACAACTCAACCGCTTCTGACAGTCTCTGGGACCTTAAACAGGCAATTGGCGGAAACCCCAGCAGTTCCGAGACGGCAACAATTTCAGTTTTGGCCGTGAGTTCAGGCTCAAGGGATGACATCACATCCCAGACATAGCCATCAACGCTTCCACTTTGTGCCAGGCCTGATGCGACCGCCCGCACCACATTTCGGTGACCATAAGTAAAGATCGTCTGTCGGAAAAATTGATCGGGGCGGAGCTTTCTTTCGGCCAGCAATGATGCAGTGACCAAGTATCCGGAATTGCTGTTCGGGTCAGAGAAGGCATGAATGTCACCTTTCAAGTCTTCAATGCTGGTTGCCACCCTTCCCTTGGGGGCAATCAAATAGGACTGATAGAGCGGCCTGCCGCGCCAAACCGGAACAGCGATTAATGACAGTTGCTGGCGAAACTGTGCAAACGGATAGCCGCATATCCATGCGCCATCGAGTTGACCCGAAAGCAATAGGGCCGTGATTTCCTCGTAAGTGCGCCGTTGGATAAGTTGCACGTCGCGCCCGGTCTTGCGCGAAAGATAGGCCTTCAAACGCGTCAACAGTTCGAGATCGTTGGTAAGGAACACGGGGGTAAGGCCAAAGTTAAGCGCGGGCAGTGCATTCGCGGCAGTCGCTCTGCGGCTCAAGCCAAACAAAGCACTGCCGCCGATCAACGCGCTTAATTGTCGCCGTGACGGTCCCTTGATCTGGTTCTTAGCGGCATTGTGTTTCATACCGCTGCCAATTCTAGTCTTGCCCTAACTTATGTCTAGTTTTTCGATCGGCACATTTTTATATGAAAAGATAAAAAATGACGCAACGCAACATACAATTCAGAAGCGACGCTGGGGCCGGTATTTCCGGTGGCGATCCTCGTCATCTTGTCGGGGATACTGGGCTTTATCGTCAACCTTTACCGTAATGGTGTTGGTTTGTATTGCCTGTGCAGTATTTCGCCGAGCGCAAGTAGTTGCAATTCGTGGCCCACGTCGGATGCCAGTTGCACACCCATGGGCAGACCCCTGGCACTCTGCGACATGCACACCACAAGTGCCGGGCCGCCTGTAAGATTGAAGGTCCCCGCGAAGGGCGCGAGCCGCGTCATGCGGTCGACATGGAGAGCGACGTCGGCGTGATTCATTGGAAATTGCCCGAGCTTCGGCGCGGCGCTCGCCATCGCTGGCGTTAGCAGCACGTCAAAGCTCTGCCAGATGGATGCAAAGCGACGGGCGAAGTCCTGGCCACCGCGCACCACTGAGAGATAGTGCTCAGCCGACATGGCGCGGCCCAGCAGAATTGCAGCCTGGTTCATGTCTTCCAGCTCGTCGGGAATGGCACGGCCGATGAAATCCCCTGCAGCCTGGGCGCAAGCCTGGGTGAGGTAGACTTGGCGCGGGATCCTCCAGTCGGCAGGTGACAGAAATTCGCGCACAGGCCCTACATGGTGGCCTTCATTGCGCAATTGGTCAGCAGCAAGGGAAAGTGCACGAAGGGCGTCGTCATCGAAATTGAAATCATCTGCACCGCTGACGAGAACGCCGATCCGGCATTTTGATTTGACCGGATGGAGAGCAGGAGCGGTATAGGGCGCACCCGCGTCAGCGCCGCTCATGATGCCAAGTGCCGACTCCATATCCCGCACGGAACGGGTAATCACCCCTTCCGTGACGAGGCCCCCATAGATGTCAGCGTGAACGGGACCTTGTGGAATGAGACCGCGCGATGGCTTCAGCCCGACGAGGCCGCAACAGGCGGCTGGAATGCGGATCGAGCCTGCTCCATCAGTCGCATGCGCAATTGGCACCATGCCCGAGGCAACCGCTGCCGCCGAGCCACCAGAAGATCCTCCGGCACTGCGCGCGGTGTCAAAGGGATTTCGTGTGGGTCCGAAATGCGCGGGCTCGCTGGTGACATTGAAGCCCAGTTCCGGGAGATTGGTTTTGCCGAGAATGCGCAAACCCGCCTGCTTGAAGCGAAGCGTCAGCTCGTCGTCGTGGTTCTGCGGCGGCGCCCCGGAAAAGGCTCGGCTGGCACAGGAGGTGCGTTTACCAGAAATTCCGGCGCCAATGTCCTTCAACAGAAATGGCACGCCTGCGAACGGGCCGTGCGCTTCTGGATCCTCGACCGGCTCATCATAGAGTTCAACAACGGCGTTGATGGACGGATTGCAGGCAGCGATCCGGTCGCGGGCGGCTTGCAACACCCCTGCTCTGCTCACGCCGCCTGAACGAATCAGGGCCGCAAGCGCCGTTGCGTCGTGACGTGTATATTCCTCGACATTCAAGCGAGTGCAGCTTGCAGCGAAGCGGCGGCGAGTGACTCGCTGCGGATTGCACTGAGAACGGTGCGGTGGAGCCGCTGGAAGTCGGGCGACGCAACCATGTCGTAGTGCCGGGGGCGCGGCAGATCAATGGGAACCACGGTCTTGATGCGGCCTGGCCGGTTGGTCATCACGGCCACGCGGTCGGAGAGATAGACGGCCTCCTCTACATCGTGGGTAATGAAGAGCACCGTGAGGCGATGCTTCTCCCAGATGCCGGTCAACAGTTCCTGCATGTGATGGCGGGTGAGCGCATCGAGGGCACCAAAAGGTTCATCCATCAGCAGCATCTTGGGCCGGTAGCTAAGTGCCCGAGCAATGGCGACCCGCTGCTTCATCCCACCCGACAGCTCGGCGGGATAGGCTTTCTCGAATCCCTGGAGACCTACCAGCTCGAGGTGCGATTGCGCGATGTCCTTGGCTTCACGCGATGGCTTTCCCGCCGCTTGGAGCGCAAACTCAACATTCTGCAGTGCAGTAAGCCATGGCAGCAGGGTATAGCTCTGGAACACCACGCCGCGATCAAGTCCGGGGGCCACAATCTCTTCGCCGTCAATGGTGATCCGGCCTTCATCGTGGCTCTCCAGCCCGGCGGCAATTGACAAGAGCGTGGACTTGCCGCAGCCAGACGTGCCAACTAGTGCCACGAATTCATTTTCGCCCACAGTGAGGTCGACACCATTCAACGCAACGGTTGTGCCCCGATCACTGCGGAAGGTCTTGCGGAGCCCCTTGATGGCGAGCTTGTCCTGCGCCATTAACGAACCTCAAGGTAACGGAAGAGTTTATGCCCTGCATATTTCATGGCCTGATCGGTGGCCAAACCGAGGATGCCGAGAATGAGCAGGTAGCCGAAGATCAGGTCAGTCTGGAAAAAGCGTTGCGCCGTGGTGATGCGATAACCAAGGCCGGACGTGGCGGCCACGAGCTCGGCGACGACGAGCCATGTCCAGGCCCAACCCAAGCTGATCCGCATTGAATCCCAAATTGCCGGCATGGCGGAGGGCAAGACGATGCGCTGCAGGATGCGCCACTCGGGCATCTGCAGCGTGCGGCCAAGATTGATGAAGTCGCGCGGCACGGATTTCACGTTGTCCATCACCAGAAGCACCTGCTGGAAAAAAGTGCCGATGAAGATAATCAGCAGCTTCTGCAGGTCGCCGGTTCCCGCCCACAGAATCGTAAGCGGCACGAAGGCCACCACCGGCATGTAGCGGATGAAATCGACCAAGGGTTCGATTGCCGCTTCCCAGCGCCGGTAACTGCCGATCAATATGCCAATGGGGAGTGCAACAATGGTCGAAATAAGGAAGCCATAGGAGATGCGATAGATGCTGATGCCGATATCGGCGAAAAGCTGTCCCGACGCCCACAATTCGCCAAGCCGTGACAATACCTGGCCAGGAGACGGCAGGAAAAGCGGGAGAACAAGTCCTCCCGCTGTGACGGCAAACCAGGCAAACGCCAGAACGGCGAAGACAAGGGTTGCAATTCCCATAAACTCCGCCGATGAGATTCGACCACCCAAGGCGAAGTGTCTCCGCGCCATCCTACTTGGTTGCGGCATCCACAAACCGGGCGTCGATAGCGGTGCTCAAGTCGACATCTTTCTGGAGGATGCCGGCGGTGCGCGCCGCGGCATGAACTTCCGGAATGACTTTTGACGTGAAATTGCCGCCGAGCTCGGTTTTGTTCTCTGCCAGCGAATAGTAGACAACGCCATCGAAGGCGGTCGCCAGTTCTTCCGGCTTTGCACCGATGGCTTCGGAGATAATGGCACGACCGCCTGGCGTGTCCTTGCGATAATCGGCAAGCGCCAAGTCCCAGGCCTTGAGCAGCGCCAAGACCTGGCCCGGCTTTTCCTTGAGAAATTCCTCGCGCACCACGAAGACGTCGGAGATGAGGCCGGGGTTCTCGCCGGCACTGTAGACCATCTTGACTTTGGGATTTTGGTTCATGGCAAGGGTAAGGTAGGGTTCATAGGTGACGGCGACGGGAACTTTGCCGCCAATCAGTGCTGCCCCGGCGTCAGAGGCTGGCATCGGCACCTTCTCGATATCGGCAATCGTCATGCCGTTCTGCGACAGGGCATAGTTCAGAAGGATGTCGCTGGTGGTTCCTTCCTCGTAGGCGACTTGCTTGCCCTTGAGGCCCTTGATGTCGGTGACCGATCCGTCGGAGATCATTGCGTCGGCGGTTTTCGAAACGTCGAGCAGCGCCACGATCTTCAGAGGCAGTCCGGCGGTGATAAAATTCATGGCGGTATGGGTGGCGATGTTGCCGCATTGCAGCTGGCCTGCGGCAAGCGCTGCGTTGATATCGGCATCGGTATTGAAATTAATGATCTCCACGCTGCCAAGGCCCGCCTGCTTGAACAAGTCCTTCTTGGCGGCGATGTGCCATTGGCCGTAACCCAGCCAGGGCTCGATGCCCATTTTTATGTCCCCAGCTTCCGGCGTCGTTGGAATGTCTTGGGCCATGGCGACAGAGCCGGGGACGCCAAGAGCGGCAGCTGCTGCACCAGTCTTGAGAAGGTCGCGGCGGTTTGGAGTCCAGTTCATGTTTATTATCCCTTTCAGTTTGAATATGGGTTTGAATTGAAGTCAAAAATCAAGACGTGTCAATGCTTCAGCAGCTTGTCACGGGTTTTCGATACGGCATTGGCATGGGCCTCGAAGCCCTCGTAAGTTGCCAGGACATGGGAATGCTTTGCCAATTCGGGATAGCCACGGCTGGTGACATAGGCAATCGAGGTGCGCTTAACGAAATCAAAGACCGATACCGCCGAGGCGGTGCGGGACCAGCCGCTGGTGGGCAGCACGTGGTTGGGGCCGATGACGTAGTTACCCAGTGTCGTGGGCGTGTGTTCGCCGAGGAGGATTTCGCCCGCGTGTTCGAGGCGGCCGAGATAGGCAAAGGGCTCCTTCGCCAGCACCTGAAGATGCTCAGGGGCATATTCGTTGCAGAAGGCGATGGCATCGTCTTCATCGCGCGCCAGAAGGACGCCGCCAATGGGGCCTCCGAGAACCGTGGACGAATAGGAGACTCGCTGCTCGCCCATCTGTTTCCAGTAGTCGGGAATGGCGGCAAGCGCCTGCTCGGCAACGCGGCGGCTCCAGGTCACCAGATAGGCGGAACTGTCCGGGCCATGCTCAGCCTCGATCAACAGGTCGAGACCTGCGAGGGCCCCGTCGACCGTGTCGTCGGCGAACACGATCACTTCGCTAGGCCCGGCGGGCGAGCCAGTGTCGATGACATGCGAAACAAGCCGCTTCGCAGCGGCAACCCATGGACTTCCCGGCCCAATGACCTTGGCCACCTTTGGAATGGTCTGTGTGCCATAAGCCACGGCGGCGATACCTTGCGCCCCACCCGCCTTGAACACCTTTGTAACACCCGCCATGCGCGCCGCCACCAGTGTCGCGTCATCGATCTTTCCATTGGCGCCAGGCGGTGTAATGATAACGACATCTTTGACTCCCGCCACTTTGGCCGGGATCGCAGTCATCAAGGCCACGGAAGGAAACGCCCCCTTACCGCGCGGTATGTAGCAGGCGACCGATGGAATGGGCCCGGTCCGATCGCCCGCAAAGGCGCCGGGCCGGATCTCATGCAGCCACATTTCCTCCGGCATCTGGTCCTCATGAAACTTGCGGATCGAATGGGCGGCAAACTCCATGGCTTCGCGGACCTTGGGATCAAGTGTCTTTTCCGCAGCATCGAAATCGAATTCGGTGGCGGCAATTTCTGAAGCTTTGACAGGCGCCTTGTCAAAGTCGTGGGCAAAGCGCGCCAAAGCTCCATCGCCCTCGGCGCGCACCGCAGCGATGATCGGGCGGACTTTCGCTTCGAAAGCGGAAAGATCGGTCTCCGTGCGCTGCTGGAGTTTCACCCGCTGTTCGGGCGAGAGCTTTGCCAATTCGTGAAAGTTGATCTTGGGTATCATGACATGTCCATTATCACAGTGAAGCCAGAGTTCCGCCGTCGACGGGAAGGCAGATGCCGGTGATATAGCGGGCGGCATCGGAGCATAGGAAAACGCTGGCGCCAACCAGATCATCTAGTTCGCCAAAGCGCTGCATGGGGATTTTGGCGAGCATGGCCTGCTGCCAGGTAGAGTTTTGATAGAAAGCTTCGGTCAGCGCGGTGCGGAAGTATCCCGGCTCCAGCGCGTTGACTCGGATGCCCAGAGGCGCCCATTCCACCGCTAGCGCCCGTGTCATGCCGACGAGACCAGTTTTGGACGAGCCATAGGGAACGGCGGTCGGGATGCCGCGTTCAGAGGTAAGCGAGCAGATATTAAGAATGGCGCCACCCTTCATTAGTCGGGCAGCGGCCTGCGCCGCAAAGAACGCTCCCTTGAGATTTGTATCGAGGATGCGGTCCCACAGGTCTTCTTCAATTTGGAGCGACGGGCAAACCTGCTCCACCCCTGCATTGTTCACAAGTATGTCGAGCCCGCCGAGCTTCCCGACCGCTTCTGCAACACCATGACGGCAGCTCCCAATGTCCGATACATCCATATGGACTATATGCGCGAGCCTCCCAAGGGCGCTGATGGCTTTCGCACAGTTCTCAAGGTCCTGAATGTGCCTGGCGGCAATTGCAACATCGGCCCCCGCCCCTGAGAGACCCTCGGCGATGGCACGCCCAATGCCCCGGCTGGCTCCAGTGATTAGAGCTTTTTTACCCGTGAGCGAAAACTGATGCATTGACATGGAAACGGCAATTCAACCGGCAACGCTCTACAAGTCAACTACTGTTAAAAGGCGTTGGGAAAACTCGACCGGCTGAATTTATCAGAGTTGGCCAAACGCAAGGTTGAGGGCAAGCAACGGCGCATGGGCGCCGCCTCGCAGGGCTCCACGTCCATCGCGGTTGCATCAAGCGCCCAAAAGAGCGATCATGAGGCTCTGCCCCCGATAATTGGATCGTAGTTGGGACTCTGGTCACGCCCAAGGTGGACCAAACCAAAGCGCTTGGGGACAGTGTGCATCCCCATGGTGGTCAGGGGGACGTGCTAGGACTTCTCTCGTCCTACTACACATTCCACCGGTCCCTGGGAGTGCAGCCGTGCCTATTTTATGGCTGGCTGAGAGAAGGCCCATTAGAATCAAAGATGCCAACGGAAGCTATTCCATCTCAAATGATCTAGAATAAATTTATCAAATAACAATTTCCGAGGAGTCTACAGGAATAGATCCGCTTCACAACCGTCGGACCTCATTGGAAGACATCTGCTGGCGGCAGCCCGTCCAACGCTGCACCAGGTTGAGCTCCGAACATAAAGAGGCATGCTTCCAAGCTATGCAGTCTTTCATCATCC
>JBBQNU010000076.1:0-14420 GCA_038330285.1 Hyphomicrobiales bacterium | reverse complement strand
GTCCTTGACGATGCCCGCTTGCGCCCAGCCCTCGCCCTTGCCTTCAAGGGCCAGCGCGAAACTCGGTGTCTCGCCCTTCGGAAGCCTGATGCTGACCGGATCGGGAAACGCGCCGGTGCGCAATGCCGCAAATGCCGCCTTGGTCGCCGCCGCCGCACATGCACCCGTGGTCCAGCCGCGCCTTAACTCCCCTTCGGGCTTCTCTATTCGCATGCGATCACTGTATAAGGAACTATGAGCCGCGAACCAACAAAATCAGCGCATAAGTCGCCTGCGGTTAATTCCGCAAGCGCCGGATTTGCCCGTCTCGATGGCGAAGCCTTTCCCATATTTGAAGCGGGCTGGGTCTGGCTTGTGGGCGCTGGCCCCGGAGCGCCCGGACTCATGTCGCTCCTCTGCTACCACGCCATGCAGAATTGCGACATCGTGGTTTACGATGCCCTGGTCAACCCGGACATCCTGCGATGGGTCAGGCACGGCGTCGTTCTGGAATATGCCGGCAAGCGCGGCGGCAAGCCCTCACCCATCCAGCAGGATATTTCGCTGCGCCTCATCGAATTGGCCCGCGCCGGCAAACGGGTTCTGCGCCTCAAGGGCGGCGATCCCTTCATGTTTGGCCGCGGCGGCGAGGAAAGTCAGGCCCTGGCCAAGGCCAAAATTCCCTTCCGCATTGTCCCGGGAATTACCGCGGGCGTGGGCGGCCTCGCCTATGCCGGAATTCCCTCAACCCACCGCGATACCAACCATTCGGTGATTTTCCTCACAGGTCATGACGCCACCGGGAAAATGCCGGCAAACGTCAACTGGCAGGCTGTCGCCACAGCCTCGCCCGTGATCGTAATGTATATGGCAGTCAAGAACTTGGGCGAGATTGCTCAAACGTTGATTGAAGGCGGGCGGGCATCAAAAGACCCTGTAACCATCATTTCCAACGCCTCGCTTCCGCATCAGCAGGTGGCAGCAACTACGCTGGATCACGCCGGCGCCTTTGTGGCGAAGAATAATCCGCTCACCCCGGCCATCGTCGTCGTAGGCCACGCCTCCGATTGGCGTGAAATGCTCGATTGGTACTCTCCAGCCCTTCGGGAGAACACCATTGGCTAAGGCCTTCGTGGTTGCGGCCCCATCTTCCGGCAGCGGCAAGACCATGCTCACCCTTGGCCTGCTCCGTGCCTTCCGGAATCAGGGACTCCGTGTGGCCTCAGCCAAGGTCGGCCCCGATCACATCGATCCCCGCTTCCATGAGGCCGCCAGTGGCAGGCCCTGCCTCAACCTGGATCCCTGGGCCATGAAACGTGACGTCATCGCCAGTCTCCTAACCGATCTTAACCATGATGCGGGCCTCGTCATCGTCGAAGGCGTCATGGGGCTGTTTGATGGCCCCCACGGTGCCAGGGGTTCTACCGCCGATCTGGCGCAGGATATGGGGCTGCCCATCGTCCTGGTCCTCGATTCCGGCCATCAGGGCCAATCCATCGCCGCCCTTGCGGAAGGCTTCCTTAACCATCGCGAGGGCCTCACCTTCGCAGGGTTAATTCTGAACCGCGTGGCCAGCGACAAACACGCCGCCATCCTCACCTCGGCCCTCGCCCCCCTCGGCATTCCCATCCTCGGCCTGGTGCGGCGCAGTGACTCACTAAACTGGCCCTCAAGGCACCTTGGACTGGTGCAAGCGCAGGAGAATCAAGAGCTTGAATTGTTTATTGAAACCACAAGCTTAGCCGTTGCACGTGAAACAAAAATTGACAAGTTGTTAACACTTGGCGCGTAAATCCGCCCCGAATCATTTTCCGGATCGATCCTGCCTCCTCTAGGCCAAAAAATAGCGGTCGCCGAAGACGTGGCCTTCAGCTTTGCCTATCCCCACGTCCTGCAGGCCTGGAAAAAAGCGGGGGCGGAAATCTCCCTCTTCTCTCCCCTGAAAGACGAAGCGCCAAAGGCGGCGTGCGATGCCATTTTCCTGCCGGGAGGCTATCCCGAGCTTCATGCCGGCCTGCTGTCCCAGAACGAGATGTTTCTCAACGGCCTGCGGAATTCAAAAGCCCTGATCTACGGCGAGTGCGGCGGCTTCATGGTTCTGGGTGACGCCCTGCTCGACGCCAAAGGCCAGTCCCACCCCATGGCGGGCCTTCTGCCATTAACCACAAGCTTCGCCGCCCGCAAACTTCACTTGGGCTATCGCCAACTCAAACCCGTTGGCGGGCCCTGGACAAAACCGCTGCGCGGCCACGAGTTTCACTATTCATCAATCGAAAACGAAGGCAAAGCTGACCGCCTATTCAAAGCCAGCGATGCCACCGGCGAAGATCTAGGCCTCATTGGCCTGAAGCGCGGCCGGGTCATGGGTTCCTTTGCCCATATTATTTGTGAGGCGCCATGAAGTGCCGCGCCTTCATGCTGATGGGCACCGGTTCCGACGTTGGAAAATCCCTGGTCGCCGCCGGCCTCTGCCGCGCGTTCGTCAAGCGCGGATTGAAAGTAATGCCCTTCAAGCCGCAAAACATGTCCAACAATGCCGCCGTCACCAGCGATGGCGGCGAAATCGGCCGGGCCCAGGCCCTGCAGGCCCGCGCCGCCCGGCAACCCGCAACCGTGCACATGAACCCGGTGCTCCTGAAACCTGAAACCAACACAGGCGCCCAGGTCATCGTTCAAGGCAAACGCGCCGCCACCATGACCGCCCGCGACTTTTTCAAGAACCGCCAGCAGTTCATGCCCGCCATCGTCGAAAGCTTCCGGAAACTCGCCAAGCACGCCGATCTCATAATCGTGGAAGGCGCGGGCAGCCCCACCGAGGTAAACCTGCGCGATGGAGATCTTGCCAACATGGGCTTTGCCAAGGCCGTCAATATTCCGGCCTTCCTCGTGGGCGACATACACCGCGGCGGGGTGATTGCCTCCATCGTCGGCACCCTCGCGGTGTTGGAGCCAGAAGACCAAGCCCGTCTCAAGGGTTTCATCATCAACAAGTTCCACGGCGACGTGAAACTCTTCGAAAATGGCAAAACCTATCTCAGCGAAACCACTAAGCTCCCCTGCCTCGGCGTAATCCCCCAATTCGCCGCCGCCAAAAACCTCCCCGCGGAAGATGCAGTGGCCTTGGAAGACATGCTTATAAACACTTCAAAAGGTTACAAAATATGCGTCCTGAAACTGCCCCGCATCGCCAATTTTGATGATCTTGACCCCCTCCGCCTCGAACCCGGCGTTGCTGTCAGATTTCTGGATCTGGGCCAGCCCGTTCCCGGCGATACGGACCTGGTGATCATCCCTGGCTCCAAATCCACCATGGCTGATCTGGCGGCCGTGCGGGCCACCGGCTGGGATATTGACCTCCACGCCCATGTCCGGCGCGGCGGTCGCGTCCTCGGCCTCTGCGGCGGCTACCAGATGCTGGGCCAAACCATACACGACCCCGAAGGCCTTGAAGGCACCTCCGGCAGCGTGAAGGGCTTGGGCCTGCTCATCATCGAAACCACCCTCCTGCCCGACAAAACCCTCACCCGCATAACCGCCACCCACGTGGCCAGCGGCCAAAAAATTGAGGGCTATGAAATCCATCTCGGCGCGTCGCAGGGCAAGGATTGCAGCCGGCCCTTTGCCAGAACCGGCCGCGCCGTTGATGGCGCCACATCAGCTGATGGCCTGGTGAGCGGCACCTATATTCACGGCTGCTTTGCCAGCGATGGCTTCCGCAGCGCCTACCTGAAAAGCCTCGGTGCTTCCTCGAGCGATCTCGCTTTCGAATCCCTCATTGAGAAAACCCTTGATGAACTGGCCACCCATCTCGAGCAAAATCTCGATCTCGATCAGATGCTGGAATTGGCAGGCGAATTATGACAGTGCATTTTGCCGCGGCCGCCCTTGCTCTCCTCGTTGAGCGCCTGTCTGGTTATCCCAAACCGCTTTACGACACGATCGGCCACCCTGTTGAATGGATCGGAGCCATTCTTAAAAAACTCGAGGCCCTGCTTTACGATCCGGAAGCCGAACCCCTGCAGGCGCGCCTCAGGGGCCTTGCCGCCTTACTGGCCCTTCTGCTCGTCGCGGCAATCCCGGCCGTCATCGTCACAAGCGTTCTATCCACAATTAGATTTGGCTGGATCATCGAAGCGCTGCTCGCCACCGCGTTCATCGCACAGCACTCCTTATATGAACACGTGAACGCCGTCGGCAAGGGCCTCGACACATCATTGAGCGAAGGGCGCAAGGCCGTGGCCAAGATTGTCGGCCGTGATCCCGCCGCCCTCGAAGAATCAGGCGTCGTGAAAGGCGCTCTCGAAAGCCTCGCCGAAAACGCCAGTGACGGCATCGTGGCTCCCGTGTTGTGGTATGCGCTCCTCGGCCTGCCCGGCATCGTGGCCTACAAGGCGATCAACACTGCCGACTCGATGATTGGCCACAAGTCCGACCGCTACATCTATTTCGGCTGGGCCGCCGCACGGCTCGATGACCTCATCAATCTGCCCGCCTCACGCCTCACCGGAATTTTGTTTGCCGCCGCTGCCGCATGGAATGACAAAGAGAGCGCCAAGATCGCGCTGCAGGCCATGTGGCGCGATGCCCCCAAGCATCAATCCCCCAATGCGGGCTGGCCTGAATCAGCGCTGGCCGCAAGCCTCGGCGTGAAATTCGGCGGCCCTCGCAGCTACGACGGAAGACGTGTTGATTTGCCCTGGATGGGCGAAGGCCGCGAGATCTTGAACCGCGATGACATCCGCAAAGGCCTCAGGCTTTACGGGACCGCGATGACTTTTTTGCTTTTTTTGGCGGCGCTTGGCGCACTGCTTTTTTAAGCGTGAGCGGCAGGCCGGCCGCCATGAAAACCACTTCGTCAGCCGCTTCGGCAACGCGCTGATTGAGAAAGCCTTGCGCGTCACGGAAGGCCCGCGCCACCGCATTGGCAGGCACTATCCCAAGCCCCACTTCGTTCGATACCAGCACCACCTGCGCCTTGGTCTTCTTCAAGGCCTCGCAGAGCATTTCAGTCTCGCGCGCGACATCGAGCTTCACGATCATCAAGTTGCTCAGCCAGATCGTCAGGCAATCAATCAGGATGAAACGCCCCTTGCCGTCAATCGTCTGCAGTGCGGTGACCAAATCCAGCGGCACTTCGAAAGTTTCCCAATTTGGTCCGCGCTGCAGTCGGTGGTCCGCAATCCGCTGCACCATTTCCTCATCCGAGGCTTCCGCCGTGGCCACATAAAATTTTTGCCCATTTCCGAGGCTTTCCGCATAACGGCTCTTGCCTGACCGGGCTCCGCCGAGAACCAGCAGTGTGCTCATCCTCGGCTCCGTGGAATGCGTGCAATGAAATGGCCGCGCATGGCGCCCGGCCATTCGCGGAACGGAACTTCGCCGGTCATTGTCGCACCATGCAGGTCAAACCAGGCGAGAATGGCTTCCGCCTGCGCCCGCTCCGGCACATGATCGCCGGTGAAATAGGTGAAGCGCTGGTCGTCGCGCAGCACCACGCTGCAGTGGCGCTTGCAGTTCCACAGGCAAGCCTGGGTTTCGATATTAATGTCATGGCGTCCCTTCTCGGTTACCACATCCTTCATGTGGTCAATCAGCATCTGCCCGCCTGTGCGCCCGTCGGCGCCCGTGGCGTCGCTCTGAGTATAGCGGCATGTCGTGCAAAATACGAGTGAACGCATGGGCTTGCTTCGGTCCTTCAGGGATTGCTATGGTCCTCGCGCCTTCAATGGTGGCAAAGCCTTGATCTGTCAACGCAAACGAAAGCGACATGAATTACTCCCGCATCGCCTTTTCCGCTTCCGACACGCCTGAAGCCCGCAAGGCCCTGTCCCGGCTGGCCAAGCGTTATGGCAATGCCACGCCCGAATCAGCCGATGTGGTGGTGGCGCTCGGCGGTGATGGCCACATGCTGCAAACCCTGCACCGCTATGTTTCGACGGGAACCCCGATTTACGGCATGAACCGCGGCTCGGTGGGTTTCCTGATGAATGATTACGCCGAAGGCGACTTGCTCGAGCGCCTGCATGCCGCCGAACTCACCGCCATCCGCCCCTTGCGCATGGTGGCCACCGATGAAAGCGGCAAGACCCATAAGGGCATCGCCTTCAACGAAGTGTCGCTTCTGCGCCAGCGCTCCCAGGCCGCGAAACTGCAAATCTCCATCGATAACAAGGTGCGGCTGGAGGAACTGATCTGTGACGGCCTGCTGCTGTCAACGCCCGCCGGCAGCACCGCCTATAATCTCTCCGCCCACGGACCAATTCTGCCGGTGAACGCACCGCTGCTGGCTCTGACGCCGATCAGCGCCTTCCGCCCGAGGCGCTGGCGCGGCGCCGTTCTGCCCCATGATGCCAAGGTCACCATCACCGTGCTGGAGCCAGACAAGCGCCCCGTTGCCTCCGTTGCCGATCACGTGGAAGTACGGCATGTGAAAACCGTCGACATCGCCGAGGACAAGAAGCGCTCGGTCAAGCTTCTCTTCGATCCCGGCCACAGCCTGGCCGAGCGCGTGCTCAATGAACAGTTCAAGTTTTAGTATGTGGACTCAGTTGCACGCATTTCACGGCATCACCACAACCTGTGTCCCACGGTGCACGCGGCCGTAGAGATCAAGGATATCTGTGTTGTACATCCGGATGCAGCCGTAGGACACATAGCGGCCGATCGAGTTCGGCGCGTTGGTGCCGTGAATGGCGTATTGGCCACCGGCGAGCGTCAGTGCGGCGGCCCCCATCGGATTGGCTGGCGACCCGCTTGGAATCACATCCGGCAGCTGCGGCCGGTCGCGCTTGATTTCGGGCGGCGGCGACCAGTTCGGACGGATATGCTTGCCAGCAATGAATGACTTCCCGGCCCACTGGCGCCCGGCACGTCCCACGCCGACGGTGTAGCGCAAGGCCTGCCCCCGGCGGAGCACGAAGTAGAGCCTGCGCTCCCTGGTTCGTACGACGATAGTGCCGGCCGCGACCTTATCGTTGAACGCGACCATTTTGCCCGCGGCATCGGATGGCGTGATTGCTAGAGTTAAGAGGAAAACAGCAGAGCTTGCCGCGACGAGCGGCCGATTGGCAAAACACCAGAAACCGTGCTCACGTCGTTTTACCATGCGTAGCTGAGTGCCACGCTGCCGGTATATGTTTCCGAGTTCTCAGCAAATTCGCCGTCAAACCAACTTGCGAGCGAGACGCCATTATCGAGCCTGACCTCGGCGCCTGCCGAAGCGAGCAGGGAATCTTTCGCAGGTTCGGCGCCTTCCACTTTGAAACTCGATCCGGGCAGTGCATGGAACTGCGCGGTGCTGTTTGTGTGTGACCAATAGTCATGGGCCCAGGCCGCACGCGCGCGCAACGCCAGTGTCGCGCCGCTGTCAAGCGTGATGTCCCTGTTCAGCCGGACGCCAAGCTCGCTGCGTATCATGATCGCTGTGTTTTCGTCGTTATCCAGAGCGAAAATCGATGAGCCGGAAGTGGCACGCTCACTATAGGCCGGCGTGTAGAAGGCCTGCCCGCGCAAGGCAGCGTAGGGAGTGATCCATTCGATATGATATCCGGCCTCTATCTGGCCGGCGAAATTGTGCGCGGAAAATTCGGCGGTCAGGTGGTCGATGCCCACCAGCGTGACATTCCGCTCAGTCGATACGCCGTGCCAGGCATAAGCAAGCGCGGCTGCGACGTAGGCGTCCTCGATGTCTGTCCTGGCATAGACGACGCCTTGAACCATGTCGCTTTTTCCACCGCCCAGGCCATCCGACAAGTCGAAGTCTGTTCCTCCCCCGGAGATCGCGAAGCCCACGACTGTATCTGACGTGACACGGTTGTCGATGCCGGCGGCAATACCGAACGACCGCCCTGACCGGTCGTGCGAACCTTGCGCACTGTCGCCATCGGTATTGCTTTGGCTTCCGTAAGCTGAGGCCCAGAAGCGCGTTGTGTCGCCGCCGTTGAAGGAAGACAATTCGGCATGATCGGACGAGTTTGAGCCTGCGGGCGTAATGATGAGCCCTTTCACGCTGACCGTGCTAGGACCGCTGCGGTCATCGTCCAGTCCAGAATTGAAAACCAGCGACAGCAAAGAGTTCATCGCCTGGGTTCCGGTGGGAGCGACGCCGCTTGCGGCCTCACCGGAAAGCTGCGTGAGCGCCGCCGCCAGTTCCGAGGGTGAGAGAAAATCCAGAAGGTTTTGAAATTCTATTGGAAGTATTCCACCATTGGCGACAAAGTCATCAAGCGCATCTGCGACTTCACGTTGATTGTCCGTTGCCGACGGGCCCAGGATATCCCCAAACGTCGCGGCCACAAGCACACAGACTGAGATCGTGTTGGTATCCAGCGTCACCGCGCCGTTGCGTGCCAATGCGGCGCCGCAGTCGATGTCAGCGCCGGTGATCAACGTTATATCAGTCAGCGCGAGGATCTGCCCTGCAAACTGTGTGGTGCCGCCCAGCGTCGCGGAGCTGCCGACCCTGAAATAGACATTGCCTCCTTGTGCGCCATTGATCAGCGCAACATTAGAACTGCTGGCGGTGGTCAGCGTACTGCCGATGTTGAAAACGAAGACCGCGTTAGGGTTGCCTTGTCCGTCGAGTGTCAGGGTCCCGGTCAGTTGCGCCGAGCTGTTAAAGGCAAAGACGCCGGGTGTGAGCACGAGGCCGCCTAGATCCTGGCCCGTCAGGTTAGCCGTGGCGGGTCTCCCCGCCAGATCATTATAGCTGGTTGTGAGCTCGCTTTGCGCCAGCGCTGCATCCGCGTCGGCGTCATGAATTGTAAATGGAGCATTCACGATTCCAGGCGGAAACCCAATTACCGAAGGGGGAGTGCCATCGCCTGGCGAGGCACCGACGTCTCCATTGATCACACTAGGCCCGGTGTTAGTGGCCGTTGAACCGGCCAGAACCCCGTAGCTGTCTAGAGTCTGGGCGCCTGTGCGCTCTGCTGTAGTGAAAGCAAATGCAGAGTAGAGTGCTCGCCGCGATGGCGGTCGTAAAAAATCGCGTAATTTTCATGTCTTCATTCCTCGACTGCAGGGCCCCCCACAACCAAGGTTCGACGACACTACCCGCGGAACGTATCTTTTTGGTTAACGACGAATTAACACGCGCTGGCAGCCGAATCGATCAAGTACTCATACGCCAGTAGCAGAGTCAGCGCCAGCGGCACCAAGTTGATTCACGGCGACTGCTGCGTGAAGGCAACACCTTGGCGACCATGGGTCGGGGTGAAAGCCGGAAGGACAATGCCGCGGAGACTAAGCCGCCCGCACCATGTCGGCGCGCAGGCGTTTGGCGATCTTGCGCACCCGGTCTTCGGCGAAACGACCGATGAATTCCAGGTTCTTGCCGCGCTCCGCGCCCTGCATGTTTTCATAGCGCGTCATCAGCGCTTCGATGAGCCGCCGGCCAAAGCTCTCAGGGTCAAGCGGAAGCCCCTCTTCCTTCGCATCCTTCATCACGTCGCAGGCCGCCATCAGCAGGCCATAGCAGGATTGCGGCAGGCCTGATTTGCTGTGCAGCGATTTCACTCCCATGAAACCTCGGCCCATCATCAGTTCATGGGCCCGCGCCAGCCCCACGCCGGCAAGATGCGCCAGCGACCATTGCACAATTTTCATTTCGCCGATTGCAGCGGCACGCAAAATGATCGAGGGCGTCAGCATTTTTTTGGACACCAGAAATGGAATGGCCCGCGCCAGCTCCTCATTGCTGGCCTCAACCAAAATCCGCAGAATGGCCGTTTCTTCCGCGTCGGCCACCAGTTCGCTGGCATCATTGTCAGCCATCCAGCCGCGTTCCGCCATCAGCTGCTGCATCCGGTTCGAGGCGCGCTTGGCCTGCAAGATGCGGATATCGAGCGGCAGGTTCTGGCGGCCAAGCAAGAGCTCCACCATCTCCGGCACCTGGCCAAAGCGCGTGTAAAGCGTGTGATACTCGCGGTCATCAAGATGCAGCGCGTGGTTTTCAAACAGCCGCAAGAAAACTTCCAGCGGCGCGGACTTCACCGCATAGGCCAGGGATTCCTTGGAAAGATCGGAGCGGAGAACCACGGCCTCCTGGCGCGCCACATCACCCACCCGCAACACCGCAAGCATATGCCAGTGATTGAGCGCCGGAGTCGCCGCCAGAAACGGCAGCGCCAGGTCATCGTCGTCGGCAATAATCGAAAACAGGATGTCCGCATGAAGGGTCAGCAGGCCGATCAGCCCGTTGGCAAGGGTGCGGCGCACTTCCTTGACGGGGTCAACCGAGAGCTTGAGCACCACCGGTATGACCTGCGCGCTGTCAGCCTCCGATGTGTCTTCGGCGCACATGAGCGCCGCCAGCTGGACGGCAAGCTTGGTGCGCGCCATCGCATCGCCGTTTTCAATAACGTCCATGAATATGCTGGTGTCGAGGCCGGGCTTGGGTTCGCTACGCATTTACGGGAGCCAATCTAGTCATCATCTGATGGCTTCAGGCTAAGTGGCAAGCCTTAATATTTGGTTCACCATGTCTCTTGACGAATCCATAAGCCGGGTCAAATCACGCCGGCCTGGTGCAGCTTGAACTGCAAGAGCTCGAGATCGAAGGGCTGCATCATGAATTCCGCCGCCCCTTCCAGGATGGACTGGCCGATCTCTTCCGCATCCGGCTTGTCGGCGTAGAGAATGACAACGGTCTTTTTGCCCCGCGCCGTTTTGCGCATCCGCCTGATGAAATCGCTGGGAGCCATGCCTTCCGGGCTGGCTGCCATCACCACCACATCGGGCGAATTGTCGTTGCAATACTTGAGGCCTTCATCGGCGGCTGAACTCTCTGCATAGTTAAGGCCGAGATCACCCAGCAGTTGCGAAACGCGCTTGCGCTCCGTTGCATCCCTGTCGATCAAAAGGCACCTAACCATTATAAGTCTTCCCGGGCGTTTTGACGGAAGTCCCGTCTCCAAAATTTGCCGCCGTCCGACTCCTGAACCCCTGTTGGTTAATGAGACGTTAAACACCTTTTCCACAGTTTTTCCACAACCCCTAAGCCACTGACAGACAAATACAAATCACTGTTGTCAACAGGTCTTATAACTGTGGCGACAATACGGCGTTCTACGCCTGTTCAGGACTCGCGGCGCGACTCACGGACCACAAGCGGCAAGGCAGGGTTGCAAAGGTTCCTCTGGATATCGCGCCGCCGCTGTGAAACGATGTGGCGGGAGAACACCATGGCCGGACTTTGGTATGAAGACTTTGAAATCGGCAAGCTCTATCGCCATTCCATTACGCGGACGGTGACTGAGACCGACAATATCCTGTTCTCCACCCTCACCCACAATGCCCAGCCCTTGCACATTGACCGGCACTTCGCCGCCGGAACCGAATGGGGCCAGCCGCTGATGAATTCCTTCTTCACCCTCGGCCTCATGGTCGGCATTTCGGTGAATGATCTCACCTTGGGCACCACCATCGCCAACCTCGGCATGACGGACGTGAAATTCCCAGGCCCCCTCTTCCAGGGCGACACCATCAACGTGACCACGGAAATCATCTCAAAGCGCGAAAGCAAATCGCGGCCCGATGCGGGCATCGTGGAGTTTGACCACCGCGCCTATAAGCAGGACGGAACCCTCGTGGCCAAATGCCTCCGCCAGGCCTTCATGCGCAAACGGCCCGTTGGATAGTTATCCCGGCCGGCGCATCCGCCAGACTTCATCGATGGTGGCATATTCCGCATAGCCGAGGCGCGTGATCATCTGCATGGCGCCGCTGTTCACCCGGCCATTTTCAATGAACCGGTCATCGATGTGAACTCCGATGACGCGCCCCACCACCAGCCAGTTGGCAACCTGCCCTTCGTCATCGGGCAGTTCGATTTTCTTGAAGAGGCGGCATTCCAGATTGGCAGGACTTTCGGCAACCCGTGAAGGCTTGATGAGCTGGCATGGGGCCTTGGTCAATCCGGCAAGCACAAACTCATCCACATGCGATGCCACACGCGATGACGTCATGTTCATTGCGTCGCGGATTGCATAGGTCGCAACATTCACCGCAAACTCGCCCGTCGCTTCGATGTTCCGCAGACTGTCCTTGTAACCGGTTGAACCAAAAACAACGTAATGCGGCTTTTCGGAAACGATATTGAAAAAACTGTAGGGAGCAAGATTGGCAACACCATCCGCCGAAAGCGTTGAAAGCCAGCCGATGGGCCGCGCCACCAGCGCCTTGAACGGATCCACTTCAAAGCCGTGGTCGTTGCGGATGGCGTCATAGAACATCTCAGATGGACCTCAACAGAGCAGGCAATTCAGCAATGCTGTGCAGCGTGTGGTCGGCAAGGTGCGCAATGTCGCCAGGCCCGGCATTGCCGGTAAGAACCGCGATGGCCAAGCCCGCCCCGCCATTGTGCGCTTCCTCCATGTCATGGGCATTGTCGCCGACCATGGCAATTTCCGAAGGCTTAAGCCCAACCGTGGCGGCGAACTTGCGGATCATGTCGCCCGATGGCTTGGGCACCGCCACCGTATCGAAGGCGATCACCTCGTCAAACAGGTCAATCACCCCGAGATGGCTGAGATGGTTGTGGGCCGAGTAATAGCTGTCATTGGTGGCAAGGCCCACGCGAAACTCCATCTGCTTCAGTTCCTGGATAAGCGGCACCAGCGGCATCAGCGGCTTGACCATGGATTTGGATAGCGCGCCATAATCCACATCAATCATGCGGGCCTTTTCCATGTAGCCCGCATCATCCAATCCCGGCCACCAGAACTCAATGAGCTGGCGCGTGGTGCCTGCCGCCAGCATGGAATTGGCGTTAAAGGCATCGGTGCTAGCGTTGTATCCCACGCCCGCCATCATCAGGTCGGCGTCGGCGGGCCCGATGTTGAACTGCTCGCACAGCATCTGGCGGTAGATCGGAACCCAGGTGCCGTTGATATCGATGAGCGTGCCATCCTTGTCGAAGAGAACGCCGCGGATCGTCATGCCTTCACCCACCGTGTGAGAAGTGTTGCAGGATCGGGCCGTGGCCGGTCTTCAAGGGCCGCGTTCGTTGTTCCAATATAGACGATGCCGGACACCCGTTCCGTTCCCTTCAGCCCCATCGCCGCCATCGCCTCAGGATCATAGGCCACCCAGTCTGTCTGCCATTGCGCGTCAAAGCCCATCGCGGTCGCCGCCAGCACCATGTTGTAACAGACCGCCGCCGATGACATAAGCTGCTCCCATTCCGGAATCTTGGCATGGGGTGCTGCAGTCGAAACAACAACAATCACCACCGGCGCCCGCATAAACAGCCCCCGCTGAAAGGTAATGCTCTCCTCGCCATGCTCCGGATGCAGTACCTTCCACCGCGCGGCAAAGGCGTTGCCGATATCCGCCCTAGTCTGCCCCTCAAAAAGCACAAAGCGCCAGGGATTGAGCTTGCCGTGATCAGGCACCCGCACCGCAATGTCGAGAATCTCGGAAATTTGCCCAGGATTAGGCCCCGGCAACCCTAAGGCTTTGGCCGATCCGGATTTTCTGGTCTTGAGGAAGGTCAAGGGCGAGGAGAGATCGTTCAATTCTGTCATGATTCCCGCAATGTGGCGGCTCGGTTCCAAAAACGCAATGATTTCAATTGGCCGGAGTTCATTAACTAAAAATTAAGTATCCCGTTGCCGGAGGTAATGGGGCAGTGGTTTGATTCAGTTACCGGCCGGAAGGATGGGGGAAACGAAACAGGGGACGACAGCATGCACGACCTCAGCACCCGTGCATTGCAAATCCGCCGTCAGAAAAGCGCGACATCCGCAGCTCTTCTGACGGCGGTTCTGTTTCTAATCCCTTTTTCCCTCGCTGATGCGCTTGGCGCTCCCAAGACAACCGAAGAGAGCGCACTTGCGATTGTAGCACCAAAACTCCTCTCCCAGGTCGCCCATGATATCGCCATTGAAATCGTAAAGCCGGGTAACGAAGGCCTGGAACTCTCTGCAAGGCTCTCGGAATCGGGTGGCTTGATTGAGCGCGACATTTCCTGGCTGCTCCGCGATGCGCAAGGCGTTGTCGTTTACGACAAGACTACCGAACTTGCCCAGGTCTCCCTGCCGCCCGGCGACTATTCTGTTGAAGCCCGCTACGGCTCCGCCAGCTTTTCACAAAGCCTCACCTTGCTGGAAGCCAACCGGCTGATGGTGAGCTTTGTGCTGGAAGTCGGCGGCATCCGGGTTCTGCCCCGCGTGCAGGGCCTCGGGCTGACAGCGGCGCAAACCGAATCCCTTGTCTATGCCCTTTCCGGCGCCGACAAGGGCAAGCTCATCACCATCTCCAAGGTGCCGGGCGAAATCCTCCGCGTAAAATCCGGCGACTACCGCATTGAAAGCCGGTTTGCCACAGGCAACGCCGTCGTCGTCGTCGACGTCCACGTCAATTCCGGCCTGATGAGCGCCGTCGAGATCGACCACGCCGCAGGACTGGCACGGCTGTCCTATGTGGGCGCCCCCGATGCC
>JBBQNU010000075.1:0-14712 GCA_038330285.1 Hyphomicrobiales bacterium | reverse complement strand
GCCCCGCTAATTGTGCGCGGCCCGGAAGAACTTGCGCGTGACGAGCAGGAGGTCGTGATCCTTCTGCACGACTTTTCCTTTACGCCGGCGGAGGAGCTGCTCGCAAAGCTCAAATCCGGCAGCGGCATGGGCATGATGATGCACGGCATGAATATGCAAGGCATGGATCACTCGCAGATGTCCGGCATGAACATGGGCGGCGGCATGATGGGCATGGATGTCAACGACATTGAGTATGACGCCTATCTCGCCAATGACCGCACCCTCAATGACCCGCAGGTGGTGCAGGTGGAGAAGGGCGGACGGGTGCGCTTGCGCATCATCAATGGCGCAACCGCGACGGCTTTCACCATCGATACGGGCGTACTCGACGGCGAAGTGATTGCGGTTGACGGGCAGGATGTTGTTCCCTTGAAAGCGCGGCAATTCCCGCTGGCCATGGGCCAACGGGTGGATTTTCGTCTGCAACTGCCTCGGGAAGGTGGCGTCTTCCCGGTGTTTGCCTTGCGTGAGGGCGGGGCGCAGCGAACCGGCATCATTCTGGCCACTCCCGGTGCAACGGTAAGCAAATTGCTGGATGTTGGTGAGATGCAAGGTCCAATCCTGTCACAGGCCACGGAAGCGGGACTTGTGGCGGCACGGCCGCTTGCACCGAAAGCAGTCGACCGAACCTACGCAGTCAATCTGGTGGGCAGCATGCAGGGTTATGAATGGGGCATGCAATCAAATGCTGGGTTCTCGGTGCGCAAGGGTGAACGCGTGGTTGTGGAAATGCGCAACCATTCGATGATGACCCATCCCATGCATCTGCACGGGCATCACTTCCAGATCGTTGCCATCAATGGCCAGGAAATTTCCGGCGCGGTGCGCGACACGGTGTTCCTGCCGCCCATGACCAGCATCGCTTTCGCCTTCGATGCGGTCAATCCGGGCAAGGCGTGGGCGTTCCACTGCCACCATCTCTACCACATGGCCACCGGCATGATGGCCACTCTTGGTTACGAAGGAGCATGATATGGAGTATCCGAGTCCATTTAATTCGATCTATAACCGACTTGTCAGGAGGTAACCCATGAATCGCCGAACCACATTACTTTCCCTCCTCTCTTCGGCTTCCGCCCTGATTGTTCCGCAGCCGGGCCGGGCGGCGGCACTTCCAGACATCGCGGTCTATCGCAATCCGGGATGCGGGTGCTGCGAGGGCTGGGTGAAGCACATGATCGCGGCGGGTTTCACCGTGACGGTTGAAGATGATCCGGACCTTGCTGCGCGCAGGCATAGCCTGAAGATTCCCGCCGACCTGGCGAGCTGCCACATCGCCCTTGCGGATGGCTATGCCTTCGAAGGTCACATACCCGCGGAAGACGTCGTGAAGTTTCTCACGGAACGGCCGGCAGGCGCCATCGGTCTCGTTGTTCCCGGCATGCCGATGGAGTCACCCGGCATGGAATCCGGGGGCAGCGCTGAAGCTTACGATGTGCTGCTGATTTGGGCGAATGCTGCGCCTGCCGTTTACGCCAGCCACTGAACCTGGAAAGCGCAACCCGGGATTCTTTTCGGCGCACTGTTACGCCGGATAATGGGTGCTGGATCATTGGGAATTATATATTTTTCCCGGTCACACTTTTGCCTGTTTGAACGATAAGCTGGCTCTGCAAATCTATTGCGGTAACCAGTCAAGGGAGACAATCATGATCAAGTCATTACTCGCAGCGGGAACAATCCTGATGGCGCTTGCCGGGCCGGCGCTAGCCAGCCAGTGCCCCACGCTTGCGGCGAAGGCGGAAGAGGCCCTGAAAACTGCAACGGTCGATGATGCGACCAAGGCCAAGGTGACAGAACTGATCGCCACCGGCATGTCCCAGCATGCGGCAGGCAATCACCCGGAATCGGAAGCAACTCTTGGCGAGGCGCTGAAACTTCTCGGCATGTAGTCCAGCCTGGCAAAGGCAGATTGCGGCCTGGGCATGTGTCCGGGCCGTTTATTTATTTCCATATTTCCATATTTCCATATTTCTGGAAATATGGTTGGCAACTTTACTTGGTTGCGGTACACGCCTTCCATGCTCAGAGGAATCACAGTCGCCACCCGCATTGAAGACGCCGCCGCAAGGCTTGAAGCGCTGGGGAATCCGACGCGGCTTGCGGTATTCCGGCTTCTGGTGCGGGCGGGTGGTGATGGCATGGCCGTGGGGCAATTGCAGAAGCGCCTTAAGATTGCCGGTTCGACACTGTCGCATCATTTGCGGGCGCTGATCACGGTCGATCTGGTGTCGCAGGAACGGCAGGGAACGACGCTCACCTGCCGCGCCAATTACAGGGTCATGGACACGCTGGTTTCATTTCTGGTTGACGAATGCTGCGCCGATGCGGCCTGCGCGCCGGCGGCGAAGGTGGCCTGAGTTTTTTGCATTTTTAATTCGATATTTCTGGAAGGATTAAAGCAATGACGGTTGCAGTTATAGGGGCTGGTCCCGTCGGCCTGGCGGCGGCGGCACACCTTGCCGAGCGCGGCCTGCCGTTCGTGGTGTTCGAGGCGGGCGAAGGTGCTGCGGCGGCAGTCCGGCAATGGGGCCATGTGACGTTCTTTTCGCCATGGCGCTTCAACGTGGACAGCGCGGCCGAGAGGCCGCTCAAGCAAACGGGATGGGCCATGCCAGATCCAGACCGCGATCCCACTGGGCAGCAATTGATTGATGATTATCTTCTGCCGCTTGCCAACCTGCCGATCCTTGCGCCGCACATCCGTTTTGGCGCACGGGTGACGGCGGTGACGCGGCAGGGCATGGACCGGGTGCCCTCGAAAGGGCGCGAACAGCGGCCCTTCGAGATTTCGGTGACCCATTCGGACGGTTCGGTTGAGCGGGTGCTGGCCTCTGCCGTGATTGATGCGTCTGGCACATGGTCGGCACCCAATCCCGCCGGAGCGAACGGGATTCCGGCGCTGGGTGAAAGGGAGAGCGCCTCTCGTATCTGCAGCGGAATTCCTGATGTCTTCGGGACAGAGCGCAAACGCTATGCTGGAAAGCGCGTGGTGGTGATCGGCTCGGGCCATTCGGCGATGGATTCGATTTTGAATCTGGTGCGCTTGCAGAAGCAGGAACCAACCACGGAAATCATCTGGGCCATGCGTTCGCAACCCACGGACAAGACCTTTGGCGGCGGGGCGGATGACCAGCTTGCCAATCGTGGGGCCCTGGGTGGACGTGCCAAGGCCGCGATTTCCGCCGGTAGTGTTTCGGTGGAAGCGCCATTCTGGGTGCGGGGCTTTGCCCTTGCGAACAAGGCAATCGAGATCACCGATGAGACGGGGAAGAAAATCATCGCCGATGAGGTCATTATCGCGACAGGCTTCCGCCCGGATTTTTCCATGCTGAGCGAAATCCGGCTTGACCTGCATCCCTGGCTTGAATGCACCCGAACTTTGGGGCCGTTGATTGATCCCAACGAGCATAGCTGCGGCGATGTTCCGCCCCATGGCGTGAAGGAGTTGACGCAGCCGGAAAACAATTTCTTTATTGTGGGCATGAAGAGCTATGGCCGCGCGCCAACCTTCCTCATGGCCACCGGCTACGAACAGGTCCGTTCAGTGGTGGCCGCATTGGCCGGAGACATGGAGGCGGCTCTCGATACAAAACTTGTTCTGCCGCAGACCGGGGTTTGCGAAGGCTCGGGCTATGCGGAGGAGGGCGGCTGTTGCGGCGGACCGTCACTTACCCGTGCCGATGCCTGCTGTATGGTTGATGCCATTGCAAAAGATGCGGGCAAGTCTGGCTGCGGTTGCGAAGCGGCGGGCCGCTGCTGATGAAATTCCGCTGGGGCTTTGTCTTGCCCCTGGCATTTGCACAACTGGTTTCCTGGGGTTCGCTCTATTATGCCTTCGCGGTCATCGCCGGGCCGATGGCAGCCGAGATGGGCTGGTCTAGCCCGGCGATCAATGGCGCCTTGTCGGCGGGACTCGCGGCCACAGGCTTTGCCTCGTTTTTTGCGGGCCGCGCCATTGATGTTTATGGCGGGCGGGTGCTGATGACGGCGGGATCGACGTCTGCCGCCTTGCTGCTCCTTGCCTGGTCGCAGGTCACGGAACTCTGGCAGCTCTACGCCGTGTGGATTGCCATGGGCGCGGTGTTTTCCTGCGTGCTCTATGAACCGGTTTTCGCCGTGATGGCGCGTGAGTTGAAGGATGATTACCGGCGCGGCATCATCACCATCACGCTGCTCGGCGGGCTTGCCAGCACTGCCTTCATTCCGCTCACGCAATTTCTGGTCAATGTTTCGGACTGGCGTCAGGCCCTCATAGTCCTTGCGGCACTCCAGATTCCCTTTGGCATTCTCATTCACTGGTTCGTGTTGGGGCATTCCAGCGAACGTGTTGCGGTGAGTAAAGCAAATGTGCCGGTGGGCCGGGTGCGCAAGGCGCTGGCCACGCCGGTGTTCTGGTTTCTGGCCCTGAGCTACGGGGCCCATGCCTTCATGTTCACCGGCCTGACCTTCCACATCATTCCGCTGCTCACCGAGCGCGGCTTTGCTCTGCCCATGATCATTGCGGCCTATACGCTGGTGGGGCCGTTTCAGGTCATTGGTCGCATTGTGGTGTTCGCGCTCGAGAAGCGCATTGATGTGAGGTTTGCCGGCATGGTGGGTACATCGCTTCCGGTGATCGGCCTTGTGCTGCTCATGCTGGCAACGCCCGGTTCACCACTGCTCTATATCTTTGCCATTTTCTATGGTGGCGGCATGGGGATCAAAACCATCGTGCAGGCTACGGCTGGCCCCGAATTCCTGGGGCGGGAAGGCTATGGTGCCCTGCAGGGCACGTTCGCCGGCATCAATTTCGCGATCCAGGCGGCAACGCCATTTGCGCTGGCTGTGCTGTGGTCGCTTACGGGCGGCTATGACCAGGTGATCTGGATTCTTTTTGCCGGGGCGGCTTTGTCGGCACTGGCCTTTATCGGCGCGCTTATGGTCCGGCCAAAAGCGCCTGCTTCATCCGCTTGAGCGCTTCATTCAGGTGGCGGCGTTCATCCCCGGAAAGAACCGCGGCGATGGCGGGATAGTGCAGGGTGACGGCATCCGCCATCATGGTGCGCTGGATGGATGAATAGCGCTTGCTGTCACTGACCGATTCAATGACACCCTCAACCAGCGTGGCCCAGGCGGTCGATGCGCCTTCATCGGCGTGCGACAGGCGCACCAGCTTTGCAACGGCATCAGCAACTTCGAGCGCATGAACCTGCACCAGGGTCAGTTCCTGCTGCAGCGGTTCGCCGACGATCACGGCCACATTATAGGCGGCGCGGTAGGAGCCAAGAATGGCCAGAATGATGCGCAGTTGGCGGAGCTTTTCGTCATTCGAAACGGGCGCCTGTTCGATGCGGGTGATGTTGCCGGGGTCAATGAGGTGGTTGAACAGGGTTTTCTGCTTTTCGTCGCGCAGATGTGGCAGCGGCACCTGGCCATTGTAGTGGCGGAAATAGAAATCGACATAGTCGCGGCTGGTCCATTGGCGGTCCTCGGCCCCAGCGGCCGACATTGTCAGGACAAGGCACAGCCAGACACACCATGAAGCACGCATGATCCACCACTCCGATCATGGAAACGGCAGAATAGGGGAGCGCCGGGGGACCGTCCAGTTGACTCCGCTGGGCCAATCGGCTCCAGTTGCGGGATCGGCGTTGCCGGGTGGGCCAGCCTTGCGATTTTCATAGTTTATTTATTTAATTCCTGTGTTTTTTACCTACATAGGCAAAAGTCGCTTTTTCAAATTGAAGTGGACGGGATGTTTTTGCGCCGAAAGTCGCCTGGTTTCTGGGTAAGGGTAAGGAACGTGATCTGGCCGAAGATGGGCCTGAACCGGGCCTGGCGCTATCTTGTGCACCGGATGGCGCGACTTAAAGCCAGCCCGCATGCGATTGCACTTGGTTTCGCGGCCGGCGCTTTTGCGTCTTTTACGCCATTTATCGGGCTTCACTTCATACTGGCCGGACTTATCGCCTTTGCGCTCCGTTCCAGCATCCTAGCGTCGGCCATCGGCACTGTTGTGGGCAATCCGCTGACCTTTCCCTTCATCTGGCTGGCGACCTACAACGTTGGCGCGGCACTGCTTGGACTGGAAGCGAAGGGCGAAGTGGTTCTCGACCTGCCGCCGGATACGGAAAGTGCCGTCAACGCCGGGATGATGGGCTTTGCCGAGAAGCTTTTTCAGCGGATCGAGCCGGTGTTCCTTCCAATGATCATTGGCGGAACCCTGCTTGGGCTGGCCTGCGCAGCCGCCTGCTATTTCATCGTGCGCCTGTCAGTTGACCGCTTCAAGAAACGGCGCAAATCCGAGCGGGTTCGCGCCAATTCGCCACAGCAGAAAATCACACCTTAAGCTGGAATTGACATCATCCGGGCAATCGTCTCCAGTTGCTGGATAAGCAATTGGAGGCAGCATGGCGACGTATGACCTGGTGTTGAAGGGCGGGCGTGTTGTCGATCCGGGGCAAAGCATCGACGCGAAAATGGATGTGGCCTTTGCGGCGGGCAAGGTGGCGGCAATTGCGAAAACCATCGCGGTTCCGGCGGGCGTCGCGGTGCGGGATGTGTCGGGCCTGATTGTCACCCCCGGCCTTATCGACATGCACACGCATGTTTATTGGGGCGGCACCTCGCTTGGCATTGATGCGGAGGATTTCTGCCGCAAAAGTGCCGTCACCACGGCGATTGACACAGGTTCGGCGGGGCCTGGCAACTTCGCCGGATTCCGCAAGCATGTGATCGAAAAATCGGAAGTCAGGATACTGGCTTATCTCCATATTTCGCATGCGGGGATTTTTGGATTCTCTAACCGCATCATGGTGGGCGAAAGTGAAGAGCTGCGCCTGATGGATCCGGAAACGGCCGTGGAAGTGGCCACCGCCAACCGGGACCTGATTGTCGGCATCAAGGTCAGGCTTGGGCGCTGGGCCTCGGGCATCCATGGCATGGTTCCCTTTGAATATGCCTTGCAGGTGGCCGAAGAGGCCGGCATGCCGATGATGGTTCATATCGACGATCCGCCGCCTTCCTACCCGCAGGTGGTGGAGCGGCTGCGCAAGGGCGATGTGCTCACCCATTGCTTCCGGCCATTTCCCAATACGCCCACTACGAGTGACAAGCGGGTGCGGCCGGAGGTGCTTGCGGCACGCCAGCGCGGGGTGTTCTTCGATGTGGGCCACGGCATGGGGTCGTTTTCCTTCAAGGTGGCGCACATCATGCTGGAGAACGGCTTCTATCCCGACACCATCTCATCGGATGTCCACGCCCTTTGCATCAATGGCCCGGCCTTTGACCAGGTGACGACCTTGTCCAAATTCCTCCATCTGGGAATGCCGCTTTCCGAGGTTATCCGGGCTTCGACCCAGAACGCGGCATTGGCGCTGTCCAGGCCCGAACTCGGCAGTTTAAGGCCGGGGGCGGTCGGCGATGCTGCCATTCTCAGTATTGACGAGGGCCGGTTTGAGTATGTCGATACGGTGGGCGAGAGGCTCACGGGCGAGCGGAAAATCAATGTCCGCGGCGTGGTGCTGGGTGGAAAATGGTGGCATTCCGCCTGATTTCTCAGAACTTCATCAAAAGATCATTTGTGCGCCGGGCTTTTTTGGCTTTAATTTGCAGCACCGAAGAAATGATCGGGCACGAGGGAGAGAAACGATGACTGAATTCAATACAACGCTGGAACAGGCCAAAAAGCTTGTTTCAAAGGGGCGGATGTCACGGCGTGACTTCGTTCAACTGGCCGTGGCAACGGGCGTCACCGCCGTTGCGGCCGACAAGCTGTTCGTTACGGCGGCCCGGGCCGAACCGAAAAAGGGCGGCACCTTCAAGATCGGCATTGGCCATGGTGCTACAACCGACTCGATGGATCCGGGCCTTTATCCCGACCAGTTCACCGGAACGGCGCTTTGGGGAACGCTCGCCAACAGCCTGACCGAAATGGACCACAAGGGCGCGGTCATTCCGGATCTGGCCGAAAGCTTCGAACCCGACAAGGGCGCAGCGAAGTGGGTGTTCAAGCTGCGCAAGGGCGCCACCTTCCACAATGGCAAGACGGTCACGGCGGATGACGTCGTGGCCTCGATGATGCATCACCGCGGCGAGAATTCGAAATCAGCGGCGAAATCGCTGTTGACCTCCGTCAAGGAAGTCAAAGCCGACGGCGCCGATACGGTGATCTTCGAGCTCGACGGTGGCAACGCGGATTTTCCCTACACGGTTTCCGACTATCACATGCCGATCATGCCGAAGAACGATGACGGCTCGGTTGACTGGCAGTCGGGAATCCGCACCGGCGGCTACATGCTGGAGAAATTCGAACCGGGCGTGATCGCCACATTCAAGCGGAACCCCAACTACTACAAGGAGGGCAGGGCCTGGTTTGATGCGGTCGAATGCCTCTCCATCAAAGACTCCACGGCGCGCACCAATGCACTGACGGCCGGGGAAATCCACTACATGGACCGTTGCGACCTGAAGACCCTCGATCTCCTCAAGCAGGATCCCAACATCAATGTCACGGAGGTGACGGGCTATGGCCACAACGTCTTCGTGATGAATGTCAATGTGGCGCCCTTCGACAATCCGGATGTGCGTAACGCGCTCAAATACTCGGTTGACCGCGAGAAGATCGTGCAGAATGTCTTCTTCGGGCATGGCACCGCCGGCAATGACAATCCGATCCCGCTCAGTGTGAAGTTCGGTATCGATCCGGAGCCGAAGCACAGCTATAACCCCGACAAGGTCAAGGAGCTGCTCAAAAAGGCCGGTGCGGAGAATACCGAGATCGAACTCCTGGTCGCCGATGCGGCCTTCTCGGGGGCGATTGATTCCGCCCTGATCTGGCAGGAGAGCGCCAAGGCAGCTGGCCTCAACCTGAAAGTCACGCGCGTTCCCGATGATGGCTATTGGGACAATGTCTGGCTGCAGAAGCCTTTCGTCGCGTCCTACTGGAGCGGCAGGCCGACCTGCGACTGGATGTTTACCACGGCTTACGCGGCCGGCGCCGCGTGGAACGACACGTTCTGGAAAAATCCGCGTTTCAACGAGCTGCTGGTTGCGGCACGTTCTGAAACCGATGAGCCAAAACGCGCCGCCATGTATGCCGAAATGCAGCAAATTCTGCATGACGACGGTGGCCTGATCAACCTCATCTTCAACTCCTATGTCGAGGCGCATCAGAAAACCCTCGGCCATGGCGATGTTGCCAGCAACTGGCAGCTCGACGGCCAGCGGATCGCCGAGCGCTGGTGGTTCACGTAATCAGCATTTTCGCCGGCGGAGCCTTGGTGCTTCGCCGGCGATTTTTTTTGGTGAGGTGAGGTATGAAGATTCATGGACCTCAAATTTGTCATCTACCGGATCATCGGCAACTCACTTCCGCCGCGCCATGGCCCGGACGAGACTTATGACAATCTGGAATTTTCCCTCGAAAACGAGCCTGATCTTCCGTCCTGCGACAAACGATGGGTGCTGAACCGGCTAGTTGATCCGGCGCTTGAAGCGAAGTGCATCAAGCTCATCCGTGCGAAGGGCCAGACATATCACAGCATCCCTTTTGACGAGACCTCTTACAAAAACGCCTTCCTTGATGCGAGCGGCATGCCGAAATCCATGAATCCCTTTGTGCAGGAGGCAGGCGACAAGCCGGATTCCTATTCGCTGGCGCGGTCCAAAGAATGGATTTTCCGTCACAAGTCACTGGCCGTAATCAACCTGAATGCGGCGCGGAACAGCGCGATTGAACTGGGGCGTAAAGACGCCCTTTGGACATTGCCGCTTGATGGCTGGTGCTATTTCACCGCTGAAGCCTGGGCCGCATTCACTGAATGCGCTGCCAGGAATGGCGATGCGTTTTTTGGCGTGCTCCCGCTGGCGCGGCTCAAGGACAATTTGCAACTGAAAACCATGGCCCATCTCCCGGAGCCGGTGGATGAGCCCCAGATTGCCTTCCGCCGGGATGCACCGGACCGGTTTAACGAGGGACTGCGTTACGGCAACCAGAACAAGTCAGAGCTTCTGGCCCGGCTCGGCGTGCCCGGCCGTTGGGAGAAGTGGGAGCTGGCCCCCTGGGATACGACGCCAAAGCTCAATGCCATTGCGCCGGGCAGGTTTTTCGTCGGCGGATGCGTTTACCGTCTTGCGTCCCATGCAAGCGAGACGGTGGAAGCGAGCGCCGTCAGCCGCTTTGTCGCACGCATCGACGGCGTGCAGCGCTTTGCGCAACAGCTGGATGCCGCCCTCGTTCAAGACGCAAGCACCGGAAAGGGCGGGCAGGACTATTGCGTCCTTCAACCTGGTTCGGCGCATGCCAAGTCGGGACAGGTCCAGGCATTGCTGAACCTGGCCGAAGCGGTGGCGCAAATGCCAATTCGCACGGTGCTCGACAAGACGGAGAGGCCGCCAAGCGGCCGCCGGAATGACTATTTCAGCGCACCGCGCTATGTGCACAATGTTGGCGGAAGAAATATCCGGATTGACGGACGTTCGGCGGAAGCCGCCGTGATCGGGACACGGGCAAGCTACAGGTATGACCGCTCCGCCTTGCACGAATGCTTCTCGCATACGGCAGTGTTGGTGGCTTCCGGCGTCTTGTCCGAGCGGGCGCGTTTCCTCAACCGGGCGGTGGACATCCTCGCGGCATGGTTCATCGACGAGAACACCGCGGTGACTCCCGATGCGCGGTTTGCGCAATGGAATTCGGACGTGCCGGATGCGGCGAATTTTGCCGGATTGATCGACTTCCGCGACCTTTGGACACTGCCCTATCTGAGCCGGACACTTCTGGTCAATGGCACTTTGACAGAACCGCAACTGGACGCCCTCAAGCAGTGGGCCAGCAGGTTCCTTGTCTATCTGACCCGAAGCGACCAGGGCCAGCGGGCCATCATGGCTGGAAACAATATCGGCACCTGGATCCATCTGGTGGTCGTATCCCTCTCCCTTTTCACCGGAAATCTTGCAACCGCGGCGGCACAGATCAACAGTGCGAGCCTTCGCCTGGCGGCGCAATGCGACGTGATTGGGATGCAGACTGCGGAACTGTCGCGCACGCGTCCGTTGCATTATTCGCTCTTCAACCTCACGGCTTGGACCCTGCTGGCAAATCTTGGCCGTTCGGCCGGGTTCGATCTTTGGAGCTACCGCGGCGTCGAGGGACAATCCATCTGCCGCATGATGCATTTCATCCAGACCAACATGGCGCATTTCCAGGAGTATCAGTACCAGCCGGCGAAATATGTGGAGTGGTTTGAATCCTTGCGGCTTCTGGTGCCCCTCACGGCGGCTGACCGGCCACTTCTCAAGCAGCCCGATCCAGGCGCGGACCGCAACTGGGCTGACGACCCGGACTTGGGCTTGCCCTCCCAATGGCGGTTTTTCTTGCCCAGCAATGATTCCCTCTAAGCCTTCAGCACCGTGCTTTTGATCAGTCTGAAGAAAATTGCGTAGGGCATCAGGCGCGCCAGTTTCATGATCTGCACGAAACGCCAGGGGTAGGAGATTTCAAACCGGCGACGCCTTAGCCCTTCGATTGTCAGGCGGGCTGCTTCAGGTGCCTGCATCAGGAAGGGCATGGTGAAATCATTCTGCGCGGTCAGCGGCGTTTCAACGAACCCAGGATTGACCACGCTCACGGTCACGCCCCGCAGTTCGAGATCGACCTTCAGGCTTTCCGCGAGATTGATAAGGGCCGCCTTGGAAGGGCCGTAGGCGGCAGCCTTCGGCAAGCCGACAAAACCCGCAACCGAGGCAATCCACGCGACATGGCCCCGGCGGCGCGACAGCAGGTGCGGAAGCAGACCCGAGAGGCAGTTCACTACACCGAGATAGTTGGTGGTCATTGCGGCTTCAAAAAGCGAAGCATCGAATTTTTCCACATCAAGCGGGCTGTAAGTGCCGGCCGCCATGACCGCCAAATCAATTGGCCCGAGTTCCCGCTCGATTTTTTCCACTGTGGCAAGGATCGCCTGCAGGTCAGTGACATCGAGCGGGTAAGGCCTGATGTTGGGACCCAGAGAAGCAAGCTTGTCGGCGCTGCGGGCCGACGCGGCAACGGTTACGCCCTGCGCTGCGAGTTGCAGGGCAATCTCGCGGCCGATCCCGGTTGAAGCTCCGGTGATCCATACGACCTTCCACGGCAAGGTCTGCATCAGATGCCGATAAGTGGCTGCAGCAGGCGCGCCGGCCAGGATTTGAAACGGGTCGGCGCTTCCGTTGCAACAAGGCAGATGCACGCCGCATCCGGTTCCACAATGGGCTGGTGCTCGATGCTCTCGTCGAGATCGGCGACATCGCCGCGCGCATAGCGGCCAAATTTATCATTGTAGGCGCCTGAAAGGATCAGGGTGATTTCTTCGCCGCCATGGCCGTGCTCGGGCATGGCCGTGCCGGGTGCAATGCGCATGAGGAACAGCTTGCCGCCGGATGCTTCGGAAAGCGGCAAATCATACAAGGCAAGGCCGGGGGCTTTGCGCTTCCAGGGAAGCCCGGCAAGCGGCTTACCCCCAAGCAAATGTCCAAGTGGTTCAGGAACCTCTCCCCGTGATGCAGGGGTTTTCGGAAAGCGATGCAACGTTGCAGTGTCAAGCATGCTCAAGGTCTTGCTGCGGCAGTCTTCCGATACCGGCGTTCCCTCGAGCTTGCCGATCAATTCACCGCCCAGCAGGGCTGCGCGTCGCGCGTCTTCAGCGCAGGCGGGGCACCAATCCAGGTGGCTTGCCACGACGACATTGAAGGCCTCGCCGAGGGTTCCCGCCGCGTAGGCGACAAGTGTTGCCGCATCCAAATGATGATCAATGTTCAATTGGGTTGCTCCAGGGTTTTCCGCAAGTGGCCATAGGCCAGGCGCATGCGCGATTTGACGGTGCCGAGCGGCAGTTTGAGGCGTCTGGCGATTTCAGCCTGCGGCAGATCGTCAATGAATGAGAGTGTCAGGATTTCCATTTGCTCAGGAGGAATTTTGCCCAGGGCGCGGGCAACGCTGCGGGCCTCATCCTTGCGCGCGAGAATTTCCTCACTTGCCGGCGCGTCGGATGGCGGATCGAAGTCTCCCAGCTCGGATACGGGCCGCGACGACTCGCGCCTGATCCGGTCAATCCGGAGGTTCCGCGCGATGGTGAAAATCCAGGTCAGAACCGAGCCCTTGGCCGGATCATAGAAGCCGGCCTTGGTCCAGACGTTGATCATGGTTTCCTGAACCAGGTCTTCGGCGAGGTCGGGCGAAGCTCCCTTGCGGATGATGAAGGTTTTCACGCGGGGGGCAAAGGCGTCAAAAAGTTCCGCGAATGCCGCGCGGTCCAGGTTCTTGGCCACGCGCTGAACCAGACGCTGTGCCGCCATATCCTCATTTTTGGGGTCAGCCCGATGGTCTTTTGGCAGCATATTCCAACTCATGGCGAGCACGGCGGTCATCCTTGTCTAACACGGAACCCTACGGCGGGGCCACGAATTCAGATCATGTCCGGTCCCGCAGTCACGAATAAATATGCCGGAACCTGATCCATTTTTCCGTTGGCATCCGTAGGGTCACTGTAAACTCCTATGGGAAGGCCTGAATCGCTTGAATTCTCACAGAATTGCCGTCATCGGCTCCGGAATAGCAGGGCTATCCGCCGCCTGGCTGCTGTCGCAACGCCATGACGTGACGCTCATTGAAGCCGAGCCCCGCATTGGCGGGCATTCCAACACGGTTAACTGCGCAACTCCCGACGGCCCCGTCGCCGTGGATACGGGCTTCATTGTCTACAATACCGCCACCTATCCTAATCTGATGGCGCTCTTTGACTACCTTAATGTCCCCACCACGCCCTCGCTGATGGGCTTCGGCGTTTCACTCGATGGCGGGGCTTGCGAATACTCCGGCGACACGATTTTGCAGATGATGGGAAACCCCGGCAACCTCGTCGTGCCGGGGCACTGGCGCATGCTGTGGGACATCGTGCGCTTCTTCCGGACTGCCGAGGCGCAAGCCAAACATCTCGATGAAGGCGTAACCCTTGGCCAGTTCCTGAAGGCGCAGGGCTATTCGCGGGCCTTCATGGAAAGGCATCTGCTGCCCATGGCAGGGGCCATCTGGTCATCCTCACCCAACCAGATGCTGGATTATCCGGCCCTGTCATTCCTCAAATTCCTCGGCAATCACCGTCTGCTTCAAGACAACAACCGGCCGCAGTGGCGGACGGTTCCGGGGGGCTCGCGCGAATATGTGGAGCGGCTGGTTGCCGACAGCCGCTTCCGGATCCTGACGGGCTGCCCGGTACGCCGTGTCGAGCGCTCTGCTGGCGGTGTCGTAGTGGAGGACGGCCTGGGTTTCAGGGACCGGTTCGACCATGTCGTGATGGCAACCCATGCGGACCAGGCGCTTGCTATTCTGAAGGACCCATCGCCGCAGGAGCGCCAGTGCCTGTCTGCCTTCCGCTACGGGCGGAACCGGGCGGTGCTTCACCGGGATGCCAAACTCATGCCGCGCCGCCGGCGCCTGTGGTCAAGCTGGAACTACATGGCGGAGAGGGGCGCGCAGGGCCGGTCGTCCTCCATCACCTATTGGATGAACGCCCTGCAGCCGTTGGGCACTTCGACCGACATCTTCGTCAGCCTCAATCCCCAGCGTGAGCCGGAGGCAGCACTGGTCGAGCGCGAGTTCGCCTATGAGCATCCCATCTTCACCGCCGAAGCGGGCTCGTGCAGAAGCGCCTG
>JBBQNU010000074.1:0-14804 GCA_038330285.1 Hyphomicrobiales bacterium | reverse complement strand
GGGATGAGCTCGCTTCCTGCTCCGGGCATTTTGCACTCCCCAACCGGCCCGGTTAAAACCATCTGGCAAGTTCCTGAAGAAGTTCCCATCGCCATCCTGTTCAACTCGGCGCCCTATGCGGTGATGATGGCAACGCCTGCCGATCTCGATGATTTCGCCGTGGGCTTTGCGCCGGCCGAAGGGATCATCACCTCGGCCTCCCATATCAAGGGCATTCTCACGCTGCCCTCGGAAGAAGGCCTCGCAGTCGATCTGGCGGTCGACGAAAAGCATTTGAACCGCGACCGCATGGTGAAGCGCAGCCTTGAAGGCCGGGTGGGCTGCGGGCTTTGCGGCATCGAGGATATCAAGGACGCGATCCGCATGCCGGCGGGCATTGTGGTGAACACAACGCTTTCGCCAAAGGCCGTGGCGCGGGCCTATGAGGCGCTGCCCCAATGGCAGCCGATGAACGCGGTGAACCGCACGGTGCATGCGGCCGCCTGGTGTTCGGCAGATGGTGATATCCTCCTGTCGCGCGAAGATGTGGGCCGGCACAATGCGCTGGACAAACTGATCGGAGCGCTGGCGAAAGCGAACACGAATTTACGCGAAGGCTTTGTGCTGATGTCGAGCCGCTGCAGCTTTGAGCTGGTGCAGAAATGCGCACTCGCCGGAATTGGAGCATTGGCCACCATCTCAGCGCCGACAGCTTTGGCGCTGCAGCTTGCCAAGCAGGCGGGACTGAAACTTGCGGCCCTGTCCAAGGGCGGCGTCATGATATTCGAGCAGGAGTAGACGATGGAAAACCGCGACATGCTGCGCATGGCCAACCAGATTGCCGATTTTTTCAGGAGCTACCCCCGTGAAGAGGCGCTGAAAGAAGTGGCCACGCATCTCAACAATTTCTGGGACCCGCGCATGCGCAAGCATCTCTTCGAGCATCTGGCCAAGGGCGGCGAAGGACTTGACCCGCTGATCATCGGCGCGGCGCCACAGATCAGGAAGCCGAAGGCGGACGCCGCGTAAACAGCACTTTCCTCGGGCGTTCCAAAAGGCCTACATTTGCCCTCGCCTTCTTCAGCCCGCCCGGAGTGCGCCATGCTTTCTTATGTTTACCTCGGCACAAATGATCTCGAAGCAGCCATTCGCTTCTATGATGCGACGCTCGGGGCGCTTGGACTGGAGCGCTGCATCACCAACGACCCTGACTGGGACAAGGCAGCTGCTGGCTGGGGATCCTACGAGGACGGCGGGGCGCGCGAGCTTGCAGTCTGGATCGGAAAGCCGCTGGACCAGAAGCCTGCCACCGCGGGCAATGGCGTGATGGTGGCATTCAGGGCGCGGTCGTGGAAGCACGTTGATGATTTCCACGCGGCGGCACTTGCCAACGGCGGGAGTTCCGAAGGCGCGCCCGGCCTCAGGCTGCACTACGCCCCGGATTTCTATGCCGCCTATGCGCGCGACCCTGACGGCAACAAGCTTGCAGCGGTGTGCCGCGGCTTCACCACGGCTTAATCGGGCTCAGGCCAAGCAATCCCGTCCTGCAATTTTACTCACTTCGCGGCGCGCAGCGCCGCCGCGACAGCAACTGCCACGGCAAGGCCAAGCCAGGTGCCCAGCGAACTGGTTGCGAAGCCGGTGATTTCAAGCGTGCGTCCCGGGACAAATGTCTGGAGCAGTTCCAGAATTGCCGAGGCTGAAGACAAGGCTAATCCCGAGACAAGCTGCCACTTCGCGGTGCGGCAGCCCATGCCAAAAGCAAAACTCACCAGGGCATAGGCGAGCAGATGTTCGTATTCGCCGCCATAGCCCGTGTGGGGCCGCGCCGCGGCGGGCGCCAGCGACAGCATGACGATCATGGCAAAGCCGATATAACCGGCGGCAAGCCAAAGGGGCCCGGTGAGGGCAGGCTTGTTCATGTCAGAATTTTTCAACCCAGGGCCGGAGTTCCATTTCCCAGGTCCAGGCGCTGCGCGGCTGGCGCAGGACATGCAGGTAGTTGACGGCAATCGCGTCCGGATCGAGCATTGAATCAGGATTCTCCGGCGGCTCGCTGCGGCCAGGATTCCTGATGCCGCCATCGATGATAAAATGGGCGACATGGATGCCGAGGGGAGCAAGTTCGCGGGCCATGCTTTGGGCAAGGCCGCGGAGCGCGAACTTGCCCATGGCGAAAGGCGCCGACTGGGCATAGCCCTTCACGCTAGCGGAAGCACCGGTAAACAGGATCGCGCCATGGCCCTTTGGCAGCATGCGCTTTGCCGCTTCCTGCGCGACCAGGAAGCCGCCAAAGGCACTTGTCCTAATGGCCTGTTCGACCTCAGATGCCACAAGGGACACGAACGGCCCGCGAGAACGGGCGCTGGCGTTGTAAATAACGACATCGGGCGCGCCCATCTTGCGCTCGACATCGTGGAACAGTTGCGCAACCTGACCGGCATCGGTTGCATCGCAAGCGAAGGCCGCAGCGCCGGTGCTTTCGCACAGGGGCGAAAGCTTGTCCGTATTCCGGGCAGCAAGGGCAACCTTGAATCCTTCCCGCGCAAAAAGCCGGGCCAGCGAGGCACTGAGTCCGCTGCCGCTTCCGACAATCAAGGCATTGGAATATTTTACGGCCATATCAGAAGTCCCTCATTTCACCAACCAGGCCTCCAGCTTCTAAGGTATCTTGAGGCCCCTGGCCACGGCAGGGCGCGCCTGAAAGCTGGCAAGCGTGCGCGTCACATTTGGGAAATCGCTGATGCCCACCAGGTCCCCTGCTCCGTAATAGCCAATCAGATTGCGCACCATGGGGAATATGGCGATGTCGACGATGCTGTAGTCATCGCCCATCATCCATGCGCGTCCCTCAAGCCGCTGCTCGAGCACGCCGAGCAGGCGCTTCGCTTCAGCCACATAGTGGTCACGCGGGCGCTTGTCCTCATAGGTCCGGCCTTCGAACTTATGGAAAAATCCAACCTGGCCGAACATGGGGCCGATGAAGCTCATCTGGAACATCAGCCATTGGATCGCCTGGTGACGGGCCGCGTCATCTTTTGGAATAAACTGACCGCTTTTTTCCGCGAGATAAAGCAGGATTGCGCCAGATTCAAACAACGGCAGCGGCTTGTTGCCCGGGCCATTGGGATCGATGATGGCGGGGATTTTGCCGTTCGGGTTGAGCGACTGGAATTCTGGTGTCTTCTGGTCTTGGGTGGCGAAGCTGACGCGGTGCGGCTCGTAAGCAAGGCCGGTTTCCTCAAGCATGATCGAGATTTTGACACCGTTGGGAGACGGCACTGAATAAAGCTGGATGCGGTCAGGAAATTTGGCGGGCCATTTCCGGGCGATGGGAAAGTCGGAGAGATCAATCATGAGGAGCGCGTTGTACATAAGATATAGGCAGGCGTCAGCATTGAATTTTCAAGTTCTCCCTCCCCCTTGCGGGGAGGGGAACGAGTCATTTCACCAGCAGCACAAATGGCTCTTCGGTGGCGCGTTTGAGGAGGGCGGTGTAGGTGGGGTGGATGGCGGCGTCGGCGTTGAATTTGCCGAACTGCAGCTCGCCCTTGAAATTCTTCACCGGCACAAAAACGATGGGGGTGGAGACGGGGATCAGCAGGGTTCCCCTGCCCGATTGCAGGGTGCTGAGGAGGCCGAACATTTCGCCGCCGATCATGGGGCGCGACAGAATGATCAGGCGGTACTGGCCCATCTTGTTGGTGACGAGATAGATGTAGCCGGACTGGTGCGGGACCGAGACGGCGCCATCTTGCTTGAAGGCGGCATCGAGGCGGTCCGACTCGCGGAAGACGAGATGGGAGAGCGCCTTGTCCCAGCGGATTTCGGTGCGGTAGGCATAGGCCGACTGGGCATCGCTGAAGGATGGCCGCAGCGTCAGGTAATCGCCTTCCAGCCAGGAGACGGCCGGGTGCGAGTAGCTGCCCAAAGATTCCGGGGCCAGTTCCATGTCGCCGTTGTGCATGTGCCGGGGCTTGCGGAGCTGCAATTGCAGGGCTTCCTCGATGCGCACCACGGAGGCGAGCGTGAAGGGCCGGGTTCCGGTCAAGGCCTTTTCCAGGGTGGACAGGCTGATCTTGGCCTTGTCAGCGAGGTGCTGGCGCGAAAGCCTCCGCCTTGCCAGTTCCTCGCGGACCTGGGCGCCAATCACTTTATTCTCTTCGGGGGAAAGGTCGTCGTCATTCATGGTGGCCGTAACATTCCACATATTCCCGCACATTTCCACCACCGCGTGGCGGACCGCGCCGGAAGAAAGACGTTCTTCACCTTGGCGAAGCAGCCTTGCTTGGCTGTAATGAATCAATCCACGGCTTGCCAGGGGGCATTGCCTTGGAGGAAAAAGTGAACACCTATTTGCGCGCACGTGATTTCAAATCCCGTCTCGACATCATCGTAGCCATTTTTGGACTGGCTTTCGTCCTGGTCTTAACCATCTTCGGGCAGGCACGGGCGGGCGAGGCAAAACTTGCCCTGATAACCCCCAATGACGTGAAGGCTGGAAGCCTGCTGCTCAAATCCACCGAAGGCGGCAAGTATCTCGAAGCGCCGCGGCTGGCCACGGATTTCAATGTCACCATCTCGGGCCCGACGGCCCGCACCATCGTTACCCAGCGCTTTGAGAACCCGGCTGACGGATTTGTCGAAGGCGTCTATGTGTTTCCGCTGCCGGAAAACTCCGCCGTCGATACGCTGAAGATCATTGCGGGGAACCGGGTGATCGTCGGCGAAGTGAAGGAACGGCAGGAGGCCAAGGTCATTTATGAAACGGCCAAGGCCAGTGGCCAGGCGGCAGCACTTCTCGAGCAGGAGCGGCCCAATCTTTTCACCAACTCGGTGGCCAATATCGGCCCCCATGAAACGGTGATCGTGCAGATCGAGTATCAGGAGACAGTGAAGCAATCGTCGGGCACCTTCTCGCTGCGCCTGCCACTGGTTGTTGCGCCGCGCTACATGCCGGCCCCCATTGTGCAGTCAGTTGATTTTTCCAGCGACGGCTACGGCGTGGCGGTGAATGACCCGGTTCCGGATCGCGACCGGATCAATCCGCCGGTTCTCGATCCCCGGAAACACGCGCCGGTGAATCCAACCACGATCTCGGTTATCTTAAATGCGGGTTTTGCACTGGGAGAGGTGAAGAGCCTTTACCATCCGATCAAGACCGATCCGGTGAGCCAGATGATTTCACTGGCTGACGTGAACGTCCCGGCCGACAAGGATTTTGCGCTGGAATGGAAGGCTGCCGGCACGGCCCCGCAGGCGGGCCTGTTCACAGAAACGGTGAATGGCAAGAACTACCTGCTGGGTTTTGTCACGCCGCCAGTGGCTTCGACGAGTGAAGTGTCCAAGCCGCGCGAGACTATTTTCGTGATCGACAATTCCGGTTCCATGGAAGGTCCTTCCATGGTTCAGGCCAAGGACAGCCTGATTTATGGCCTGTCCCAGATGAAGCCGGGCGACCGTTTCAACGTCATCCGCTTCGATGACACGATGGACCAGTTGTTCGCCGATGCGGTTCCGGCTGACAAGGAAAACATCGACCGGGCCAAGGCTTTCGTCGGTTGGCTCAACGCCAATGGCGGGACGGAAATGATCCCTCCCATGCGGGCGGCGTTGCTGGACAGCCATGCTTCCGACACCTCGCATCTGCGCCAGGTGGTTTTCCTGACGGATGGCGCCATCGGCAATGAGCAAGAGCTTTTTGCCACGATCAGCAAGGGTCTTGGCCGCAGCCGCGTCTTCATGGTGGGCATTGGCTCGGCGCCAAACTCCTACCTGATGACACGCGCGGCGGAACTTGGCCGTGGGACCTTCACCCATATCGGTGAGGCGGCGGAAGTCACGGCGCGGATGCAGGACCTGTTCAGCAAGATCGGCAGCCCGGTGGTGACCGAACTGAAAGCAGAACTTGTCGGCAATGCCGCCAGGATTACCCCTGACATGCTGCCCGATCTCTATCGCGGCGAACCCGTGCTGCTCATGGCGGAAGCCAAGGACCTGGGCGGCTCGCTGAAGATCAGCGGCAATATCGGCACGCAGCCTTGGGAAGTGACGTTGCCAATTTCAAAGGCGGCGAAAGGCGATGGCATTTCCAAGCTCTGGGCCCGGCGGCGGATTGCCGACTTTGAAGTGGCGTCCACGCTTGGCACGCTGACGTCCGATGCCGCGAACAAGGCCATTCTCGGCATGGCTCTCGATCATCAGATCGTCTCGAGCCAGACCAGCCTTGTGGCGGTTGACAAGACGCCGAAGCGCCCTGCTGGCGAAAAGCTGACGCGGGCCGATATTCCGCTCAACCTGCCGGCGGGCTGGAACTATGACTCGGTGTTTGGCGAAGATACTCCGGCGGCAGAGCAGCGCGATGCGCAGGCTGAATTTACGCAATTGGCCATGTTGCAGAAGCCGGCGGCGTTCCCTGCCCAGCAGCAGGTGATGCTGCCGCAAACCGCGACACCGGCGGAATTGATGATGCTCATCGCCGGATTTCTCCTGGTTATGAGTCTTATGTTCAGACTGGCTATCCCCCGCCAGTCTCCACGGCAGATGTGACATGGTCCCCGCAACCCTCACTCTGCCTAAAGCCGGACCGGTGCGCTTGTCGCGCCGGTCCGTCCTCAACTTCCTGAGCGCCCTGTGCCTCGGCCTCTCGCTGTTCCTGTTTGGGCAATCGGCTTGGATCTTTGCCAAGGCGCAACTGGCGCAGGTGCTCCTCGAACGGGCCTTCAGCCAAGCAATCATGACGGGCGAACCGGTCAAGGCCTGGGGCTGGGCCGACACCTGGCCGGTGGCGCGCATCGAGATTTCCCGCATCCGGGCCAGCGCCATTGTCCTCCACGGCGGCAGCGGCGAAGCGCTGGCCTTCGGCCCTGCCCTTCTCGATGAAACGTCACGCATCGGCGAGCGCGGCACCGCCGTTGTTTCGGCCCACCGGGATACGCATTTTGCTTTCCTGAAAGATGTTGTGGTTGGTGATCGCATTACCATCACGCGCGACGATGGGCTGGTGTTCACTTACCGCGTGACCGGAACTTCAATCGTAGACTGGAACAAATCAGGCATCGACCGGCACGCCAGCGGCTTCAACCTGGTGCTTGCCACCTGCTATCCCTTCGACGCCATCACGCGCGGATCAGAGCGCTATCTGGTGCATGCGGAGTTGGTTAAGTGATTTTCTTCCGTTTCGCCTTGGGCAGTTTCCAGAGGTGGTCGAGGAGCTGTTCCACGGTGATGCCTTCTTCGGAATATGCCTCGCCGCTCACGGAAATTCCGGCCTCGGTGACGGTCCCGGCCCGGCCGGATACCAGGGGGTGCCACCAGGCGAGGCTTTTTCCCTCGTCCAGCAAACGGTAAGCGCAGGTTTGGGGAAGCCAGCCAAGTTCGCCGACGTTCTCAGGCGTCAAGGTGACACAATCGGGGACCCGGGCGGCCCGGTTGGGATAGTCAGTGCACTGGCAGGTCTTGACATCGAGCAGCTTGCAGGCGGTGCGGGTGTAGAGAAATTTGCCCGTATCCTCGTCTTCCAGCTTGTTCAGGCAGCAGCGGCCGCAGCCGTCGCACAGGCTTTCCCACTCGTCCCGGCTCATTTCCGTGAGGGTCTTGGTCTTCCAAAAGGGAGGGTCGCCTGTCATGGCCCCCTCTTAATCCTTACCGCCGCGCAAGAGCAATTGCTAACCGGCGTGATTTTGCCCAAATCGCGCCCTAATCTGCTATATAGACATCAGACGCAGCTTCCCATTAAGAGTCTCTCGGTCAAAAACGTGGCAAAACTACCCAACCGCAACCCCATTTTCCGTGTTTTCTGGGCGTTTGACTCGCTTGTGAGCTCAAGCGTTTTTGAAACCTGGGATGCCTTCAAGCGCTGGGGTTCGGCCTATTCCTCGTTTGTTTACCGCTTCAAGATCACCGGCCCGCGCCGCTTCCTGATCGACGTCGTTGATGATTTTGCCACCTTCGGGATGGTGAGTGCGTTCAGCCTTCTGGCCTTTGCCCTGCCGCCTTTCTCGGGCCTTGGAGATGTCTGGAACAAGAACCGCGAATTCGCCATCACCTTTACCGATGCCAATGGCGAAATCATCGGCCAGCGCGGCATCAGGCAGGACGACGCCATTCCGCTTGAAGAAATGCCGCCGACCTTGATCAAGGCGGTGCTTGCCACGGAAGACGCCCGCTTCTTTGATCACTTCGGCGTGGACGTCATTGGTACAATGCGCGCCATCATTCAGAATGCGCGGGCAAACTCCGTGGTGCAGGGCGGCTCGTCGCTGACCCAGCAGGTCGCCAAGAACCTGTTCCTCAGCCCGGAACGCACGATCCAGCGCAAGGTCCACGAGGCTTTCCTTTCGCTGTGGATCGAGGCGCGCAAGTCAAAGCAGGAAATCCTGAAGCTCTATCTCGACCGCTCCTACCTGGGCGGCGGCAACTACGGCGTGGAAGCGGCGGCGCAATTCTATTTTGGCAAGTCCATCCGTGACGTCAATCTTTCGGAAGCGGCCATGCTGGCGGGCCTGTTCAAGGCACCAACGAAGTATGCGCCGCACCAGAACATGGAAGTGGCAAAGGCCAGGGCCAATGTCGTGCTCTACCGCATGCTCGACGCGGGTTTCATCACCCAGGGCGAACTGTTGCAGGCCCGGCGTGAACCGCCGCCGGTCATTGCGCAAAGGAGTCTCGACAGCCCTGACTGGTTCCTGGATTGGGCCTATGAGCAAACCATCGCGCTGCTCGAGGAGCAACGCCTGCTCAGCGATTTCGTCATTGAAGTCAAGACGACGGTTGACGTGAAACTGCAGTCGGCAGCCCAGAAAATTCTGAATGACATCATCGACACGGAGGGGCCGGGCTACCGGTTCTCACAGATGGCCTCAGTCACCATGACGCCGGAAGGCGCGGTCAAAGCGATCGTGGGCGGCCGCAATTACGAAAACAGCCAGTTCAACCGCGCCACCAATGCCGAGCGGCAAACGGGCTCGGCCTTCAAACCCTTTGTCTATCTGGCGGCCCTTCTCGCAGGATATACGCCGGACCGCATGGTGGTTGACGCCCCCATCTCGGTTGGCGGCTGGTCGCCGGGAAACTATTCGGGAAAATATGGCGGACGCGTCACAATGACAACGGCACTCGCCAAATCCTTCAATTCGGTTCCGGTCCGGCTCATGGTGGACATCGGCAGACCCGCCATCATCAAGACAACCCATGATGTGGGCGTCAAGGGCGAACTGGAAACCTGGCCGCCGATGGTTCTTGGCACGAGCGCGCTGACCCTGATGGATGTGACCACGGGGTACGCAACATTCGCCGGCGGCGGAAAGCTGGCGGAGCCCTATACCATCCTGGAAATCAGAAGGCCTAATGGCGACGTCATTTATGACCGTGCGAAATTCGCCAAGCCGCAAAAACAGGTGGTGCCGGAAGAAAAGATTGCCGAGCTGAATTCAATGCTGAAGGAAGTGGTGAAGCACGGAACGGCCCGCAAGGCGGACTTGGGCTTCGCGCCACAAGGCGGCAAGACCGGAACCAACCAGGCCTACCGCGATGCCTGGTATGTTGGATTCACGGCGCATAACGTGACAGGCGTCTGGGTTGGCAACGATGATTTTACACCCATGCGGCAGGTGACCGGCGGCCTTATTCCCGCGCCCGCCTGGAAGCGGATCATGGAAGTGGCGGAAGCCGGAGAGAAGCCTGCGAGCCTTGCGGGCGTTCCGCTTGATGACACTTATGCCGTCGCAGCCACGGAACCGGATGGCGTGCTTGTCCCGGATGATGAAACGGGCATCGTCACCATCGACACGGGAACCCCGCCTGCGGCCGCCGGGGGCGTGGCCGTTGTGCTCAACGACATGTTCTCGCTGTTCGAGAAGAAACCTGTCAAGAAGGCGGCAAAGCCCAAGAACACCAAGGTTGCAAAGTCGCAGGATGAAACACTGGTGCTTCCGGGGGCAAACGCCGGTGTTGATTCGGAAAGCTCCTTCATGCAAGATTTGTTTGTCCCGGTTGAGCCACAAAAGAAGAAGAAAAAGAAAAAATCCATCCTGAAAAAATTAAATCCTTTCGACTAGACTGCTGGGTAATTGATGGCGCGGGTTTCGGTAAAAATCTTCAGTGTTTTGTGCGGCGTGGTGGGTGGCTGGGCCTCGGCCCTGGCGTTCATTGATACGGTGGGTTCCATGCCTGCCGGTGCTGCCGGCAACTGGCGCATGTGGGATCTGGCATCGGGAACGGCGTCCAACCCTTACGCGCGGGCGCATTTCCTGATTGAAGGCAGAGTGCCTCCCGCGCTCTCCCTGTTCCAGGTCTATACCAATTCGCTGGATGACGAGGGCAGCACGCTGCGCTCAGGCTGTATCTACAGGATCACCGCCAACGGCCTTCAGTCGCGCTGGTGGAGCCTCTCGGTCGGGCCGTTGAACGGACAGGAAGGTGACTCTTCGGCCGCTGTCACATCAGATGAGGTCGTGCGCGGCGCCGACAATTCGCTGAACGTGGCCGTGGCCAGATCCCCTGTTGCCGGAAACTGGATCAGGCCGGCTGCGGAAGGCAACCTCACCCTCCAGCTCGTGGTTTCCAATACGGACACGGAGAGTGACCTGAAACTCCCCGCTGTGCAGCGGGTGAGCTGTTGATCATGCGCAACCTCTATTGGGTGACTGCCGCGGCAGTCCTTGCCATCATTGTGCACATCAGCATGGTGCTTTTCGCGCCGGGCTTCCTGTTTGAACGGAACCTCAACCGTCTGGCGAGCGATGTTCCCGACAACACCTTCTTCATTCTGCCGGGCACTGCGCAAAGCGCGATCTTTCCCGAGTATCCCAGCGGAACCGTCTTTGGATTATGCCGGTTCAACCTCAGCTCGGGTCCGGTCACCCTGGATGCAAACCTGCCCGACGGGATATGGACCCTGACAGTCTATTCGCGGTTTGGACGGACACTCTATACGGTCACCGACGAGCAGTCCGGCGTCGACAGATTCAGCCTGCAACTGGCCATGGCGCCCGGCGTTCTCGATGTTTTTTCCCTGAAGGAAGATGAAAACGAAGTGGAGGCTTCGGGCTGGAAAGTGCTGTCATCGGATGAACGGGGGTTTGCCGTGTTCTGGGTGCCAGCGCTCGACAAAGCCATGCGCGAAGGCCTCGCGGAAACCCTTTCGAAAAGTTCCTGCGGCAAGGCAGCAACCACCGCCAAGCTGGATTAAGCCATGTCCTCGTCGATTGCGGCTTGCGAAACGCGGTGTTTGCGGCCGGATGCTGCGGTTTTGGCCAGCTTGACCTTGCGCCGCTCCACCCTGACACCGGGGAAAATCACAATCTCGGCGGAAAGGGCAGCATCGTGGGGGCTCCGCATCACAACGCGGTTTACTGGAAACTGCAAAACGACATTCATTCTTCCATTCCTCGCAGACGCTGACGTATTCGCGGGTTGGCTCCGCTTTTTTGCAGTTAAGGCGAGACTTGGTTAAAAATTGACTAACCGGATTTCAGATTTTCGCGGCTACGAGTCCAGCGGTCCCGTCACGGTCTTCCACTTCAACAATCCACAGGTCTGAATCAAATTTCCTGCGGCGGGACAGAAGTGCTGTGACATCCGCTTCGCTTGCCGGAAACGGCAGTTCTTCCACGAATCGCCGGTCGCCAATTTCGTCAAAGGCGGGGCCTGGTGCGGGACCGAAGAGATGAAACCGTCCGTCAAGGCGGTTGACGATGACAAATACCGCGCCTGCTTCGGCGGCACCCCGGTTCGCAATCGTGCAATATTTTCCTTCGACGTTGCAGCGGCGCATGAAGGCCTGGACCCAGATTTCTGATTTCAGGCGCATGGCAAATGCGGCGCGCTATTCGGTGGCGACCAGCGAATCACCGCTCATCTTGGAAATTTCCTCGAGCAGCGCGCTGGACACCGCACCTTTACGTGGCAGGCCCCGGTCTTTTTCAAACTGGATGATCGCCTGGATCGTGGCACTGGTGAGATCGCCGGTAATTTCACCGGGCGCATAGCCAAGTTCGGCCAATCCGGTCTGGACCTGGCGCAGGGCGGCCGCCTCGCCCGGATTCTTTTCAAGCTTTTCAACGCTGGCAGTAAATTCCGCCGCCGCGGCAACCTGCTGGGTGTAGCGGAGATGCTCGATGAGTTCGTTTGATACTTCGCCATTGACCCGGAGGCCGGCGGATTTCTGATAGGCGGCAATCGCCATGCGGGTGTTCTTGCCGGCAACGCCGTCAACCATGCCGCGGTAGTTTCCGGTTGCCAGCAGGGCGCGCTGAACCTCTTCCACGCGCGGATCATATTTCAGGACAATGGTGGCGTTGCGGCTGTTGGACGCGATGACATCAACACGGGTGGAGGCGCCCCCGGCGGTTTCCTCGGAAGCCACGAATCTGGGGCGGCCAGCCCCATCCACCTGACCGAGGAATGCATTGTAAAGAATTGCAAAACTCAAGGTCACCGTGACAAGGAGGGCCAGGATGGAGAGCGGGCGCAACTGTAAACCGCCTTCTTCCAGCACATCTTTCATGAATTATAACCCATACCCAAACAAACACCCCAATTCCGCCACCTTGCCGGACGCTGGTTAACACCGCCTTTCCATGGAATTCTCCCGCTCTTTCAGTTGCTTAGCAGGGTAAAAAATGCCTTACCAGGAAATTGCCGATTTTCGTAAAATTCGACTTGAATCCGCGGCTTTTGCTTTAACCGTCTGAAACAAGTTTTCCCTACAATTTGCCGCATTAAAGGGTGAGGACATGCGTATTGTAAGGACGATCATCGTTTTCTCGGGCATCGCGGCTTTCATGCCGTCGGCGCCAGATGACGTGAGTCAGGCCGCGCCAAGCGTGGCCAGCACAGAAATCTCGGATACTGGCTATCTCGAGGTTGCCACCAACACATTTTCTGACCTTGCCTCGTTCTGCGCGCGCCAGCCCGGCGTTTGCGAAACGGCGGGATTCGTTGCCCACAAACTGGAACTCAAAGCCAAGTATGGGGTCCGCCTCATCTATGAATGGGCCAACGAGGCAAACACGCCACCCACGGTTCAGCCCGAACTCGCCAGCGGCAGCGATCCCATCGAGACAGGTACGATGAAGCTGGCTTCGGCCAAGCGCCTGCCGCAAAACTCCCAGTCAACGCTTCGCCTTCATGACCTCATACCGGTGTGGCGCGGCCCGGCAAACGCCAAGACCAGTTGAGAATAACTTAGCTAGCGCCTATCTTCGGAAGAGACGGTTTCCCCGGAGTCTGGCGTTGAGCACGAATACCATTGAAAATTTGCAGGCCGATTTCGAGCTTCTTGACGATTGGGAAGAACGCTACCGCTATGTCATCGAGCTTGGCAGGCTGCTGCCGCCGCTTGATGAAAAGTTCCGCACCTCCCAGTACAAGGTCAGCGGCTGCGCCAGCCAGGTTTGGATTCATGCGGAGCATAATGGCTCGGTTCTGACCTTCACGGGTGACAGCGACGCCCTCATCGTCAAAGGCCTGATTGCCATTACCTTCATGATTTTTTCCGGCAAAACGCCGGCGCAGATCCTGGCGCTTGATGCGCACGCCATATTTGGGAAGTTGGGCCTGAAAGACCACCTCACGCCGCAGCGCTCAAACGGGCTGGCCTCCATGGTGGTGCGGATCAAGGCTGATGCGCGCCAGGTTCTTGCGGCATGATCCTGGGGCGGAAATCCGCCAGGGCCCAATGGGCAAAATCCGGGCTTGCGGCACTGCGTTCCGGCGGCTTGAGCAAGCGGTAATGCCGTGCAAGTCGGGTCAGCGCAATGGCCAGAACGGCTTTGCCGCTGCGCTGGGGCAAGTGGAGCATCCGTTCGGCCTGCTCCAGGCCGCCCGCCAGGCAGCACATATAATAGAGTACGCCGGAAAGCTCCGGCCCCACGGCATCAAAGGCGTTGTGAACCCGTCGCCGGGCATCGATGGCGCTGTCGGAAAGCAAAGCGATGCGATTATCGCTGAGGGCGCTGTAATTTCTGCTGCCAGTCCGCTCGCCTTCCCAGGACGAGGTGATCCGCGGCTCGATATGGGCCCGCTCATAGTCCACCCTTAAGCGCTCTCCGGCGGCAAACTGAAATTCGGAGATAACGGACCTGCCGCTGGAATCCTTGCGGCTGAAGAGCCGGTAGAGCGGGCTTTCATTCTCGTTGAAGGCAGGGCTGGGTTCGGAACGTCGGGCTTTGGCCATGGCTGCTTTTCTCCTGATGAAGGAGAGCTAGCAGTTTCCGGTTGAGGAATCAATACCTATTATGCGTTTTAATTCCAATCACCCGAGCGCCGCCATGACCTGCATGTGGGCATCTTCGGACGCCGACTGGAAATAATCGTAGCAGAGCAGCATGCCAACCTCATTTTTTTCGTTGGCGAGCGGCAGTTTCAGCCAGTATTGCACCAGATGTTCCTTATGGATGCGGGGGCCGCGCACCACGCCCTGGGTGGGCTTGCCCTCCTCGATGGTGCGGCGGTAGGCGGCGATCCAGTAGTCGTGCTTGTCGCCCCAATCGAGGTCTTCAATGGAGAGGCCGGTGATTTCCCGGTCGTAGATTTCACGGAGCCTGGTGCCCGCCAGCCTTATGCGGCAGTGCGCCTTGTCGGGACTTACGTCCACCAGGCTGATGCCCGAGAGCACGCGGGGAATGTGGGCGGGGTTGATATCGGCGCGGCACGGCATTGTGCGGCCACCGGACTTTTGGGTCCAGTAATCGAACAGCGTTCGCTGTTCAGGCACAATGAGTTGTGCCCGGAAAACCGTGCTTGCAGATTTCAATTTAACCGCCGCCCCTAACATCCGAATCGTTGGCCGATTCGGTCATTTCTTTATGAATCGACGCCCG
>JBBQNU010000073.1:0-14815 GCA_038330285.1 Hyphomicrobiales bacterium | reverse complement strand
GGTTGACGCTTTCGAGCATCCAGCCCATGCCTTCACGCGCGTAGGAATCCTCCCGTTCCGCATGGGCGAAAAGCTTGACCGTCGAGATGTTGGTGTAGCTGTCAACGACGCGGCCCACCACGAGGGAGCGTAATTCGGCTTGGGCTTCCGACAATTTGCCAAGGCGCGGCACGAAGTACCAGCAGGCCAGCGCATAACCGCCGAGCCAGACGAGAAGCGGGACCATCAGCCAGTAATCGCTGGTTGCCACGAGCACAAGCGCGCCGACGAAATAGACGGTGACATAGACCACGACTTCGGTGATCTTCATCACTGCGTCTCGAACGCCAAGTGCTGCCTGCATAACCTTGGTGGCGACGCGGCCGGCATAGTCATTGTGGAAGAAGTCCATGCTCTGGCGCAGCACATAGCGGTGCGCCAGCCAGCGGATGCGCATGGCAAAGGCGCCGCGCAGGCCCTGGTGGGAAATGGCCTCGGAAACAAAATTCAGCACCGGAAGCACCAGCAGAACCAGCACGCCCATCACAATCAATTTGGTGGCGTTGTCGTCCCAGAAGGTGGCGCGGTCCGCGGTTGAGAGCAAATCAACCAGATTGCCGATGAAGGCAAAGAGGTAAACTTCAATCAAGGCAATCACGGTTGAGAAGAGAATCGAGGCGACCAGCAGCGGGAGGAAAGGTTTGGTGTAGTGAAAGGCGAAGGCAAACAGCGTCGGCGCGGGCTTTTCAGCCTGCTGCATCGGAAAGGAATCGACGTAGTTTTCGAGCCAGGCAAAAAATCTTGTAATCATGGGCGCCTTATAGCGCCTTCACCGAGTGGGGGTCAAAGGCTGCAGCAGGAGGCCCAGGGCATTATTTGCAAAGAAAAAACCTAAGCCTTATGAGGTGGTTGCATGGGGTTGGCGCATTAAAACATGAGCTTTTGACGGGGTGCCGCATTGCGTGAGCTGGGTTAGTTTGGCATTCTGCGGGCCATTGAAATGGTCTCCCCAGCCCGCCTGCTTCCGCTCATCGTAGCCTCTGCCCTGTTCATGGAAAACATGGACGCGACGGTGATCGCCACCTCGCTGCCGGCCATTGCGGCGGACCTCGGAACTGATCCCATCGTGCTGAAGCTGGCATTCACCACCTATCTCCTCAGCCTCACGGTTTTTATCCCGATCAGCGGCTGGTGCGCCGACCGTTTTGGCGCAAAGCATATTTTCCGCGCGGCCGTTGCTGTGTTCATGCTGGGCTCCATCGCCTGTGCCTATTCCCAATCGCTGGGCGGACTCATTGCAGCGCGCGCCCTGCAGGGCCTGGGCGGTGCCATGATGGTGCCAGTGGGCCGCCTTATCATTCTCCGCGAGGTTCCAAAATCACAAATGGTGGATGCCCTCGCCTGGCTCACCATCCCGGCCCTTATCGGCCCCCTGGTGGGGCCGCCCATCGGCGGGTTCATCACCACCTACTTTGACTGGCGCTGGATTTTCTGGATGAACATTCCCATCGGGCTCCTGGGTTTGGCCGTCGCAACACGCTACCTGCCGGAGATGCCGCCCGAACCAGTGCTTCCCCTGGATTTCCGCGGCTTTCTGCTTTCGGCAGTGGGGCTTTCAGCGCTGGTGTTTGGCTTTACGATCATCGGCCGGGATATGTTGCCTATTTACGGGCAGTTTCTTCTCATCAGCTTTGGCGCGGTGTGCCTGGCGCTTTATGTGCGCCATGCGGCCACTGCGAAAAATCCGATCCTTGACCTGAAGCTTCTGCGCATTCCCACATTTCGTGCTGGTGTCGAGGGCGGAAGTTTTTACCGTGTTGGCGTGGGGGCCATTCCGTTTCTCATGCCGCTCATGTTCCAGCTTGGTTTTGGCCTCACCGCCTTCCAATCCGGCCTGTTGAGCTGCTGGGCGGCAGCGGGGGCTATTGCCATGAAATTCTCCGCATCGGCCTTGCTCCGCCGCTTTGGCTTCCGGCAATTGCTGATCGTCAACGGGGTGATGTCCTGCCTGTTCATTGCAGCCTATGGCTTGCTCTCGGCCGTCACGCCCTTTGTCCTGATCTCGCTGTTGCTGCTTATCGGCGGATTCCTGCGGTCGTTGCAATTCACGGCGCTGAATGCGCTCACTTACGCGGACATTGTCCGCGCCGACACCAGCAACGCCACCACATTTTATGCGGTGGCCCAGCAGTTTTCTCTGTCTGCCGGGGTGGCCGTAGCGGCTTTTGTCCTAGAAGCGGTGCAGGGCTGGCGCGGCGAAGCGGTCATTGCGGCGGATGATTTCTCCCTTGCGTTTTTTATCGTTGCAGGCATTGCCATGCTTTCCGTGTTCCAGTTTGCGCCGCTTGACGTGAATGCGGGGTCATCGGTTATTAACCGGCGAAAGCCCGCCGCGCCGCAGCCCGTGGCGGAAGGGCCTGTCGAGCTCTGAAACCTTTTGCCTATTTGGTCCGTAGTTATGTTAAAGTGAGGATATCATGGATCGCCGCAGCGTTTTGAAATATGCCGGATTTTCAATGATCGGCCTGGTCGCCGGAAGCCGTTTGGGCTTCGCCGAGGATTTTGAGATCACAAAAACCGACGCGGAATGGAAGGTTTTACTTGCGCCCGCGCAATATGCGGTGTTGCGCGAGGAAAACACCGAACCGCCTAATACCAGCCCGCTGCTGGACGAGCACCGCAAGGGCACCTTCGCCTGTGGGGGGTGCGACCTGCCGCTCTATGCATCGGATACAAAATATGACAGCGGCACGGGCTGGCCAAGCTTCTTTGACGTCCTGCCAAACGCGGTCGGCAAGAAGGAAGACAACACGCTGTTCTCGACTCGCACCGAAGTCCATTGCCGCCGCTGCGGCGGGCATCTGGGCCATGTGTTCGATGACGGGCCGCAGCCCACCGGCCTGCGCTATTGCATGAACGGTTTGGCGTTGAAGTTCGTGCCGGCGACAGCTTAGCCGTCGACCGAACTCAGTTGAAACAGCCGAAAGTCAAGATGGCGACCAGTTGGCCAAGGCGCGATCGAGTGCCGCCCGCACTCTCCGTCCGAGTTCGCCAATTTCAGCCTCGGTAATGATCAAGGGCGGAGCCATGACAAAGCAGCCTGCCAGCGGCCGCACGATAACGCCTTCGAGCAGGCCCGCTTCGTAGACATCCTTTGTCGCACCGCCAACCTTGAGGCTCCCTGCGGGTCCTGCACGGCCTTCGCCCGGGTAGGCAACTTCAATTGCGCCAGCCAAGCCCCACTTCCGGTTGCCGACGACCAGGGGATGGTCAAGGAGGCTGTCGAGCATGCGGTTCCAATGCGGAATCATGCGCCGGACGTGGCCCAGAATATCGCGCTCGTCGAAGATATTGAGGACTTCGAGTGCCACCGCTGCTGAGACCACATGGGCATGGTGGGTTGCGCCATGGGCGAACCAGCCCTTGGCTTCGTTGCCAATATCCAGGCGGCGGTTGAATTCTTCGCCCATGATGATGCCGGCAATCGGCATGTAGGCACCTGAAATTCCCTTGGCGCAGGTCATGCAATCGGGCTCCAGGCCCATCGATTCCGTCGCCCACATGTGCCCGGAACGGCCAAAACCAGTCACCACCTCGTCAATGAAAAGCTGGATGCCGTATTTTTTGATCACCTTCGTTATCTTGGGGAAATAGCTTGCGGGCGGCGGGAACATGCCGGCCGATACGGAAACAGGCTCGGCGATCATGGCGCCGATCGTTTCCGGCCCCGCTTCGAGAATGGTCTGTTCCAATTCCGCCGCGAGCCGGTCGGTGAAGGCTTCCTCATCCTCACCCGGCAGTGCCGCATTTGGCCAGCTCGGATGGCTGACCTGCAATGAGAAGCCCATGGGGATTCCGAAACTTTCATGCAGTTCTTGAGAGCCTCCGAGGGCCGATGTGGCAATGGTTGAACCATGGTAGCTGGCGCGCCGCGAAATCATTTTCCGGCGCTGTGGCTCGCCTGCAAAGCCATTGCCATACCACATGAACTTCATGAGATGGTCATTGGCCTCCGAACCGGTGGTGGAAAAATAGATGCGTGGATTCTTGACGGGTGACAGGGCCGCGAGTCTTTCCGTCAATTCCATCACAGGTGGCACCGTGCGGTGAATGGCCGAAGAATACATGGGCAGGGTTTTCAGTTGCCGGGTCGCGGCATCGACCAGGCGTTCTTCGCTGAAACCCAGGGAGACACAATAGAAGCAGGAAACGGACTCGATATAATCCTTGCCGTTCTCATCGTAGATAAAGATGCCTTTGCCACGCTCAAACACCAGCGGGCGTTCAGTTTTGAGCCGCTTGAGGTCACTGAAGCCAAGAAGGATCGAGTCATTGCGATAATTGCTCTTCTTCACTTCAATGTTCATGGCATCCGTTCCTTCTGCAAGCCGCCGAACCTATTCCACTGCCATTCGAAGTCAACCCTTGCCCGTCGCAGAGCGGTCCTGCGGATTGCAACCCGCGGGCGTCTATTGACACTGCCTGGGAGCGGCTTCAACATCCCGTTTTTGACGGCAGGCAGCGTGCTTTATGAATGGCTACATCGAACGACCAGCAACGTTTCCCAGCCTCCAGGATCGCAGCATATTCATAACGGGCGGGGGCAGTGGCATAGGCGCCAGCCTGGTTGAGCATTTTTGCCAGCAGGGTGCCAAGGTCTGCTTTGCCGATATCGCCGACGGTCCCGCGCTGGCCCTTGTGGCCCGGCTGAAGGAAACGGGAAAGACCGTCCCGCATTATATAAATTGCGATCTGCGCGACATCGAGTCCCTCCGCCGCGCCGTAACCGAAGCCTGCGAACGCCACGGCCCGGTGTCAGTATTGATCAACAACGCCGGAAACGACGACCGCCACAGGACGGAAGATGTTTCGGTCGCCTACTGGGATGACCGCATGCAGGTGAACCTGCGCCACCAGTTTTTTGCCACCCAGGCGGTGCGCCCGCACATGCGTGATGCGGGGGGCGGTTCGGTCATCAATCTGGGCTCGATAACCTGGCTGGTTGGCGATGCGGACTGCCCGGCCTACGTCACCGCCAAGGCTGCGGTGGGCGGGCTGACGCGGGCTCTGGCGCGCGAGCTGGGACCTGAGAAGATCCGGGTGAACTGCGTGCTGCCGGGATGGGTGATGACCGACAGGCAGGTGAAATTGTGGCTGAATGAAGCCGGCGAACACCAGATTGATGAGCGCCAATGCCTGAAAGACAGGCTCTATCCGCCTGACATCGCCCGCATGGTGCTGTTCCTCGCCGCCGACGACAGCCGCATGTGCACGTCACAGAACTACATCGTCGATGGCGGGTGGGTATGATTTTGAACGATAAACAAAATGGAGGAGACGTTGATGACAAAGAAAATGAATAGACGCACGGCGCTGAGCCTGGCTTTGGCCGCGCCGGCCATTCTGAGTTCCAGCCGGGCCTTTGCCGCCAAGGAGCTGCGGGTGATGGCCTGGCAGGGCTATGCCGATGATGACTGGGTCAAGGAATTCCAGGACCAGACGGGGGCCAAGGCCAATATCGTGTTCATCGGCACCGATGACGAAATCTGGGCCAAGATCAAGGGCAGCGAAGGCAAGGACTTTGACGTGTTCGCCGTGAACACGGCGCAGCTCCAACGCTATATTGATGGCGGGCTTACGACGCCGCACGACCTGTCGAAGCTTCCGAACCAGAAGGATGTCCTGCCGCGGTTCCAGGATCTTTCGAAGGTGAAGGGCGTCATGCGCGACGGCAAGGTGCATTCGATTCCTTTCTGCTTCGATTCAATCGGGATCATCTACGACAAGGACAAGGTGAATCCGGCGCCTGACACATTCGAGATATTCTGGGATCCCAAATACAAGGGCAAGATTCTTGCTTACGACAACGGCGAGCACAATTTCTCGTTCACGGCGCTCACCATGGGCATTGAAGATCCGTTCCATCTCACCGAGGAGCAGATGGGCAAGATCAAGGAGAAGCTCATTGCCCTCAAGAGCAATGTCCTGAGCTTCTACACAACGCCGGACGAGGCGCTGCAGCTTTACAAGTCCAATGACGTGGCGCTGATCTGGGCCAACTACGGGCAGCAGCAGGTCAAGGCGATGAAAGACGCCGGCGCCAATATCGAGTACGTCAATCCGAAGGAAGGGGCGCTCGCCTGGCTCGATACATGGGCCCTGACCAGTGGTGTCCAGGATGTCGATCTGGCCGAGGCCTGGGTCAACTTCCTGCTGCAGAAGAAGATTGGCCAGCAGCTTTCCGAGCGCACCGGATTTGGCAACACGGTGGTTGAAACCGGCAGTGCCGGGGCCAATGACAAGCTGGTCTGGCTCGATTTTGTCGAAGACCCGACCAAGCGCTCCGATCTGTGGAACGAAGTCAAGGCCCAGCCTTAACCGTGAAGAACTGCTGCAAGGCCCGGTCACCCTGGTGACCGGGCTTTCCTGTGCAAGGGAGCCGGGCCTGCCATGATTTTTGTCGGTAGTGCAAGAAACGGGTTCTGGCCGCGCCTCTTGGCGGCCTTTGCCTATGGCCTGCCAATCCTTCTCATTCTTGCACCTCTCGCGAGTTTTCTAGCCTACAGTTTCTTCCGGATGGAAGGCGGCCAGATCGTTGCCGATTTCGGCCTCGGCAATTACCGGCGCATCTTCACCGATGCCATTTTCATCCCCATTTTGTGGCGGACCTGCCTTCTCTGCCTCGCTGTTGCGGCACTGGCGATCCTCATTGGTTTTCCTGTCGCCTTCCTTCTGGCCAATCTGAGGGGACGGCGGCGCTATCTCGTGCTGCTCATGGTGCTGGTGCCGCTGCTGATGAGCTACATCATCAAGATTTATGCCATCCGCAGCATTCTCGGCGGCACGGGTTTTCTGAACCAGTTTCTGCTGTGGACAGGGCTGATTGAGGCGCCGCTTACTCTCTTTGTGTTCAATCTCAACGCCGTTCTCTTGACACTCACGATATTGCTCATACCCTTTGCCATATTACCCATCTTTCTGTCGCTCGAGCGGATCCCGCGTGACCTCATCGAGGCCTCAAGCGATCTCGGCGCCTCCAACCTGCAGACATTTGCGCGCATCATCCTGCCGCTGAGCGTGCCCGGCATTGTGACCGCGGCATCGTTCGTCTTCGTTCTGGCAATTGGTGATTTTCTGACGCCGCAAATGGTGGGCGGGCAAAGCGGCTTCACCTTTGGCCGTATCGTTTACAGCCAGTTTGGCACGGCCTTCAATTGGCCCTTCGGCGCAGCACTTGCAACCATTCTGGCGCTGGTCGTCATCGCGGTCATTGCCGCGGGGAGCCGGCTGGAGGCCCGTCAACGATGATGCGGTTGCCGGGATATGCTATTGGCGCGCTCTGGGCCCTGACGGGCGTGGTATTTCTGTTGCTCTACAGCCCGCTGGTTATCCCCATCATTTCATCTTTTTTTGCCATCGCGCACGGGGAAGTCCAATGGCATGAGCCGTCACTATCGTCTTACGCCGCGCTTGCCGTCAACGCCGGAATTCTTGAAGCCGTGGGCAATACGCTTATCGTCGGATTCTCTGCCTCCCTGCTCTCGATCATCTGCGGCACGCTGCTTGCCATCCACTATTGCGGCGGCAAATCGCTGGGCCGCGAGGCCATGCAGTTTGCAATATACCTGCCATTCCTGATGCCGCCGATCATCACCGGCCTGTCATTGCTGATCTTCTTCCGCGAGACCGGAATCCCGCGATCGCTGATGACCGTTATCTTAGCACACACCGTTTTCGTCCAGGCGCTCACCTACCGCACCATCGTGGTCCGCCTGCAATCCATCGGCCCCGAACTGATAGAGGCTTCCACCGACCTTGGCGCATCCGCCTGGCAGACCTTTATCCATATCATTCTGCCGAACCTTGCCAGCACGCTGATCGGCGCCGGGGTTTTAAGCTTTGCCCTGTCCTTTGATGAAACCATGATCACGCTGCTGGTGACGGGCACTGACAGCACCTTGCCGATCAGGCTGTGGGCCATGATGCGCCTGGGATTTTCGCCTGACATCAACGCGCTTGTGGCAATTATCCTGGCGCTGACAACCTTGCTGTGCATTCTCGCCGTCCGCTTGCTTCTGCCGGGTGAGGCTCAGCCTGCTGAGTAGCTCAGGCCGCCGTCACGAAACTATCGAGGACACGTTTTTCGCCGGCCTTTTCGAAGTCGATGGTGAGCTTGTTGCCGTCGACTGAGGTGATGCGGCCATAGCCGAATTTCTGGTGGAAAATGCGGGTGCCCTTGGTAAGGCTCGGATTCTCCTCGCCGTGGGTGACCATTTCGCCTTCGATGAATTTGGGGGTTGAACGCAGGCCTTCGCCCTTGCTCCACCGTTCCTGGGCGCGCTGCCAGCCGGGGGTGGCATAGGTGTTGGTGAAGGGTTTCTGATCATCAAACCGGCTTGCGCCATAGTTGCCAAGGCTGTGGCCGCCGAAAGAATTGCTCATGGGAGCGACCTCGATGAAGGCTTCCGGCAACTCATCGACAAAGCGCGAGGGCAGGGCGTTCTGCCACATGTTGTGGACGCGGCGGTTCTGCGCGAAGGAAATAGTGGCGCGGCGCTTGGCGCGGGTGATGCCGACATAGGCGAGGCGGCGTTCCTCTTCGAGGCCGGCCTTGCCCTTTTCATCCAGCGCCCGCTGGTGTGGAAACAGGCCTTCCTCCCAGCCGGGCAGGAACACGGTGCCGAATTCCAGGCCCTTGGAGGAATGGAGCGTCATGATGCTGACCTTGTCATCCACATCATTGCTGTCGCGGTCCATCACCAGGGCGATATGTTCAAGGAAGCCCGCCATGTTTTCAAACTCGCCCATGGAGCGCACGAGCTCTTTCAGGTTTTCAAGCCGGCCCTCGGCTTCCGGGCTTTTGTCGTTCTGCCACATTTCGGTGTAGCCCGATTCATCGAGGATCATTTCGGCGAGATCCGTGTGGGGCAGGCCCTGCAGGGCCTGGCGCCAGCGGCTGAAATTTTCAATGAGCTGGCGCAGCGCGGTGCGTGTCTTGTTGGGCAGTTCATCGGTGAGGGTTAATTCCTCTGCGGCGCGGTAGAGCGGCAGGCCACGGGCCCGGGCAAACTCGAACATGCGCTTGATAGACGTATCGCCAATGCCGCGCTTGGGCACATTCACGATGCGCTCGAAGGCCAAGTCATTGTCGGGCGAGGCGGTGACCTTCAGATAGGCCAGCGCGTCCCTGATTTCTGCGCGTTCATAGAAGCGCGGGCCACCAATCACGCGGTAGGGCAGGCCGAGGGTTATGAAGCGGTCTTCAAAAGCGCGCATCTGGAATGAGGCGCGCACCAAGATCGCCATGTCGTTGAGCTTCTCGTGCTTGCGCTGTAGGCTTTCGATATCATCGCCGATGGTGCGGGCTTCCTCGTCGCCGTCCCAATGGCTGCGAACGATGACGGGGTCGCCATCGTTTTTGTCGGTGCGGAGCGTCTTGCCCAGCCTGCTTTCATTCTTGGCGATAAGGCCTGAGGCAGCGCCGAGGATATGCGGCGTGGAGCGGTAATTGCGCTCGAGCTTGATGATCTTGGCGCCGGGAAAATCCTTCTCGAAGCGCAGGATATTATCCACCTCGGCGCCGCGCCAGCCATAGATCGACTGGTCGTCATCGCCGACGCAGCAGATGTTCTTGTGGCCCTGGGCCAGAAGCCGGAGCCAGAGGTATTGCGCCACGTTGGTGTCCTGATATTCGTCGACCAGCATGTATTTGAAACGGGTCTGGTAGGTTTTCAGGACATCGGGGTGGGACTGGAAGATGCGCAGCACTTCCAAAAGCAGGTCGCCGAAGTCGGCGGCGTTCACAACTTTCAAGCGCGCTTGGTATTCCGCATAGAGTTTTCCGCCCACGCCGTTGGCAAAGCCGTGGGCTTCACCGGCGGGGACTTTCTCCGGCACGAGGCCACGGTTTTTCCAGCCGTCAATGAGACTGGCAAGCTGGCGGGCGGGCCAGCGCTTTTCATCTATGTCATGAGCTTGGAGAAGTTGCTTGAGAAGCCTGATCTGGTCATCAGTATCCAGAATGGAAAAGCCGGATTTGAGCCCCGCCAGTTCCGCATGATTGCGCAGGATTTTCACCCCGATGGAATGGAAAGTGCCGAGCCAGGTCATGCCTTCGACTACGCCGCCAATGAGGTGGCCGATGCGCTCCTTCATTTCGCGCGCTGCCTTGTTGGTGAAGGTCACCGCCAGCATCTGGTTGGGCCAGGCCTTGTTGGTGGCCAGGATATGGGCGAGCCTTGTCGTCAGCACCCGGGTTTTGCCGGTGCCGGCGCCGGCCAAAACGAGCAGGGGGCCTTCGGTTGATTCGACCGCGTCGCGCTGCTCGGGATTCAGGCCCTTGAAGTAAGCGGGTTCATTGCCCGCCAAGGCGCGCGCGGAAATGCTAGCTTCAACACTATTCGTCGGCTTGGCCGTCATTGGGGGTCTCTCGAATCCTTTGAGGCCCCTTATAGCAATTTAGAAGCGGGAACAGTCCTGTAAATTCCCTCACCCTGAGGTGCGACCCCGGACTTGATCCGGGGGAGCCTCGAAGGGTTGGCGGATGCGGAAACAGATGCTTCGAGGCCCGGCTCCGCCGGGCACCTCAGCATGAGGGGTAAATCAGGCGGCTTTCTTGAAGCTCACGCATTTCAGGGCAAATTGGACATTCCGCCAGGTTTCGGCGGTTTCCATGTCGCCGGACTTTTCACATAGAATGGCGTGTTTGGCCGCTTCGGCTTCGGCCTTGGGACCTTGGGCGAAAACCAAAGCCTCGGCAAATTGCAAATAACCGGAATGTGTCATCATATTCGCCTCCTGCATGTTTCTTATTGTGAGTCTGTTTTGGCAGGTGATTGCGACGACAATGTTACGGTTGTGAGGTCTTTCGGGGAATCCCGATCCTGTGGCCCACTTGTAATGGAACGGGAAGCGTTTTGTGGGCCGCGTAGGCGATCCTGATTTTCTCCAGAACGTCCGCCGGAAAGGGCGATGATTTTTTTAAGGCCATGTCCACATGCATCACGATGATTTCGGTGACGCAAGAAACCCAGTCCTCGGTGGCATGATGCATCACTTGAACATAGTGGAGACGTTTTGAATCAAAATCGAGAATCTGGGTTGCAATCCTGACTTGGTCCGTGACGGTCAGTTCGCGCAGATAGCTGATGTGGGCCTCAAGGGTGAAATAGGAGTTTCCGGTTCTTTCCACATAAGCGGGGCCGAGGCCGACAAGGACCAGGGCCACATCGGAATCCTTATCAAACAGCACATTGTAATAGGCCATGTTGAAGTGGCCGTTGTAGTCGATCCACTGGCTTTCAATGGCGTAGGGGGCGCTTTTGATGGGGCTTGGAAAAACCATCGTAATTTTCTTCCCGTCTGCTAGTTTTGGCGCATGCTTACACGAGACCGCGCCAACAGCACAATTACCACCATTGCCGAAATCCGGGAGTTCCTAGGTGACCGGCTGTCAACCGCCACGAGTGTGCGCGAGCAGCACGGCAAGGACCAGACCTGGGCTGCCGGAGCCCCGCCCGATGCAGTGGCCTTCGTGCGTGATACGGTGGAGGTGCAGAAGATCGTCACGATCTGTGCCCGGCATCAGACGCCGGTCATCGCCTATGGCACGGGCACCTCGCTGGAGGGCCATATAACCGCGCCCTATGGTGGCATTACGGTTGACCTTTCGCAGATGAACGCCATCCTGTCGGTGAACGCGGCAGATCTTGATGCGCGGGTGGAGGCGGGCGTTACCCGCAAAACGCTCAACACACATTTGCGTGACCAGGGCCTGTTCTTCCCAATCGACCCCGGGGCTGATGCCAGCCTTGGCGGCATGGCGGCCACGCGGGCCTCGGGCACCAATGCGGTGCGCTACGGCACCATGCGCGAGAATGTCATGGGCCTCACGGCGGTCATGGCCAATGGTGAAATCATCCGCACCGGCACACGGGCCAAGAAGTCATCGGCGGGCTATGACCTCACCCGGCTGCTGGTGGGCTCGGAAGGCACCCTTGGGATCATTACGGAAGTCGGCCTCAAGCTTTACGGGATCCCGGAAGCCATGACGGCGGGCGTGTGCGCCTTCCCCAGCGTTGAGGCTGCCTGCAACGCCACCATTGAAACCATTCAGCTCGGCATTCCGGTGGCGCGCATTGAGCTGGTGGATGAGGAGCATGTGAAGGCGCTCAATGCCTATTCGAAGCTCAATCTCAAAATCGCCCCAACCTTGTTTCTGGAGTTCCACGGAACTGTTGCCTATGCGCGCGAGCAGATTGAAATGTTTCGGGAAATCGCAACGTCGCATGGCGCCGGGGCCTTCGAATGGGCGGAAAAGGAAGAGGACCGGCAGAAACTGTGGCAGGCCCGCCATGATGCCTTCTGGGCCACGCGGGCCATTGCGCCGGGCAAGCAGGATGTTTTTTCAACCGATGTCTGCGTGCCCATTTCGCGGCTTGCCGAATGCGTGACTGCCACCCAGGAAGATTTGCGGGCGAACAATCTTTTCGGCCCCATCATCGGCCATGTGGGTGACGGCAATTTTCATGTGGTGCTGTACTGCGATCCCCTGGATGAGGCGGAAGTCAAACGGGTCAAGGGCTTCTATGACCGGCTCATCCACCGCGCCATCGCCATGGAGGGCACCTGCACGGGTGAGCATGGGGTGGGCAGTGGCAAGATCAAATTCCTTGAGGCCGAGCATGGCAAGGCGCTGGATGTGATGCGCCAGATCAAGCAGGCGCTGGACCCGCTCAACATCATGAACCCCGGCAAAATTCTTGCACTCTGAACGTTTGGTCCTAATGTAAGGAATCATGAGAGTTTGGAAATCGCCGGTCTTCTACTTCGGGATTGTGCTGGTGCTGGCGGTGTTCAGCGCCATGCTGGCGCCCTTCGTGGTGGATTGGGGCAAATACCGGGCGGAGCTTGAGGCCTATGGCGGAAAGCTCACAGGGCGGAAGGTGGAAATCGCCGGGCCCATAGGCGTCAGGCTTTTTCCATGGCCGCGACTTACCGCTCAACAGGTTCGCATCGCCAATCCGCCGGGGTCACCGGACCCATGGTTTGCCACCGCCGACCAGATCGTGGTGCGAATGAATCTGGGGGCGCTGTTCAATGCGGAAATCCAAGTTGAAAGCATCAACATCGACAACCCGACGATCAAGCTCCGGCGCGCGCTCGATGGCAGCGCCAACTGGATTTTTGTTCCGGCCGAGAATATCCGCAACAGCCGCCTGCTCGATCAGGTGAAGCTGGACCAGATCACGCTCAGCGGCGGTACCGTGCAAATGGTTGATGACCGGCGCAGCGCCCAGGGTGAAGAACTGGAGAAGATCAACGCCACTTTCTCGGCGCTGAATTTGGCGGGCCCCTGGCGCAGTTCCGGCAGTTTTGAATATGACGGCAAGCCTCTGGCGTTTGCGGCCAGCACCGGCACCTGGGCGCATGACGTACCATTAAGTGTCGGGCTTCGCGTGTCGTCACAGGAAAATTCCGGTTATTCCTATTTCCTTGATGGCAAGAGCATGGCAGGCACGTTCGATGGCAGCGTGCGCCTCGATCCCACGCAAAGCCCCGATGGAAAATCCGATACGGAAGGTCAGTTCCGGCCCATCACCTTCAAGTCAAAGGTCACCGGCAGCTTCGAAAAAATTGATCTCAGCGAAATTGAAATCAGGCCGGCGGATGTGGCCGACCAGGGCACGATCCTGTCAGGCACTGCAAGTTTCGTCCTCGATAAGGAGATAAAAGCCACCGCCGATTTTTCCGCCCCGCGGGTGGATTTTGATGCGCTGGCGGGGGCGGGCGCGCGCCGCCTGTTGCGCGATGGCGGCGGGCTTGCGCTGGTGAATGGTCTTTTGGCGGCCCTGCCGGAGGCGGTTGAATTGCGCTCTTCGATAAAGTTTGCAGCACTTAAAACCGGCGGGGAAGTTCTGGACAATGTCCTGCTTGATGTGTCCGCCAACCGCAGTGCCATGCGCATTCACGAGCTTTCCGCCTCGCTTCCGGGGCGTTCACGCTCGCGCTTCGAAGGGGTATTTTTTCCCGGTACGCAATATGCGGAACTGGCTGGCACGCTTGAGGTGAAATCGCCCGATGCGCGGCAGCTCTCGCTCTGGCTGTGGCCTGACAACAAAAGCGAGATCGCCCGGACCTGGACCGGCCTTCGTGGAAACCTGGAGGCCAAGGCGGACGTGAAGCTTACGGCCTCGAAGCTTGATTTGCAGAATATCGATTATGAGCTGGATGGCGAACGGGGCAAGGCGGGCCTGGCGGTGCTGGTCAATGGCGAGCGTCCCATCATCGATTTGCGCATCGATATGGAAACCGCCGATATCGACAGTTACGTTCCCAATGGCCTGGCCGCCCTTTCTTCTGATGGCAGCGCAAGCTGGACCAGCATTGTCAAAAATTTTGTCGACGAGCAGGTCAAGCGGGATATGCATCTGACCTTCCAGTCTGGAACGCTCAGGCTCAACGGCGTCAAAGCCTCCGATGTCGCGGTGGACATGGAAACAACGGTGAAGGGCTTTGATCTTAAGACCATCGAGGCAGGCTCGGTTGGCGGGGCAAAACTGAGCGTATCAGGCAACGTGCTCAACACTGAGGAGGGCCCCGATGGCGATATCGGTATATCCCTCACCGCTGAAGATCCGCGTGAGCTTCTACGTCTCATTGGCTTGTTGCCGCGCGACAAGACCCCCCAATGGTCATCGGTCATGGGCAAGACGGCGCTGAAAATCGACCTGCAGGCAAAGCCGTCAGCCACGGCGCCCACGACCCATTTTGGTGTCATTGGCAAAGTGGGTGATCTCGACATAACCTCCAATGGCAGCTTTACGGTGGGGGCTGG
>JBBQNU010000072.1:0-14831 GCA_038330285.1 Hyphomicrobiales bacterium | reverse complement strand
TCTCTATTTTCCGAGAATGATGAAGGCTGTGTGACGGTTGGCGGAGGGGTCCTGTGACATGGCTGTCACAAAGCATGCCTAGGAACGTCGTCAAAATTTGACGAACTGGTCATGAAAGGATTCGCAATGGCATTCGACACGGTCATGGACGCCCCACGCAGCGGAAATCTTGTTGGCCATGCGGTCCACCGGAACCGGATGCTGAGCTTCGAAGGTGTTTTGGAGCGGATTTTCAGCCTGGCGTTCCGGGGCCTTGTCTATCCGCAAATCTGGGAAGACCCGGTTGTCGACATGGCCGCCATGGAAATCAAGCCGCACCATCATGTGGTGACAATTGCTTCGGGCGGTTGCAACGTGCTGAGCTATCTCACGGCTTCGCCGGCGCGGATTACGGCGGTTGATCTCAACCGCACGCATGTGGCGCTGACACGGCTCAAGCTTGCGGGACTTGCGGCGCTTCCGGGCTGGGAAGAATACTACCGGTTTTTTGGCGAGGCGGACGACCGGCAGAATACCCGCGATTACCGGCGCTACCTGCGCCCCAGGATTGATGGCGAGACGCGCAAATACTGGGAAGGCCGGAGCTGGCTGGGCCGGAAGCGGGTCAAGCATTTCCAGAGCAATATTTACCGCAAGGGTTTGCTTGGCCGCTTTATCGGCGTGGGCCATGTCATGGCCAAGCTCTACGGCTGCGATCTCAAGGCGCTGCTGGCTTGCCGTTCGGTGGAACAGCAGAGGCACTTCTTTGACACGCAAATAGCACCCTTGTTCCAAAGACCTTTCGTCAAATGGCTGACTGACCGCAAGGTTTCACTTTACGGGCTTGGCATTCCGCCGGCGCAGTATGAAGCACTGGCTGGTGGCGGGCGCATGGCCGACGTGTTGCATAAGCGGCTTGAGCGGCTGACCTGCGGATTTCCGCTCAGGGAAAATTATTTTACCTGGCAGGCATTTGGCCGAAGCTATGCTCCCGGCGCTTCCGGCCCCATGCCGCCTTACCTGAGCGAAGATAATTTTGCACAGCTTCGGGCCAATGGGGCCCGCGTTTCAGTCAACCGGATATCGTTGACTGATGCGCTTGAGGCCATGCCGGCCAAGAGCGTTGACCGGTTTGTGCTGCTCGATGCGCAGGACTGGATGACCGACATTCAGCTTAACGCCCTGTGGCGGGCCATATCGCGCGCCGCCACGCCCGATGCCCGGGTGATTTTCCGGACGGCGGGCACCGAGACCATTCTTCCCGGCCGGGTGGTTGGTGAGGTTCTGCACCAGTGGCACTATCTCGAAGCGCGTTCACGCGAGCTTGGGGAGCGCGACCGGTCTTCCATTTACGGCGGCTTTCATATTTATGAACGCGCGCCTTGAGAGCCTGCCCGGCCATGGCGAAGCCATGGACCGGATGTACCGGTTGCAGCGGCATTTCTATGATGCCAGCCGGCGTTACTATCTGTTGGGCCGGGACCAATTGCTTGACCGGCTGGCCCCGCCACCGGGCGGATCAATTCTGGAAATTGGCTGCGGCACGGGCCGGAACCTGATAGGGGCGGCGCAGCGCTATGGCGATGCGAAGCTGTTTGGCATCGACATCTCGCAGGAGATGCTGAAGACGGCGCTTGGCAGCATGAGCCGCATGGGATTCGAGAGGCGGGTGCGTGTTGCCTGCGCTGATGCCACGTCATTTGATCCCATGACGAGCCTTGGCCAGCGCCGGTTTGACCGCATCTATTTTTCCTACACCCTGTCGATGGTTCCCGAATGGCAGATGGCCTTGCGCCATGCCTTCAGCCTGCTATCGGATGATGGCGAGCTTCACATCGTTGACTTCGGCCAGTGCGAGGGCCTGCCGCGCGGCTTTCGCGCCCTGCTGTTTTGCTGGCTTGATCTTTTTCACGTGTCGCCGCGCGCAGCACTAAAAAACGAACTTGCCAAAATACCTGGCGCATCGGTTCATTTTGAAGCGCCCTACCGCGGCTACGCGTGGCTTGCCACGATCAGGCGGCAGCCGGCTGCGCTTCAATCACGGGACCTTTGACGCGTTTTACCGGCTTGGCCTTGGGAACCTTGGGCTTTGCGCCGATCCGGATGCTGCTGGCAAAGGGCAGGCCCTCGCCATTTGCCGTGCCCTGCACGTGGATCTTCTTGCCGGCCATATAGGCAGAGGTGACGAAGGCCGCCAAGGTGGCAAAACTGGACGGATTGGCGGAATCCAGCAGATAGGACTTGCTGCCGCTCTTGCCCACAAGATCGAACTGAAAGTGGCTTCCGGCGCCGCTGACATTGATGCTGTCGAGCCGCCCCGAAAACTCCAGCTTGTTCACTGAATTCGCCTTTTTTGCAGGCTTCTTGTCGTCCATGATTTTCCCCTGTGTTAGTCTTGATAGCCCGGAAACTTAATGAATTGTCACACGGCTGTCATTCATATCGATCATTCTCGATACATGGATGAGCTAGAGGCTATCTCGGCCCTTCGCGCCCTTGGCGAGCCAACGCGCTGGAAAGTGATGCGTTTGCTGGCGAGCAAGCAGCATGGCATGGCGGCGGGCGATATCGCCGAGGCGCTTCAGGTGCGGCAGAATACGCTGTCGTCGCATATCGCCACCCTGACGCGGTGCGGGCTGATCGACGGTCACCGGCAGGGCCGGCAGATTGTTTACGCGGCAGATTCAGGAAGCGCCCGCAGGCTCGCGGCCCATCTTCTGGTCAGCCTCGGTGAAATTCCGGAAAGCACCGCTGCTAAGCTTCTCAGGCAGTGAGTGCCGAATTTTTATGCAGTTGCGGGTCTCGCCTAATTAACGGTTGAAGTCAGTCAAGCTTTCGATATCCTTATTGTTTTGAGCCCCGGCCGCATCGATGAGGCGGGGTGAAAGGATACGATGAAATCGATTCTGGAAATTTGCGATCCCACAAAGAAAAGGGAAGTTCCGGCCGGAGAGGTGCTGCTTTCCGAGGGAAACACCTCCGGTCATCTCTATATTCTCGTCGACGGACGGATCGAGGTGCTGCGCGGCAGTACCCAGGTGGCAGTTGTCAGTGAACCAGGCTCAGTCTTTGGTGAAATGTCGGTTCTGCTCAATACGCCCCATACGGCTACGGTTCGCGCCCTTTCTCCTGTAACGGTCTATGCCTATGCCAATGCCGCAGGATTCCTGCGGTCTGACCCGCAGATCGCTTTCATCATCGCCCGCCTGCTCGCGCAGCGATTGAATTTGGCTACCACCTATCTTGCTGACTTGAAGCGCCAGTATGCCGGGCAAGGCAACCACCTCGGAATGGTAAGCGATGTGCTTGCCAGTCTCGTTCACCAGCAGGAAACTGAGTTCATACCGGGTTCGGACCGCTTGCCCGATCCTGCAATGTGACCCAGGCCGGAGGCGTTGCAAGGCGCCGCAAGGGCCGCTCGAGCGGCTGACTGAATCGGATGGACTGAAAACCCGCCGCCGAAAGCCAAACCGCCTCGTCTTTTTCCGTGTCAAAAATGATGTGGGCGGGCGGCGCCCCAAACTGGAATCCGACATTGAACACCCAGGTTTCGCCAATCCGGTCCACCCACGAGCCATCCTTAGTGAAAGGTGACTGGTGAACGTGGCCGGAAAAGACCATGTCCGGCTTGTATTCGTTGACCCATTCAAGAAGCGAACTGTCGCCCAAATATTTGCTTCCACTCCAGCTTGTGGGAGACTTGTCAGACGGTGCATGGTGTACCCAGAACCAGCGGCCGGTGCGCTTGATGGCGTCGGCGGCCAGTTGCGCCCCAATCCTTTCGCGGGTAAGCGGGCCATCCCACCAGGGGCAGACGCTAAAAAGCGTATCCTCAAATACAAATGACGCACCATCTGAAGGAACTTCATCCTGACTGAGATCGACGAGCCATTTCGCCACTTTTTCGCCGGACAGATCCCGCGAATCGAGATCGTGGTTGCCTGAGCAAACCACCAATTTTGCCTTTTCACGCATCAGTTCAAAGTATTTGCGGATGACGACTGTCTGGGCCCGCCCCGCAACCAGCGAGCTCAGGTCGAGATGATCGCCGGCGATGATAACCAGATCGAAATCCCCTGCCACATTCAGCACCCAATCAAACTGCGGCAGGGAATAGTGCAGGTCGGCAACGACAAGACATCTCATGTCAAAATTCCCTGATTCATGCTCCGATCTGCGGGAGGCAAGCCAGACATAATCACATTTCTCCGGGCACGGTCAAATAGATGGCTTGCGGCGGATTGCGATGCAGGTGATGTCATCTGTCTGCTTTGCTCCCTCCGAGAAGGCATCGACGGCCGAGAAGATGCGGGAAATAATTTCGGCCACAGGCCGGTCACGTGACCTGACAAGCGTTTCGACAAAAGCAGTCTCGCCAAGCTCGTCCTGGGAGAGGTTCATGGCTTCGGTAACGCCATCGGTGAAGAGGACCAGGGTATCGGAATGGCCAAGGGTCACGCTGGCCATTGCCGGGGCCCGGTCGGCAAAAAGCGCCAAAGGCAATCCAGTGGCAGAAAAGCTGCGGGTTTCACCCGAGGGGTGAACAAGGAAGGGGGCATTGTGGCCGCAGTTGCAATATTCAAGAACTCCGGTGCGCAGATTCAAGACCGCATAAAAGGCCGTGGCAAACATTGACGACGCGTTGTCCCGGCAGAGAATGGCATTGGCCCGCGCGATGGTGGAGGCCACGCCCTTTTCCTCATGGGCCGCGGTGCGCAGGACAGTGACAACCACGGCCATGAACAGGCTTGCCGCTATGCCCTTGCCGCAGATATCGCCGACGGCAATTGCGAGATGGTCTGCATCGAGCATGAAGAAGTCGTAGAAGTCGCCGCCCACTTCGCGCGCGGGGCGCATTTCGGCGTGGAGTTCAAGAACACCCTCGATGGCCGCCAGGTTCGAGGTTTTCGGAAGGAACGACTGCTGGATGATGGCGGCACTTGCCAGCTCATCATGCTGGCGGCGCTTGTCGAGAATCTGGCTGGAAAAGCGGTGAAAGGCGGCGGAAAATTCCGCCAGCTGGGGCGGCGGGTTTTCCAGCTGCTCCAGTATCCGCGAATCAAATTCCCGTTTTTCAAGGGCCGCGAGCGCGTTGGTGTAGAGGCTGACGGCGCGGTTCACGGCATCGAGCTGCCGCCCCAACTGGCCAATTATATACAGCAGCAAATCCGGGGTTTTCCGGCCGATTTCATGAAGCTCGGAGCGGCTGATGCGATACGCCGTTGCGGACGTTACGGCTTTAATGGTTGCGGTGCGGGGCAGGTCGGCAAGGACGCCAATTTCACCGATAAGCTGCGGGGCCTGAATTGTCGCCAGCGGCACGGAACCGAAGAGCGTGTCAGCGTAAACACTCACGGTTCCCTGAGTGAGGAAGAATGCAGCGTCGCTGGCTTGGCCCTGCCGGACCAGTGTTTCGCCCGGGGTGAGATGGACCTGCGGAAGCGACTTGAGGGCCACTTCCAAGGCTTCGGCATGGAGGGAGTCGGGTCTGGTGGCGGCAAATTCAGCAGTGTCACTCATCGTGGGTGCAAGCTTAGCGGGTCATTTTGCTTATAGCAAAAACTCGACGATGACGCAGTTACCAAGCCCGGCCTGCTCGTAGGCAATGGAGCTTGCAAAGTTTCTGATGAGTTGAATGCCAAGCCCGCCAGGCTGAACCTCATCCAACGGCTGGTCGATGCGATGCGCCGGTGCATTTACAACATCGAACGGCTTTCCATTATCCTCAACGGTCATGCTGACGCGCTGGGCGCCGGCGCTGATACTGATCTCCACATTCAGGGGCGGGACCGGCACCTCGGATAGATCGCCGCTGCTTTTGGCTCCGCCGTGGCGAACGACATTGGTCAGCAGTTCCTCAAGGCAAACCTGCAGGGCAAAAACGAGCTCTTCCGGAAATTTCTGGTCCGCGGCTATCGTCTCCACCCATTGCGCGGCAGAGGAGATATCGTCAATGGTGCCTACAAATGCCTTGCGCCATGTGTTGGGATGAGTCACCTGCTGCTTTTGAACGGCATTCACTTGGCGAAAATTGCCGCCGCCGCATTCATGTCCCGGACGATCTGGATAACCGTATCCACACCGCTGGTCCGCAGGACTTTTTCCACATTGGGCTGGGGATTAAGAAGCACCATGTCGCCTCCGTTGCTGGCCAGCGTCTTGCAACTCATGATCAGAGTGCGGATGCCGAGCGAAGCCAGGAACGTGACCTGGGACAGGTCGATCACGACTTTTTTCTTCTCATCGGCGATAGTGCTGAATTTCTTGTCGACGGCGAGGGCGCCCTGAACATCCATGCGCCCGGACAGCAGGACATTTGTAATCCCATTGTCCAAGTCAACGATATCCACACTGATTACATCTTCGGCCACTTTGCATACCACCCTGCGTTGAAACCCGGCTCGGATTTTCAGCCCGGCCAAGGTCTAAAATTGACATTAGAAAGGATACCAGAACGAAGATATATGACAATAGCGTGAAGGGCGCTTGGATGATGGGATTTTGCTATCCGGTTTAGCTCTTGCAGCCTTTGGGAGGCAACCGGGGATAGCACATTCGGACGCATTGATCTCGCCAGCGAGTTTGCCTAACCATGGAAGCCATGATGACAAATAATGACGTGCTGTTTCTGGTTCTTTTGCTGCAAATCAAGCATTTTATCTGTGACGGCCCCCTCCAGACCAAAGCCATGGTCGACGGCAAGGCGATCTACGGCAACCGCCTGGGCCTGTTGCATGCCGGCATTCACGGGTTGGGGACCATTGCCGCCCTGGCGTGGTTCGGTCTCGGGTGGAAGTTAATTCTTGCCCTCGCCGTTGCCGACATGGTGCTTCATTACCATATCGACTTCACCAAAGAGAATATCGTCAAGCTCAAAGGCTGGACGATTGCCGTGCGGGAGTTCTGGTGGGCCCTTGCGACGGATCAGTTTTTGCACCACCTCACCTATCTCGCTATCGCCGCGATCATTGTCAGTTCGTCCTGACGCGGGCGGAACTCGTCAATTCAGGTTGCTTGCCACCAGCCGATCATAAAACTTTTTCAGGTCCGGCTTGAAGGAACTCGCCGCCTCGATTGCCTCGGCGCGAAGGGTTTTGGCTGTCGCGGCCGGCGCGCCGGGCAAGGCCTTTAGCAATTTTGCGTGAACCTCATGCAGGTTTTGAAACTCGGGGGTTTGCGCCAGTTTTGCACCGCCCAGAAGCAGGAACAGCCTGATGCGTTCGGATTTTCCCTTTAGGGCGCGGGTTCCTGCGTCGAGCAGGGCGAAACCTTTCAGGTTTTCAGCAGTTGATGCGGACACAAGAATATCGAAGGCCAGTTCCTTAGATGCGGCCTCAATCCGGGCTGTCGTGTTTACGGCATCGCCAACGGCGGAATAGTTGAACCGGCTCTCGGCCCCCATGTTGCCCACACAGGCGATGCCAGTATTGATGCCAATGCCAATGGCAAGGGGCCGGCCAAGGCCCAAGGCATCCTGCTCGTTCATTTCGCGCAAGGTGTCGCGCATGGCCAGGGCGCAAAGGGCGGCTCTCACGGGGTGTTCAGCAACGTCGACCGGGGCATTCCAGAACGCCATGATTGAATCGCCGATGAACTTGTCGAGGGTGCCTTCGCTGGCCATGACATGGCGGCTCAGGCCGGTGAGCAGTTTGTTGAGGAAGCTCACAAGGTCGGTGGGCGGCATGCCTTCGCTGATGGTTGTAAAATCCCGGATATCCATGAACATCAGGGTGATTTCCCGGTCCACGCCGCCGAGAAGCATGGCTTCCGGCTGGCTTTCGGCACGGGCGAGCACGGCCGGCGACACATGCTGGCCGAAGGCCTTGCGGATGTGACGACGTTCCTGGTCGGTCGTAAGGAAGCGAAAGCCCATGACGGCGAATTGCGCTACGAGTGCCGTTGCCACCGGGTAAGTGGGGTCAATCAGCAGTCCGCCGTTTCGAAATGCCAACCACGACGCGAGAAGTGCTGCGCCGGACATTGCAATTCCCGTGGTGACGGCGATCCACGGCGACACGAGGGCGGTGAGCAACACCACGGCCAGGCCGAGCAATGCGATGGCGATGATTTCAAGCCCGTCGGCCCAATCGGGCCGGGTGAGGAAATTCTTTGTGAGAATTTGCTCAATGGCCTGGGCATGAAGTGAGACCCCCGGCACATTCTGGCCAAGCGTCGTGGTTCGGATATCGAGGAGACCGGCTGAAGACGTGCCCACCAAAACGATGTTGCCTTCGATGAGCGGCCGCAATTTGGCGTCATCACCTGACAGCACATCGCTGGCCGAGACATAGCGGTCGGCCCGTTCGGGGCTGGTGTAAATCTGCAATTCGCCGGCAGCTGTCGTCGGCACTTCGAAGTCGCCGATCCGCGCCGTGGCGATAGAGCCCGCGCGTTCGGGGGCATTGGCGATGATGTAGGTGGAGGCGCCCTGGGCCACACGCAGGGCCTCCATGACGAGCGAGGGATAAAGCTGTTTTCCGTCGGAGCGAAACAGTGAAATGGTGCGGACAACGGTTGAATCGGCATTGGCATTCATGCTGATGTCGCCAATGCCTGCGGCGGCATCTTCCAGCACGGGCAGGGGGGGCGTCGCCCCGGCCAGCGGCGGCGGTGCAAGAAGCGGGCTTTCGCCGGTGAATGCAAAGCCTGCCTTCACCTTGGGCATAACTTTCGAATCCACATTGGTGGCAAAGCCGAGAACAACCGGCTGCTGGGCGAATTGCGCGGCAAGGACGGCATCATTGTCGCGCAGGCCCGCAATGATGGCCGGATCGACGCCGCTCTGCTCAGACATGATGTTCTTCGGCGAGAGGCGATCGGGTTCGGCGAAGAGCACGTCGAAGGCCACCACCGCCGCGCCAAGTTCGTTCAGGCGCGATGACAGCTTTGCAACCAGCGTGCGCGGCCAGGGCCATTGGCCGAGGGTTTTGAGGGAGCGTTCATCAATGTCGATGATGCGGACGGGTGTAGGCTCGTAAGCGCGGGGCGCCAGGCGCTGGAACTGGTCGAAGGCAAAATCACGGACGGCGCGCAAGGTGCTGAAATCGGCCCAGCGCAGCGCCACCAGCAAGGCAACGACAGTCACGCCAAACAGAATTGCCTTCAATGCAGGTCGCAGTTTCATGAGCCTTGGCTCATCCCCTTAAGGCCAATCGTGATCACGCAAGCCGGGAGGTTAGTTAGGCTTTTTCCTTCGCGCCAGCGATTGTTTGTCCGCAGGGCCAATGATGAACAAAAATTTTCACCTGAGGGATATCTGCCATAATTTCCAATAGTTACAATCTCTTAGAGCTTTGCAGGAGATTGGAGCAATGTCTTTCGGAGCCGTGCGCTATTGGCCGCCATCGCGGCCCCGGCGGCTGGAAATATAGCCAGCGGCCTTCAGCATCAGCAGGATCTGTTCGAGGAATTTCCGGGGAAGTGTCTCCTGTTCGCAGAGTTCACGGATCTGCAAGCCAACGCCGGGCTTGGCGCGGGCGAGGGCCACGACAGCCTTGAAAGCGTAGCGGGCGCGCTGTGAAATCATGTCTATAGAAATAGTCGTAATGGGGGGTGGTTTTCAAGGGCTATGACAGAACACCCGTTAAATCAAAAAACCTTCATGGTCATGCTGCGGCGGCCGTCGACTTCGCGCAACTCGATGCCGTTCATGAATTCGGCGCTGTCATAATGCATGGCCTTCAGCATTCCCACAACCTGTTCAAACTGATTGCTGTTCGTGAAGGTCGGCTGGAACTGGGTCATCTGGTTGCAGGAAACGATGGGGTAGAGATTGAGATTGCCGCGAATGGCCTTGCCCTGACGGGCCAATTCAAGCTCCGCTATCAGGCTGTAGGGTTGTATCCCGCGCCGCTCGTATTCTCCTTCCGAATTGAAAATGAGATTGCCGAGACTGTAGATCACCCACACGCCATCAACGTTTGCGAGCTCGTTCATCATGTGAGGACCGTGGCCAAGAATCATGTCGGCGCCGATGTCTACAAAACGGCGTGCCAAGCGGGATTGGTCGTGGGTGCGGAAACAATAATTCAATCCCCAGTGCGGCGATACAACGACAAAGTATCCGTCGGACTTGAGGCTGGAAATTTGCTGGCGAAGCCTGTCGATGTTGATGTTGTTAACCCCGGTTTTTGTGGCGCCAGCAAAGAATCCGAGTTCTTCGTGGGACGTATTGTATTCGTAACCGGAGAGCACCGCGAGCTTGAAGGGAATGCCATCAACATCAAATTCCTTCAGGATGGGTTGCTGTGCCTCGGCACGGCTTTCACCTGCACCTGACAGGGAAATTTTAGCGGCTTTCATGTGGCGAAGTGTTTCTGAAAGACCGTCAGCATGGTAATCCATGCTGTGGTTGTTGCCAAGCAGAACACCACCTACATTCAGCGTCTTTAAAGCACCGATTGTCTCTTGCGGCTGGCCGCGCAAGATATAGTCTTTGCGGCCCTCCAACTTCGAAGTTTTGAGCCCCGTGAGGGCACATTCGAGATTAACAATTGCAAAATCAGCGCGCTGCAGGAGAGGCGCCAGGTTCTTCCCTGAATAATCGTAACCGAATACCGCCAGATAGCTGATATCGGCATTTTTGGCGCGCTTTTCCTGATATGCTTCGCCAAAATATGTATCGCCGCCGATGACAATGCGCTTGCATGGTGTTTTAGCTTCGCCGTGGCCGGAAAATTCTGGTTGAGGCGGCGCGGAACTCAAGCGGTCGACCAGTCGCCGAAGGGAAATATTGGAAGGGGTACGCGTACCCTTCAAGACAATTATGTCGCCCGAACGCAGTTCGTCTCTGAGGGCTCTTTCAAGCTGCTCCAGGGTTTGAAAATGTGGTGCAACCCGGCTGCGATCAGATATCCGCTCATTGAATATGCGGATGTCGCTGCCGATTGTATAAAACCGGTCGATCGAAGATAAGTCCGCTTCTCGGGCGAAATCCGCCATGGCTTCTGGCATCGTCTCGCCTAACCCGTTGATTTGGCCAAGTACAGCAATACGACGGCCGCCATTGACGGGCTTTTCATGCTCAAACTGGGCAAATGAAGAGCGCAGGCTTGCAATGCTTGAACTCACAGTTTCGTCGCGGAGAAAGATCGATCCATCCTGCCAAGGAACTTGCAAACGTATGCCACGGTGGGAATCAGGCTCAAATTTTTCAAAGAGTTTAAGTGCAGGCGGCAGCGGAGTTCCCGCAAAATGGGCTACCGTTGCCGCTGCAACGCTGTTGATTGCCATATGCTCGCCAGGAAGGCCAAGGGTGTAACTGTATTGCTTGCCATCCACCATTATCGCAACATTGGTCGCATCAGTGCTGGTTTCCAAAGAAAGGATTTTGACATCGCATTCCGCGCCACGGCCAAATGTCACGATGCGCACGTCTTTGGACTTCCGCACCTCCTCCGCCACCACACTGAAATGTTCTTCATCGGCATTGAGAATGCAAATCCCGCGAGGCGCCAGATTTCGCACGACACCTGCGGAAAGATAGGCCAATCGGCGAATCGCGTGGTCGCCTTTGTAGCCCTGGCGCTCCATCCGATTTATGTGTTCCCATACGACATTCGTTATGAGCGCTATATCCGGGCGAAACAAGTTTAGCTGCGCTTCCAGGTTCCCGACCTCTGAAAACTCGGCAACGCAATACTTGTGATCAGGGGAAAGGTTTGAAAGCGTAAAATGTATGCTTTCCATGCCCGCATTATAATTGGCGATGGAACGCAGCGTCGGGGCAACGCTCGACGTCAGCAAATGAATCATGTTCTTGGTGGTCGTCTTGCCGACGCTGCCCGTTACCGCAATAAACTTGGCGAAGGACTCCCGCCGCCGGAATTCCGCAAGCCGGCCGATTGCCTGTGACACATCTTTCACCAACAGGCATGGAATGTCGGAGGCAAGATTGCGCGGGCGGGCGGACGCGATAATGCCGGATGCGCCCTTCTCAATGGCTTGCGAACAAGCCAGCAAGGCAGTTCGCGCGTAAGTTCCATTTGGCCTGGCAAAAAGCTCGGGAACGAAAAGGAAGTTGGTTAGTCCGTCTTCGATTGTATCCAGGCGATGCCGGATTGCTTCGACAGATGCCGTTGGCATGCCGCTCCAGGTTCCAACCATAATGTCAGCTATTTCCCTGGGGTTGCCAAGGCTGGGCCACCAAGGCCGATGCGAGGCCTCATCTGCGTGTTCCAGAAATGCCGCAATTGTCATGGCTCTTACCTCATTGGTGGAAATAGTTGCGGTCATTGCTGAACATAAACCGCGGTTCCGATCTTGACCCGTTTAAAAAGAGCAAGGATATCGGTATTGTGCATTCTAAAGCAGCCAAAGGAAGCATCGGTGCCGATCGTTTCATCCCGGTTTGTCCCGTGAATGCCATAGGTTCCATCGCCCAGCACGAGTACGGCGACCCCCAGTGGATTGTTGGGGCCGGGCTTGATAAGAGCAGGAAGCTTGGGATTGCTTTTCCGGATAAGGGGCGGAGGCGCCCAGGCGGGATTGAGAACTTTTCGCGAGATTGCCGTGGTGCCTTTCCATTTGCGTCCTGCTTTGCCAACGGCAATGGAGTAGGTAATGACGTCATTCTTGCCTTCCACATAGAGCAATTTCCGCTCTCTTGTCTTGATGACGATGCTGCCAATGGCGTAGCCATTGGACGCCGTTATAGGCGGCGGCATTGCATAAGCCGGGAAAGCAGATGCTCCCAACAGGAAGCACAGAACAATAAATCTTGATGCGATCCATTTAGCCATGATGATGCTGCCTATTGTGCCGCTACGGGCTGAGTGGTTTTATGCATATTCCGGCTGTCGGCCCGGCCAACCTCCCGATACTTGAGCAAAGCCATGACGCCATGCTGGAGATTGTCGATGCGGATTTCGTTGTTATAGGATTCAGTGCGGATGGCGCCGATGACCCGCTCTTTATGAGAGACATAATAGGCATCGGCATCATCTCGGAATTGAAGCTGCGCGAGGGAACGGATGCCGCGCTCGATTGCCTGCTCGTAGGAAGCAGTGCGAAGCGTATCTCCGGATTCTCTTGACAAGGCCAATGCTTCAACCAGCCCTTCAAGGTAAACTCCTGTGGCTGAGGCATGGGGAGGGCCGTATTCAGGTTTGGTCGGAGAGTAGAATCGGCCCCAGTGATCAAGGTCAACCGGGCTGCCCCATTGCTGGTGCGGCAGGAGCCAGTCATTCATTTCAAAGACGAAATCGCGCAATGCCACATCACCGGTGAGCCTGTAGAGAATCACTGCCGCCTGGCTATGCCATGGCACGAAGGCGGGATTTGCATTCCTCCTGAAATGGCTGCGATAATAATAGAAACTCTTGAGCGCCTGGGACAGCAGGGCTTCATCCCGATTTTTTTGCAAACTTATGGCCCAGAACAGGAGCGCTTCGCCGGGGTAGAAGTTTTGATTGTCGTTCCGATCGGCCGGATAGACAAAGGTCCGGAATGCGCCGAAGGGCTGCCAGAGTGAGTTGATGGTCTTGCGCAGCTCGGTGAGCTCAGTTTTCCACGATTCGGCAAATGGGCTTTCGAGAATTGCAAGTGCTGCGAGCGCCAAGGATCCCAGTTTGACGCTTCCGTTCCAGGCGATCACGCCGATGCCGTTCTCAACACGATAGAACCGGCGCAGGTTGTAATCGAGATTCTTTCGCGCCCCAACTTTCATGTCCTGCCGATCAAGGGCATGTGCCATGCGGCTGAAGGCAACACTCGCCATAAAGCGTCGTATTGGATTGTCGGCGTCGGAGTAAGTGCCGGAACTGGGCCAGTATTTGTACGGCAACGCTCCGTCGGCATGCTGGTTTGACATGAACCATCGGGAAATGCCGGATATTACACGGTCAGCAAGCATCTCAGGTGATTGATCTGCCGCAATGAGACGACTGCCACGATAGGTTTCGATAGCGCTGGCAGACTTTCCGCATTGAAGGATAAATTGCCTGCATTCCAGCAGGTAAAGCTGTCCGCCACCTTCAAAAAATTTCTCAGGAGTGAGGTGTTTTTCCTCCAACAGCGCCGCAAAATATTTCGCAAGCGACCGGTTCGTTGCAATTGATTGGAGAGGGGAAGCGCGATGCTTGGCACCGTTAAGATTGAACTCAAGCCCGAATCGGCCATTTTTCCTGGCTGTAAGGACTTGCTGCCAGTGAGCGGCAGCGACGGGCACGTAACCTGCAACAACGGAAAGTTGAAAGGCATCAATTGCCGGTGATTCGCCCCGCAATTCGTGAATGGCGCGGAACGGCGATATGCCCTCCAGCCATTCGGAGAGAATCAGCTTTCCCTTGGACCGGGCGACGAGTTCAAATGGTGCGAGAAAAGCAAAGTCGTACCGTGGCGTTAACCTTGTTTTCCTAGGTTGGGCGAGAAACTCCGACAGGCTTCTTTCTGATAGCTCCAAAGGCTTTTGGTTCAGAAAAGAATGAGAATTGTCTTTGCTTCTGTCCAACTCCAGGTTAACGGGCGCGCGGGCAGGCTGTAGTCCTAACATGGCACAGATTCCTTGTGTTCCTGTCAGGATTCGCAAACTTCGTTCCAGTTGGAGGAGACGGGACTAAATAGTTAAGACGCCGCGTGGAAATCCACGCGGCGTCTGATTTTCGAACGAGAAAGCCTGGTTTTAGCCGTGGACTGAGACTACGCCGCCATCTTCAGTGTCTCCATCCCCGTCTCCGTCACCATCGCCTTCTTCGCCATGGTCGCCGTCTCCGTCGCCATCACCGTCTCCGTCGCCGTCGCCATCTCCGTCGCCGTCGCCGTCTCCGTCGCCATCACCGTCTCCGTCTCCGTCTCCGTCGCCATCTCCGTCGCCATCACCGTCGCCGTCTCCGTCGCCGTCGCCGTCGCCATCA
>JBBQNU010000071.1:0-14924 GCA_038330285.1 Hyphomicrobiales bacterium | reverse complement strand
CCTCTTTCAGAATGGCCGGAATTCCGGCAGCCCGCAGCTTTTCATAAAAAATCACGCCGTCATCATACAGCGGATCATGTGCAGCAACTGAGATATAGGCGGGCGGCAGGCCCGTGACATCATCGGCCAGATTGGGAACGGCCCGGGGATCAAACCAGTTGGGATTGCCCTTCGGCCCCAAAAAACAATCGAGATAAAATACCATCTCCGGCTTGGTGAGGCATGGGGCATGGGCGTTGCGGATATAGGAGGGCGTATTCACGTCGGCCCCCAGAACGGGATAGATCAAAACCTGACCCCGGAGCTGCGGCGCGCCATGGTCACGCAGCACTAAAGCCAAGCCCACAGTCATTTGCCCACCGGCGCTGTCACCCGCACCTACAATGCGGTCAGGGTCAATGCCGAAGGCCCGGCCGGCGCTTCGCATCCAGAGCAAAACCTTCAGGGAATCCTCCAGTTGGGCGGGGTGGGGATGTTCCGGCGCCAGGCGGTAATCAACCAGCACCACCACGCAATCGGCCCCATCGGCCATTTCGGCGCACATGTCATCATGGGTTTCGCAGGAACCCAAAACCCAGCCGCCGCCATGAAAATAGATCACCGCGGGCTTTGGCGCTTCACCGGGAGGACGGAAGACGCGGATGTGAACGCCGTCCACATCAATATCCTCGACAAGCAGGCGTTGCCCACGGGGTGCGCGGAACAGCCGGCAGACGTCATCCCAGGCCTTGCGCTGCTCGGCCATGGGCCAATTGGCGCTTTCCGGCGGGGAATGCCTGGACAGCTCCTTGTAGAAAGCGAGCATGCCTTCATCGATAGCTTGGGTCATCATGGTTGCACTGCTGTAATTATTTTCGGCCAGACTTGCATGAATGACCCCAAGAAGTCTATTTGCAACTATGGAATGGCCGTGGAACAGAAAAAACCCGGAACTCGCCGCAGCGCCGGAACAGAAGTCCGCGATAGTTGATGCCGTCGATCATCTGGTTGATGCCCTTCCCGATCCCATTCTGATTCTCGACAGCAACGGCATTGTCATCAAGGCAAATGCCAATGCGGAAGAGATGCTGGAGACGATGCCGGTGGGCCTGCATCTCAGCCAGACCATTCGCGCCCCCGCCGTGCTTGAGGCCGTGACACGCGCGGTATCGCAGGGCAGCAGCGCAAGCGTCGGCTACGAGGTGCGCGGCCCCCTTGCGCGGAATTTTGAAGTCTATGTATCGCCGATCACGCCGGCGCGGTCGGACAGCCCGGCGGTTCTTCTGGTTCTCAAGGACCTGACGCGCGAGCAGCAGATTGAGCGCATGCGCTCGGATTTCGTGGCCAATGCCAGCCATGAATTGCGCACGCCGCTTGCTTCGCTCTCCGGTTTCATTGAAACGCTTCAGGGTGCGGCCCGCAATGACGAGACGGCGCGCGAAAAATTCCTGAATCTCATGCGCAGCCAGGCCGAGCGCATGAAGCGGCTTATTGACGACCTGCTTTCGCTGTCGCGCATTGAGATGAACGTTCACCTGCGCCCATCGGCGAAGGTTGACCTTGCACAAGTGGCCCGCCATGTGTGCGATCTTCTCTCCAGCATGGCGCAGGAAGAAAAGGTTGCCTTGCAGATCAACTTGGAGTCACCGCTCGAAGTCTCCGGCGAGTGGGATGAACTGGTGCAGGTGGTCATCAATCTTATCGAGAACGCGATCAAGTATTCGGAGCCCGGCAAAACCGTGAAAATCGATGGTGGCCGCGAACCTGGCTTCGTCACCCTGTCGGTGATCGACCAAGGCCGCGGCATTGCCGAAGAGCACATACCGCGCCTCACGGAACGTTTCTACCGCATCAGCGTGCAGGAGAGCCGGTCGCGCGGCGGAACCGGTCTTGGCCTGGCAATTGTGAAACACATTCTCAACCGGCATCGTGGCCGGCTTCTGGTAACCTCCAGGCTGGGCCATGGGAGTCAATTCACCATCCGCCTCCCATCCATCTAAAAAGCCTTATATAACAATGTATTATGTTGTCATAAAAGTGTGATATAACTGTCGCATAAGCATCATCAATGGTTTCTAGGTTCCGCCCTGTTCTATTGACAAGGAGACATCAGTGATGAAAAAAGTTCTACTGGCCGTGAGTGCACTTGCCCTCTTCGCTGGCCCCGCATTGGCCCGTGATCAAATCCGTATCGTTGGTTCTTCAACGGTTTACCCCTTTACGACAACGGTTGCCGAAAACTTCGGCAAGACCTCCGGCATGAAGACGCCGGTTGTTGAATCAACCGGAACCGGCGGCGGCATGAAGCTGTTCTGCTCCGGCGTCGGCGAAGATACGCCGGACATGACCAACGCTTCGCGCCAAATCAAGAAGAGCGAATTCGCGGCCTGCGCCAAGAATGGCGTGACCGAGATCGTTGAAATCAAGGTCGGCTTCGACGGCCTCACAATTGCTGCATCGAAGAATGCGCCAGACATGAAATTGACCAAGCAACAGGTCTTCATGGCGCTGGCCAAGCAGGTTCCTGACAAGGATGGCAAGCTGGTCGACAACCCCTACAAGATGTGGAGCGACATCGACGCTTCGTTGCCCAAGGAAAAGATTGAAATTCTGGGCCCGCCTCCCACATCGGGAACACGCGATTCCTTCATGGAACTCGCGATGGAAGTCGGTGCCGGAAAATTCGAGTCGCTTGAAGCGCTGAAGAAGTCTGACGCCAAGGCATTTGAGGCCGTGTGGAAATCCATGCGTGAAGACGGTGCCTTTGTTGAAGCCGGCGAGAACGACAATCTCATCGTGCAGAAACTGCAGGCCAATCCGGCAGCGCTTGGCATTTTCGGTTTCTCCTTCCTGGAAGAGAACGCCAGCAGCATCAAAGGTCTTGAAATTGACGGTGCGGCACCTTCCTACGAAAGCGTTGCCTCCGGCGATTACAAGATGTCGCGCCCTCTCTTCATCTATGTCAAGAAGCAGCATGTTGGCGTTGTTCCCGGCATCGCTGAATTTGTGGCCGAGTATGTTTCGGACAAGGCCCTGGGCGCCGATGGTTACCTTGCTGACAAGGGCCTCATCACCCTTCCGGGTGCTGATGCCGAAAAGTCAAAAGCGATGGCAACAGCCATGGAAGTTCTGAAGATTGACGGTCTTAAGTAATTAAGGCCCGATACGGCGAATGGGGCGGGTTTGCGGATGTACCAGACCGCCCCATTCGATGACAATTCGCACGTCAGAGGCGATTGAATAAAACAAAGCAGGGACTAAAAGGCTCATGATTGCCTGGACATTATTGATCATTGCCGCACTGACGGCTGTTGGTTTTTTTGTTGGCCGGGCCCGCGCGCAGGTGTTGCGCAATGCGGGCGCGGCCAGCCTCCATTCCCTGCCAACCTACCATGGGCTTCTGATGGCCTCCATGGGACTTGTCGCAGCCAGTGTCGCGATGCTCGCGGTCACTCTTGCCGCGGGTCCAGGCTCGATTATCATGCCCGCGGCGGCGGCACTTTTCGGCGCAGCCGCCATTGCCGCCAGCCATCAGCTCATCACCCGGGAATTTCGCGCCCGCAACCGTTTTGAGTATCTTGTCAAAATCGTACTCATTGCCTGTTCGGCGGTCGCCATTCTCACAACCATCGGCATTGTGTTTTCCGTGCTGTTTGAATCGCTGGCCTTTTTCCAGCAGGTTTCGCCCATCGAATTTCTCTTCGGCACCCATTGGTCGCCCACATCCACACCGGCCTCCTTCGGCTTTATCCCTCTGCTCGTCGGCACACTGCTCATCACCTTCATCGCTGTTGTCGTTGCCGGTCCGCTTGGCCTTCTCTCGGCCATCTACATGGCGGAATATGCCAGCCGGAGAATGCGGGGCGTGCTTAAGCCAATGCTGGAGATCCTGGCGGGGGTGCCTACCGTGGTCCTTGGCTTTTTTGCGGCGCTTACGGTTGCGCCCCTCATTCGCAACACCGGGGAGTCCTTCGGGTTGGTGGTCGCCTCTGAATCGGCATTGGCGGCGGGCCTGGTCATGGGCATGATGATTGTGCCGCTCATTTCATCGCTTGCCGATGATATCATAAATTCGGTTCCGCAGGCCCTGCGCGATGGCTCCTATGCCATGGGGGCGACGAAATCCGAAACCATCAAGCGGGTGGTTCTGCCTGCGGCACTTCCCGGAATTGTTTCGGCATTCATGCTGGCCATATCGCGCGCCATCGGCGAAACCATGATTGTGGTGATGGCCGCGGGGCTTGCGGCGAACCTGAGCTTCAATCCGCTCGCGGCGGTTACCACGATCACCGTGCAGATCGCCACCTTGCTGGTCGGCGACCAGGAGTTCGACTCGGCCAAGACGCTTTCGGCGTTTGCCCTGGGCTTTGTGCTCTTCTGCTTCACCCTGGTTTTAAACTACATCGCACTTCGCATCGTGCAGAGATACCGTGAACAATATGACTGACAAATTTGACAAGGGTAATGCGGCCTTTATCGCCAAGCGCTATGCTAGTGAACGGCGCTTCAAGGCCTATGGGGCCGTGGCGCTGGCGATCTCGGTTCTGTTCCTGGCCTATGTGCTCATCGATATCGGCCTCAAGGCGTGGCCGAGCTTCTACGAACACAGCGCCGTGCTCGATATCAACCTTGATCCCGCCAAGATTGACGCCAGCAATGTCATGAAAAGCGATTTTGACCTGCTGGTGAAGGACAATGTCCGGGAGATGTTTCCAAATGTGACGTCGCGCGCGGACAGGAAGGTCCTGGCTTCACTTTTCTCGGTCGGGGCCGCTGATGACTTGCGCGCCCAGACGGCCGCCAATCCCGGCACAATTGGCAGCACGGTGAAAACCCGGGCCTTGCTTGCCGATGATGCCGACCTTTATTACAAGGGGTCGCTGTTCAAGATTGCCAAGGCACCCGGCAAAACGGATTTGCAGCTGACACAATCAGGAGAAGAGTTTCTCATCACCGGCGACGTGTCGGAACTCGCTGCCGGTGAAATCATCCGTTCCTATGTCGGTGCCTACCGCATCACCAGCGTGGAAGCGGGCGTCGCCAAGGCGGAAGCATTGCTTACGCCAACCACACTCATCAATACATTCGTTGCCGGGAAATACGACATAATCTCCATAGCGACGCCGGAATCCGAGCGGCGCGTCGACGACAAGGCTGTCGTATGGCTCGAAGCCTTGGCTGAAAAGGGCATCATCGAAAAACATTTCGCCTGGCGGTTCTTCATGTCGGGAGACTCCCGCGAGCCGGAGCTTGCGGGCCTCCGCGGCGCCATTATCGGATCGCTTCTGACCGTCATCATGACACTGGCGCTCAGCGTTCCCCTTGGCATTGCCGCCGCGGTTTACCTCGAGGAATTTGCGGCCAAGAACAAGTGGACCGAGCTGATTGAGGTGAATATCAACAATCTGGCGGCGGTTCCTTCCATTATCTTCGGTCTTCTGGGCTTGGCCGTCTTCATCAACTTCTTCGGCCTGCCACGCTCGGCGCCGCTAGTCGGCGGGCTGGTTCTGGGACTTCTTGTCTTGCCCACCATCATCATCGCCACGCGGGCGGCCCTGAAGGCGGTTCCCCCTTCCATCAAGGAGGCGGCCCTGGGCGTTGGCGCTTCGCACCAGCAGGCGGTGTTTCACCACGTACTGCCCCTGGCAGTGCCTGGCATTCTAACCGGCACCATTCTCGGCGTGGCCCGCGCCCTTGGCGAGACGGCCCCGTTGCTGATGATCGGCATGGTGGCCTTTATCGTTGATGTCCCCAAGGGCTTCACGGAAGCAGCCACCGTCTTGCCGGTGCAGATTTACCTCTGGTCGGACCTGCCGGAAGTGGCCTTCCAGTCTCGTACCGCGGCGGCCATCATTGTTCTTCTTGTTATTCTCTTTTGCCTCAATGCCGTCGCCATTTATCTCCGCAAGCGCTTCGAAAAGCGCTGGTAAGAAACAAGGAAACCACCATGGACGCTTCCACCCAGAAGACATCGGAATCCACCGGCCCCCGTATCCTGGCCGCCCGCGAGACCAAGATCGTGGCAAACGATGTGAATATCTACTACGGTGAAAAACACGCCATCAAGAATCTCTCGATAGATATTCCAGACCGCGCCGTGTCGGCTTTCATCGGGCCCTCGGGCTGCGGCAAATCCACATTCCTGCGGGCCATCAACCGGATGAATGACACCATTGACGGCTGCCGGGTAACGGGAGACATCCTGGTTGACGGCAAGAACATTTATGACCGCGATCTCGACGTGGTGCAGCTCCGGGCCCGGGTCGGCATGGTGTTCCAGAAGCCGAACCCCTTTCCCAAATCAATTTTCGAGAACGTAGCCTATGGCCCGCGCATCCATGGCATTGCCAAATCAAAGACTGACCTGGAAGAAATCGTCGTCAACAGCCTGAAGAAGGCCAGCCTGTTTGAAGAGGTGAAGGACCGGCTGGAACATCCCGGCACGGGCCTGTCCGGCGGCCAGCAGCAGCGCCTGTGCATTGCGCGCGCCATTGCGGTAAATCCCGAAATCATCCTGATGGACGAGCCCTGCTCGGCCCTTGATCCCATTGCATCGGCCAAGATTGAAGAACTCATTGATGAAATCCGCCAGAACTACTGCATCATTATCGTCACGCATTCCATGCAGCAGGCGGCGCGGGTTTCGCAGCTCACGGCCTTCTTCCATCTCGGCACCTTGGTGGAATTCGGCGATACGGACGATATTTTCACCACGCCCCAGGACAAGCGCACACAAGATTACATCACCGGCCGCTTCGGCTGAGCCCAGAACGGAGACCTTCATGTCCGACCACACAGTTAAATCCTACGACGACGATCTGGCCAGCCTCAAGCAGATGCTGGCGCAGATGGGCGGCTTGGCGGAAGAACAGCTTGCCAATGCCATTGATGCCATTGCCAAGCGCGACACCAGGCTGGCGGACCGGGTAATCGCGGATGATGACAGGATTGATGCTCTCGAGCAGCAGGTAGAGGAAAAGGCTATCCTCACCATCGCCAAGCGCCAGCCCATGGCGCAGGATCTGCGGCAGATCATTGTGGCCATCCGCATTGCGGCGGATCTCGAGCGTATCGGCGATCTTGCCAAGAATACGGCAAAACGCACCCATGCCATTTCCGAACAACTGCCGCGCAAGCTGGTGTCGGGCCTCACGCGCATGGGCAACCTGGCCCAGGAGCAGCTCAAGAACATTCTCGATGCCTATGCCCAGAACGATGCCGAGAAAGCCATCCTGGTCTGGCGTTCGGATGAGGACATTGATGCCCTCTACAATTCCATATTCCGCGAGCTCCTCACCTACATGATGGAAGACCCGCGGATGATCGGCCCTTGCACCCACCTGCTGTTTGGGACGAAGAACATGGAGCGCATCGGCGACCACACCACCAATATCGCCGAGAACATCTATTTCCTCGTGCACGGCAAGCCCATCACCGAAGAACGGCCGAAGAAGGACTCAACCAGCACCACCAACTATAACCTGACCAAGTGAGACGAGGATAATGTCCGCTTCGCTCCTGATTGTTGAAGACGAAGAACCCATCCAGATTCTTCTCAGCTATAATTTTGAAGCTGAGGGCTACCGGGTTCGTGCCACGGCACAGGGCGAAGACGTGGCCCGCCTGGTGAGTGAAGAGCGGCCTGACCTCATTGTATTGGACTGGATGCTGCCCGGCATTTCCGGCATCGAGGTTTGTCGCCTGCTGCGGACACGGCCCGAAACCCGCGATATTCCCATCATCATGCTGACGGCGCGCGGCGAAGAGAACGAGCGGGTGCGGGGCCTGGCCACCGGCGCAGATGATTATCTGGTGAAGCCATTCTCGGTGCCGGAGCTTCTGGCGCGGGTACGTACCATTTTGCGGCGTGCCAATCCCGATGCGGTGGCCGAAGTTTTGAAGGCGGGCGATATTGCGCTCGACCGGCGGGCACGGCGGGTGACGCGCTCCAAGCGCGACATTGAGCTTTCGCCCACGGAATTCCGCCTGCTGGAGCACCTGATGCAGAACCCGGGCCGGGTCTATTCGCGCTCGCAGCTTCTCGATGCCGTATGGGGCCGCGACATCTATGTGGACGAGCGCACGGTTGATGTGCATGTCGGCCGCTTGCGGAAGTCCCTGCAGCGCGGCCGCGAAAGCGACCCCATCCGCACGGTGCGCAGCATGGGCTATGCTTTTGATGAAAGATTTGGTGCGGCTTAACCCCTATTTCTCATCATGACCGGACTTGATCCGGTCATCTTCTCCACTGCCGAACAAGAAGATGCCCGCGTCAAGCGCGGGCATGATGAACAATAGGAAAGTGGGATTTACCCAAACTTTCTATGCCGTCGATCCTGCATCGGTTGATAGGCAGCTCTTGCGTGGTATTCGCAGTAGGGCGACTTATCCCTGGGGGAGTGGCCACAGAAGCAGAAATCTTCCGAACCTGGATCGCCGATCGGCCATTTGCAGGTTTTGTCGGAGAGATGAAGAATGGTGACGCGGCCGCCCTTGGGCAGGTCCACCAGCCGCAAGGGCTGCGGTTCCGGCAGGGCGATCTGGCGCTGAACGGGCTCGGGCCTTACAAAGGTCTTGAGCGCCGTGTTGCCGGTGCTCGGCATGGAGGGCGCGCCAACGGGCCTGCCGGGATGGCTGGGTTCGCGGGTCTTGCGCGGGGCGCGCGGTTCGGTAGAACGCGGCTGGGTGACTCGGCCTGACAGATTCAAGCGGTGCACCTTGCCGATAACGGCGTTGCGCGTGACCCCCATGCCGAGGCGGGCGGCAATCTGGCTGGCGCTGTGGCCCTCGGTCCAGAGCTTCTTGAGGAGCTCCACACGCTCGTCCGTCCAGGGCATTTTTTCGTTGCCGATAACTTGTGTTGGCATCTCGTTCAATTTTGAATCCCCCATCTAGCGCAGAAATGACCTCTCGGCGCGTTGACGCTATAAGTGACTTTGGAACGCTACATATCGTAGCTCTAATGAGCGGACACTACTATACGCGGTGACTCGACTACAAGAATCCGGCGCTGTGTTTTTTATGTTTTCCCCAGCTAATCACGCGCCGCCGCTTGGTTAACAAGACCTTACCGCCTTCGGGAATCAGAGGTCCATGCGCTGTTTTGACTCATGTTGACGCGTGCACTGCACGCGATGCGATTGACCGTGCGCAATCATGCACTTATAGTGAGAAAAAATTACTTGCGCCGTTCCCAGAGCGGCGCATTTTGCTTTGGAACGGGACCAATTCGATGATCGCTGCCGTCCTTCCCACCTACAATCGCGCCAAAATCAGTTTTGAGCGCGGTGAAGGAATGCGCGTTTTCACGCCTGAAGGGGAAGCCTATCTGGATTTCGGCGGCGGCGTTGCGGTCACAAGTTGCGGCCATGCGCATCCGCATCTGGTCAAGGCTTTGACCGAGCAGGCGCAGAAGATCTGGCATACCTCGAACATCTACCAGATGCCGGGGCAGGAGAAACTGGCGCAGCGGCTCATCGATGCAACCTTTGCCGAGACGGTGTTCTTCACCAACTCCGGCGCCGAGGCGCTGGAATGCTCCATCAAGATGGCGCGGAAATATCATGCGGCGAAAGGGCATCCGGAGCGCTACCGTCTCATTACGTTCGAAGGCGCGTTTCATGGGCGCACGCTGGCGACCATCGCGGCGGGCGGCCAGGCAAAATATCTGGAAGGCTTCGGGCCGAAGGTTGAGGGCTTCGACCAGGTTCCCTTTGGTGATTTTGAAGCGTTGAAGGCCGCGATCGGCCCTGAGACTGCGGGCATCCTGATCGAGCCCATTCAAGGCGAAGGCGGAGTCCGCCCGGTACCCCCGGAAGACCTGCGGGCCATGCGGGCGCTTTGCGATGAATACGGCATCCTGCTGGTTCTCGATGAAGTGCAGTGCGGCGTTGGCCGCACGGGCAAGCTTTTTGCCCATGAATGGGCCGGCATCACGCCGGACATCATGGCGGTGGCCAAGGGCATTGGCGGCGGCTTTCCGCTCGGCGCCTGCCTTGCCACCGAAAACGCGGCGCAGGGCATGACAGCCGGCACCCATGGCTCCACCTATGGCGGCAATCCGCTGGCTACGGCGGTTGGCAATGCGGTGCTTGACGTGGTTCTGGAAAAAGGTTTCCTCGACAATGTGCTGCAGCGCTCGCTGGGCTTGAAGCAAAAACTGGCGCGGCTCAAGGACGAGCATCCCAACATCATTGAAGACATCCGGGGCTCCGGCCTGATGATGGGGATCAAGTGCAAGGTTCCTAACGCGGACTTTCAGGCCCAGGCCTTGGAGCACAGGCTTCTCACCATTGCGGCGGGCGACAATGTCATCCGCCTTCTGCCGCCGCTGATTGCCACCGACGATGATATCACCGAGGCCGTCAACAAGCTTGAAATGACCTGCCGAAGCCTTGAAGCGAAGGTGAAATGAGCAACGCGCCAAGACACTTTCTTGATCTCTCGGATTTCGAGGGCGCGGACTTGCGCGTCATTCTCAATGACGCGAAGGACTTGAAAGAGGCGCGCGCCGGCCTGAGCAAGGGAACGCATGAAACAACCGCGCCGCTTGCCGGAAAAATTGTCGCGCTGATTTTTCAGCAGCCCTCGACCCGCACCCGGGTTTCCTTTGAGGTTGGCATCCGGCAATTGGGCGGCGAATCCCTGCTCATCTCCACGGGCGACATGCAGTTGGGCCGGGGCGAAACCATCGCCGATACGGCGAAGGTTCTGTCGCGCTTTGTGGACGCCATCATGCTCCGGGCCAAGAACCATGATGACCTTATGGAGCTGGCGCAACATGCGACCGTTCCGGTGATCAACGGCCTCACCAACAAATCTCATCCCTGCCAGATCATGGCCGACATTCTCACTCTGGAAGAGCATGTGGGGCCGCTGGCGGAGCAGACCATTGCCTGGGTAGGCGATGGCAACAATGTCGCCGCCTCCTTCGTTCACGCGGTCACAAAACTGGGCGGCAAGCTGCGCTTGGCCACCCCAAGCGCGCTTTCGCTAAGCCCGGACCTGCTGAAATGGGCGCGGACCAATGGCGCGGACATTACCGTTACAACGTCGGCTGATGTGGCCGTTGCCGGGGCCACCTGCGTTGTCACCGATGCGTGGGTTTCCATGCATGACGCGGATGCCGTCAACCGCCACAATCTTTTGAAGCCCTATCAGGTCAATGCGGCCCTGATGAAGAAGGCTGCCGAAAATGCCGTCTTCATGCATTGCCTGCCGGCGCACCGCGGCGAAGAAGTGACTTCCGAAGTCATGGACGGGCCGCAGTCGGTGGTGTTCGATGAAGCCGAGAACCGCCTGCATGCGCAGAAAGCCATTCTGCTCCATTGCTTCGGCCTGACATGACGCGGGCACAGGACACGGTCATGCCCTTCGAGATCAAGCCTCTTGGGGTCCGCGGGCGCGTTGTCAGGCTTGGCGCGGTGATCGATGACATCGTGCACCGCCATGATTATCCGCCGGTGGTTTCAGCCCTTCTCTCTGAGGCCATAGCACTTACCGCCATGCTCGGCGCCACGCTGAAATTCGAGGGCAAATTTATCCTGCAAACCAAGACCGATGGCCCGGTTGACATGATCGTGGCGGATTTCATGTCGCCCGACGGGGTGCGCGGTTACGCCCGCTTCAACAAGAAGAAACTGGAGGCGCTCACAGCACCTACCCAGCAGGATTTGCTAGGCAAGGGCTATCTGGCGATGACGGTGGACCAGGGCTCCGACATGGAGCGCTATCAGGGCATCGTGCCGCTTGACGGGACAACGCTTGCCGCCGCGGCAGATACCTATTTCAAGCAATCGGAGCAAATCCCCACGCGCCTGCGCCTCGTTTCCGGGCCGCTGCTGGCGCGGGGCGAAAAAACCACCCATTGGCGGGCCGGGGCCATCATGGTGCAGCACCTGCCCGCCGAGGGCGGCATAAGTCCCATCCCGTTTTCATCGGGCGACAATCCGGAAGGCGAAGAGCAGGTTCTGGAAGATGACAACTGGGTGAAAGCCAAGCTGCTGCTCGATACGGTTGAGGACCACGAGCTGCTTGACCCTACGCTCACCACGGAAGAACTGCTGTACCGGCTGTATCACGAGGACGGCGTTACGGTTTATCCGGCCAGCGCCATCATCCGGCATTGCACCTGCTCACCCGACGCGGTGCAGAAGATGCTGAAAGGTTTTTCCGACGAGGACCGCAAGGACATGATCGAGAATGGCGAGATCAAGGTCATCTGCGAATTCTGCTCGACGGCCTACCGCTTTGATCCGGAAACATTGGAGCCATTGGGATAAGCTGCCTCACCTCCAATTCTTATTGGGGGAGAGGTGGCGCGGGCGGAGCTCGTGACGGAGCGGGGGTATCGGCCACTGAGTCTCCTGCCAGCACCCCCTCTCCGTCTGCTTCGCATCCACCTCTCCCCCATATTCATGGGGGCGAGGAGAATCGGCTAGCGGCAGTGTTCCAACAGCCGCTTCATAAACACCTCGCATTTCTGCATTTCCGAAATGGCGATGTATTCATCTGGCTTGTGGGCCTGTTCGATGGAGCCGGGGCCGCAGATGATGGCGGGAATGCCGATCTGCTGAAACAGGCCGGCTTCGGTGCAATAGGACACTGCATGGGTGCCATTGGCGCCGGCGAGATGGAGCGCCAGATGTTCAGCGGGTGAATTATCCTCGGGCGCCAGGCCCGGCACGATGTTGGTTTGCTGATTGTTGATGCCCGTGTCGCCGGCGATTTTCTTCATGGCTGGCTCAAGGCTGCTCGCAAATTTTTCAAAGCGCGTCGGCACTTCCGTGGGATCAGCCAATGGCAGCAATCGGGTTTCCCATTGAAAGGAACATTTACGCGGGATGATGTTCTTGGCGGTGCCGCCTTCGATGACGCCCACATGGACGGTTGAATAAGGCGGACTGAAGCGGTGCGAGGGATCGCCGCGCGCCGTCAAATCTTCGCGGATGCGGTTGATCTCGCCCAGCAGTTCGCCTGCCACCATGATGGCGTTCACGCCCTGGTCGGTGAGGCTCGAATGGGCCTCATGGCCCATCACCTCGGTCGAAAATGTGACGGCGCTCTTGTGGGCGTTCACCACCTGCATGGAGGTAGGCTCGCCCACAATTACAGCGCGGGGTTTTTTCATGTGGTCGCGGATATGGGCCACGAGCGGGCGCACGCCCTTGCAGCCCACTTCCTCATCACAGGAGAGCGCCAGATGAATTGGTGTTTTCAATTTGGCTGATTTGAATTGCGACACCAAAGCCAAAGCCACAGCGATAAAACCCTTCATGTCACAGGTGCCACGGCCATAGAGCCTGCCATCGCGCTCGCTGAGTTCAAAGGGATTGCTGGCCCATTTCTGGCCGTCAACCGGCACCACGTCCGTGTGGCCCGAGAGCACAATGCCGCCGGCGATGTCTGGGCCGATGGTGGCGAAGAGATTGGTTTTCTTTCCCGCCTCATAGTCCACGCGGAAATGCGGGATGCCCCAGCTGTCGAGATAGTCCTCAACAAACTTGATCAGGGGAATATTGCCGTCGCGGCTGGTGGTGTCAAAGCGAATGAGCGCCGCCAGCATGGCCTGCGCCGAATAATCGGTTTTCATTTTTTTCAATTTACGCTGTGCTCGCCATAGGGGCTGTCGAGGGAGAAGGCCGGCACCTCAACCTCGAAGGTTTCGCCGTGCTGGTTTTTCATCTGGTAGCTGCCCACCATGAAGCCGTTGGGGGTGGAAAGCGGGCAGCCCGAGGTATACTGGAAATTCTCGCCCGGCTTCAATGTGGGCTGCTCGCCCACCACGCCATCGCCGCGCACTTCCTGAATGCGCCCGAAGGCATCGGTGATTTTCCAATAGCGTGACAATAGCGTTACGATTTCCGCCCCCTGGTTTTCAACGGTGATGGTATAGGCCCAGACGAATTTAGCTTCGTCGGGCCGTGACTGGCCTTCGAGAAACTGCGGCTGCACGTGAATGCGGATGTTGCGGGTCGTGCGGTTATACATGGAGCACAATGTAGCTTACTGCGGGCAGTTTTCCACTATTTGAGTTACCCCCTTGCGAAATATGATGGAAACCCGCCAATAGACCCATGACACGCACATTAACCACCCCACAGGGCATCCTGCCCGCCCGGCTCATCGCTGATTACTGCGCCAAAGGCCTGATCAATCCGGGCCGGCCCCTTGATGATGACCAGATTCAGCCGGCCAGCCTCGATCTCCGCCTTGGCGAATGGGCTTACCGGGTGCGGGCCTCGTTCCTGCCCGGCCCCAAGTCAACGGTGGAACAGCGGCTCAAATCTCTCGTTTTGCACCGGGTCAATCTGAGCGAAGGGGCGGTGCTGGAAACGGGCTGCGTTTACATCGTGCCCCTGCTGGAATCGCTGAAGCTGCCCAAGGGGGTTTCGGCGGCGGCCAACCCCAAGAGCTCCACGGGCAGGCTTGATATCTTCACCCGGGTGATTGCCGATTACGCCCAGGAATTCGACAAGGTGCCGGAAGCCTATGACGGGCCGCTTTATGCGGAAATTTCCCCGCGCACCTTTTCCATTCTGGTGCGCACGGGGTCCAGGCTTTCGCAGATCCGCTTTCGCGCCGGAGCCTCGCTGGCGTCTGATGACATCATCCGGGCGCTCCATGCCAATGAGGGCCTGATCTCGGAGGGCCAGGTCAATATCGACAATGGCTTGGCGCTTACCATTGATCTCTCGGGGGCCGATGCGGACAATCCGGTTGGCTTTCGGGCCAAGCGCCATTCGGGCCTGGTTGATGTGGACAAGAAGGCGGGGCTTGAAGCGTCCGATTTCTGGGAACCCATTTGGCAGCGCGGCTTCCTGGTGCTTGACCCCGACCAGTTTTATATCCTCGCTTCCAAGGAAGCGGTGCGGGTGCCGCCAACGCACGCGGCGGAGATGGTTCCGTTCAACCCGCTGGTGGGCGAATTCCGCGTGCACTACGCC
>JBBQNU010000070.1:0-14993 GCA_038330285.1 Hyphomicrobiales bacterium | reverse complement strand
CAATTTCGGGATAGACTTTCACCAGCTTTCCCTTGCGCGCCTTCGCGAAAGTCACGGTTGCGCTGCCTACGCCCCGGCTGCCCACAAAAACGTCGTCGCCCTCATTGATTTGCGCCGCATGGCGCTCCGGCAGCGAAAGCCTGAGGAAATAGCCGCCGCCTGCAATCCTAGCAATGGTTTCGCCAGGCATGACCACGGACCCCTTGGTGACCGGCACGGATAGCACACGGCCGGAGGCCGGTGCCAGCACATCCCCTTCCGCTCCCTGCTGCACAATGACTGCCCGTTCCGACTGGGCCGCGGCAACCTGGTTGGCGAGTACATCCACCCGCGTTTGCAGGGTATCGAGACGGCTCCTGGCTATGGTGCCGGAGGCAAACAGCGATTTTCCGCGCGCCAGCTCCGTCGATGCATTCTGCATTTCGGCGTCAAGTTCCTTCAGCCGCGCGTCAAGGGCACCCAGATGGAGCGCAAGCTTGTCATCAACCACTCTCGCAATGACGGCACCGGCCTGGACCGAACTGCCCTCTTCGACATCGAGTGCTATTATCGTACCGCCAATCCGGGCCCTGGCCTGGACCAGGTCACGGCTCTCCACCCGCCCGAACACAGCCTTGAAATCGGTCTTCAACTCGGCCCTAACGGTAAATTCGCCTGCGCTTGCAGGCACCGCCCCTGGCACCTGGAACACAATTGCACCTATCACGCCAAGCGCCGTCAAAATCGAAATGCGTGACATCGGGAGTCTCTCCGTGATATTTGACTAATATTCATATATCAGACAATGCTAACTTATGAATATAACTGATTTGGCCAATTCTTCCGGCCGTGCAAGCGAATTTCTCAAGTCCCTGGCGAATGCCCAGCGGCTGCGCATTCTCTGCCTGATCATGGAAGGCGAACTGCCGGTTGGCGAAATCGCCGATGCCGTTGGGGCCAAACAAAGCTCCGTCTCGCAGAACCTTGCACTCATGCGCCGCGAAGGCCTTGTTGTCCCGCGCCGGAGCGGGCAGACCATCTATTACCGCCTCGCCGACAAGAGGCTGGTCAAGATGTTCAGGCTTCTCAACGACATGTTCTGCAAGCCGGAAAAGCCCTAGCGGAACGCCTCGCCCTTGCGAAAACCGAGGGCCTTGAAAACCATCGCCGCAGGGCAAAATCCGGTAAAGGCGGCCTGCACCATATTTAGCCCCGCAAAAACCGTCAAAAGCAGCCAATACTGGGACACATAAAAAGCGAGCGCCACCGAGACCAGAACAACGCAGCCGGCAAAGGCCAAAACGGCTCTGTCAATATTCATACTAAAACTCCTTTGTTTCCGCGCTTTCTCAGCGGGCATCATGCTAATAAAAGCTTTCGTATATTAGCATATTATAATATATTTCCCATTACAAGAGATGCGTCACATTGTTCGACGGCCGCTTCGCCCTGAGGCCGCCGTGAATCACGACCCATGAATTTCATTCACTAAGCTGAAATCATGAATTTTCATTGATTGAAATCAAAGTCACTGGCTTATTGCACTCAACTGGCCTGTTCTTGACAGTTGTTGCTTACACAGCTGAGTTAAAAATGCGGTCGGGCAGGAATATTGCGGCAAGGACAAATCGCAACCAAAAAAGCTGATTAATTCTGGTCAGCACCGCAAGCAACTTGATTGATTTGATCTATGAAATTCAGGCGCGTGCTTCCGCCAGCAACCGGGTGAGAGCGGAAAACAAAATCGGCGGATCGATGGGCTTGTCGAAAAACGCTGCGACTCCGGCGCGCTCTGCCCGCGCCCTTGTGTCGGGATCGCCCAGCCCCGTGATCAGCACTGCGGGCTCATGGTGGCCACGCTCCCTCAGCATTTCCAAGAGCGTGAATCCGTCAATACTCGGCATATTAACGTCGAGTATCCAGATATTTGGCGTGACATCGTCCTGGTTCAGCAATTCCTGGGCCGAGCCAAAAGCCATGACATTCATGCCCTTGAGTGTCAAATATGCGTCAAGCGAATCGCGGACGGCATCGTCGTCATCGACGACATAGACTGACGGCTTTGAATGATGTGATGCCAAGGTAAGGCCCTAGATCAGCTAGTTTCCGGACAACGAACCACAAGCGGTTCGCCCAATGGCCGACAATATTGGGACAGCGCGGAAGCAGCGCCTAGTCCGGAAAAACACCTAAGGTCATTTTCCGCCTGCCTGGCCGCCTTGCGTGGCGGAAATCCCCGCCGCCAAGGCCATCCGCACCAGTTCCGCCACGCTGTCGGCCTGCATCTTAACCATGAGCCTAGCCCTGTGGTTTTCGACGGTGCGCGGGCTGATGCTGAGCTGGTGGGCGATGATCTTGTTGGGGTTGCCCTCGACCAGATGGCGCAGCACATCACGCTCGCGCGGCGTGAGGGCAGCCACCCTTTCATGGGCGAGATGGGTTGCCTCCAGCTGTGCCTTATTCGCGCGCCGCGCCACAACCGCCCTCTCTACAGCCGCAATGAAGGATTTGCCGTCAATCGGTTTCTCGATGAAATCCACTGCACCTGACTTTAGCGCCCGCACCGCGCTCGAAACATCCCCATGGCCGGTAATCACAATGAACGGCAAATCGATTGAATTCTTCAGCAGGTGAGCCTGAAGATCGAGGCCGCCCATGCCAGGCATCCGCAGGTCAGCCACGACGCAGAGTGCCGCATCGGCGGATAAGGCGTTGAGGAACTCTTCGCATGACGCATGGGGTTGGGCCGCATAACCCTTTGCTTCAAGGAGGGCGCAGAGCCCTTCCCGCACCCCCTCGTCGTCATCAATGACATGGACAACTTCAGGTGTTTGCATGCGGTTTCACATCACTTCCGGTGTTGGCCGGCAACGTAAACTTGAACGCGGCCCCGCCCAAGGGGCTTTTTTCATGCCAAAGCCTGCCGCCATGGGCTTCCACGATGGACCGGCAGATAGCTAGGCCCAGCCCGGTGCCATCTTTTTTTGTGGTCATGAACGGTGTGAAAAGGCGCTTTACAACGGTTTCCGCAATACCAGGCCCCGAATCCATGACGCTGATTTCAATCTCGTCTGCTTCGTTGATCCGTGATTGCAGGACGAGTTCCCGCCTGTCGTAGTCAGTCAACGCGTCCATTGCATTGCGGACGAGGTTCATGACCACCTGTTGTATCTGAATGCGGTCCACTTTTGTTTTCGGGTGTAGGGCAGAAAGATCAAATATCGTTCGAATATTCTTCGCCTTGGTGCCCACGGTGGCAATCGCGTTGGCCTCCTCGATGATGCGGTTGATGTCTTCAAACGCCAAATCCGGCGTTTTCTTCCGGGCAAATTCCCTGATGCGCCGGACCGTATCACCAACTCGCCGGATCTGCGCGGCCGCCTGCTCGATGGCCTTCAGGCCGCCTGCCAACCTGTCTTCACGCTCCGACACCAGAAGCTCGCGGGCAACTTCAAGATAGGTGCCCGAGGCGGATAGGGGCTGGTTGACCTCGTGGGCGACCATTGAGGTTATCTCACCAAGGCTTGCAAGCCGGGAGGCATGGACCAGTTCTTCCTGGAGCTCATGCACCCGCTGCTCCATCTGCTGGCGTTCTGAGAGATCACGGATAAAACCCGCAAAAAGCCTCTCGGTTCCAATTCTTGCCTCGCCGATCGAAAGCTCCAGCGGGAAGGTCGAACCATCCTTTTTCTGACCGGTTACAACCCGTCCAATACCGATAATGCGCTTTTCACCGGTGCGCAGATAGCGTTCAATATAGCCATCGTGCTGCTCGGCGAAATAGGGTGGCATGAGAATCTTGATGTTCTGGCCAAGAACCTCCCCGACTGAGTAGTGAAACAGCTTTTCGGCTATTTTGTTGTAGGAACGCATCAACCCCTTCTGATCAATGACAATTATCGCGTCGAGTGACGTGTCATAAACAGCTTGGAGAATTTGTTCTTCAATCGGCATGTCTAACCCTGGCAATCGGATACTCGCCTTCGCCGCTGCTTGATAAGGCTCAATCTCCGGATTGGCAAATGGACAAGTTAACCCACTCGGCGGGAAAGCGGCGTGCCAACCGGAAGATTTCCCCGATTTCATGAGTTTCATTGATCCCAGTCAATGCGGCGAGGGCTTTGATCCGACAAAATACAACCATTCAAAACGCTGAGGACGATAAATGAAACAGAACCGCACGTGGATTGTTGTTGCCGACGGGGCAAAGGCGAGGATATTGCTCTACAAGCCTCACCAAAAGGGTGTACAGCAGCTTCCTGACGGCGAATTCCATGACCCCCATTTATCAACACACGACCTGGTGACAGAGCGCCAGCCCAGGGTTCACGACTCGGTTGGCAACGCGCGCCATGCGGTGGAACCTCGGATTGATCCGCACGATCAGCGTGAGACGCAGTTTCTGGGTCGGCTCGCGGCGCATCTTGACGGCGCTGAACAGCGCGGCGAATTCGAGCATCTTGTCGTCGTGGCACCCGCCACGGCCATGGGGGAGCTTCGCAAGGCGTTCAGCCCGCACCTGCACAAGCGGGTGTTTGCCGAAATCGTGCACGACTATGCCCATCAATCCAACGACTACGTTTACCAGCATATCAAAGACAGCCTGCCTCTTTGATCCAATGAACCAACGGCCCACCGGAGTAATCTCAATGCCCCTTAAGACGATACTGGTTCTGTTAAATGATTCCGGCAGCACCGCGCAGTTGCTTGACGCCGCCAGCGCACTGGCCCGTAAATTCGATGCGCATCTTGTCGGGCTTTACATCCTGCCCGCGGCAAAGGTTTATTCCGATGTTGGCATGGTTGCCACTCCAATGGTTTTTGAAGGCTATCGCGACCTGTTCAGGTCGAAGCTTGAAGAAGTACGAGGGAAGTTCGAGGCCCGGGCCAAACTGGATGGCCTCAAGGCCGAATGGCGGGTCGTCGACTCCGGTTTCCCGGACATCGCCGACAGCGCCATTGCCGAGGCGCGCAGTGCTGAACTGGTCGTTACAAGTCAAATCGACTACGGGCCGGATGGAAGCATTGAACGTGATCTGGTGGTCCGGCTCATCTTGGAATCCGGCAGGCCGGTTCTGATCATTCCGAAAAAGGGCCATTTTGCCCCGCGTGGCGAGGGCATTGCCGAAAAGGCAATCGTTGGCTTCAACGGCACCAAGGAGTCGTCACGCGCAATGTTTGATGCCCTGCCCCTGCTGCGGATGGTCAAGGAAACACGGCTTGTTTGGGTTGATCCCTACAAGCAAAGCGGGGAAGCTGGCGAAATCCCGGGCGCGGAAGAGGCAACAGTATTGTCACGCCACGGAATCAAGGTGATCGCCGAACCGATGATGACAACCGGACACAATGCCGGCGAAGCGCTTTTGATGCGCGCAAATGACCTCGGCGCCGATCTTCTGGTCATGGGCGCCTATGCCCATTCGCGGATGCGTGAGCTTGTGTTTGGCGGCGCGACACGGCATGTTCTCGAACACATGAAAATTCCGGTGTTGATGTCGCATTGAGGGACCAAGAAAAATGTCGTTAAGCAAGATCAGAATTGAGATGGCGCGAAACCATGACTTTCCAGAGGGAAGCGCGCTGCACGGCTATGAGTTCGTGGCCCCCCTCGACAAGAAAGGCCACATTGACCCGAAATCATGGCAGCGCCATCGCAGCCAATGCCGTGTCCGGCGCTTTTGGGAAGGTGTGCCCGATGAAGTCGGCCATCTGGTGCGCAAACCTGGAGGCTCATGGGCATTCCACTATGACATTCATGGTGATATCGATGATGACGAAGCGGGCTACCGGTTTGGTGATCACGCATTCATCTCGGGGGAATATATTTCGATCCGTGAACACGATGAGGACATGAACACCTTCCGGATCATTTCTGTCATTCCGGTGGATTAGAGCGCTTCGGCCGGTCATCATCGACCAAAATGCGGTGAGCCGCTCCGTCAAGATCATCAAATTGCCCGCTACGGAGGCTCCACAGAAATGCGGCAAGGCCAAGTGCACCCAATGCAAGTGCTGCCGGGATCAAGAAAAGAAGTATGGTCATGCGGCTCTCCGTTCCAAATACGGCAGGTCTGGCGCGCCTTGCTGTGGCCTCGCTGCCGGCACCGCGGTTTGCTTCCGGAAGAAAAGCCCGAGCCGCAACGAATTTCCAATTACAATGATGGACGAGGTTGACATTGCAACGGCGGCAATCAAAGGCGAGGCAAATCCCAGCATGGCAATGGGCACGGCAAGGCAATTGTAGCCAACCGCAAGTACAAAATTCTGGATTGACAGACGCTGGGTGGCGATTGCCACGTCGCGTGCCACAAGAACGGGCTGGAGGCTTTCGCCCATGAAAATCGTATCAGCTGCTGTCCGGCCAATGTCAGTGGCCGATGATGGCGCCATGGACGTCAGGCCCGCCGCAAGGGCCGGTGCGTCATTCAGCCCGTCACCCACCATGAGAACCCTGCGGCCCGCGGCCTTGAGCGATTCGACATAGGCGAGCTTTTGTTGTGGGGTTGCGCCTGCTTGCCAGCGTTCGATGCCGAGTGTGGACGCGGCCCGGCGCACCGCTATTTCACGGTCACCCGACAAAATCTCAACCCGCAATCCATCAGCCTTCAATTTTGCTATGACGGCGGCTGCATCCCCGCGCAGTTCATCTTCAAAGGCAAAAATACTCGCGGTCTTTGAATTCCGCATAAGCACAAACTCAGGCAATCCCTGTCCATGGTTCTCTTCAATTCCGCACCAATGCCTGGAGCCAAGGCGCACGGGCTCGCCTTGAAAAGACGCCGAGAGGCCGCACCCTGGAATTTCCTGTACGTCGTCCACGGCCGCAGGTGCAATCTCCCGGGACTTCGCCGCCTCGCAAACCGCGCGTGAAAGCGGATGGCGGCTTGACCGCGCGAGGCCAGCCGCAAGGGCCAGATCCATTGATGAAAGTGAGGCACTATTGGTGAGGCGCGGGCGGCCGAGGGTCAGCGTTCCGGTCTTGTCAAAAATCACCGTATCAACACCGCTGAGCTTCTCAAGTGCCGCACCGTCCTTGATCATGACGCCGTTGCGGAAGAGTACTCCGCTTGCAACGGCTTGCACCGCGGGCACCGCAAGGCCGAGGGCGCAGGGGCAAGTAATGATCAGGACAGCGATGGCGGCCATCAGCGAACTATGCCAGTCGCCGCCGGTCCAGATGAGCCAGCCGGCCAGCGTCGTTGCGGCAAGAATGTGAACGGCAGGCGAATAGATGCGGGCGAGCCGGTCAGCAACCTGGACAAAGCGCGAGCGGCTTTGCTCGGCTGACGCCATGAGACGGATGATTTCGGCCAGAAATGTGTCCTGCCCCGCAGCGGTGACGTTGACGGTCAGGGGCCCTGTGAGATTGAGCATGCCGGCGTGAACGACGGCGCCCTTGGCGGCCAATTCCGGATTGCTCTCGCCCGTCAGCAACGAGCGGTCGATTTCGCTTGTGCCCGAGATGACGATGCCATCGGCGGCAAGGCGTTCGCCCGCCGCGACCAGCATTCTCATGTGGGGCTGGAGCGCCGTCGCGGCAAGGATGCGCGTGGTGCCGTCCGCCTCTTCAACCATGGCGCTTGAGGCCGAAAGCGACAGGAGCTGTGACACGGAGGAGCGGGCGCGGGCCCGCATGAGATGATCAAGGTAACGGCCGGTGAGCAGGAAAAACAACAGGGTTACGGACGCATCGAAATAGGCAACCTCGCCGTGGTTGAAGGTTTCGTAGAGGCTCATCAATGCCGCGAGGCAGACGGCAAGCGAGATCGGAACATCCATATTGAACTGGCCCGAGGACAGGGCGCGAACGGCGCTCCGGAAAAATGGCCTGCCCGCATAGGCAACCGTGGGCAGCGCAATGCCGGCAGAAATCCAGTGGAACAGGTCACGGGTGCTTCCCTCCGCCCCAGACCAGACAGAAACCGAAAGCAGCATGATGTTGGCAGCTGCAAAGCCGGACACGGCGACCGCGCGCAGCAGCAGTCTGCTTTGGGCGTCATCGGCCTTAAGCCCCGCGTGGCTGGGATCAAAGGGCCGGGAAATAAAGCCAAGCTCATTCAATTTCTCGCCAATGCCGGCAGGATTAAACGAAGGATCGTTCCACGTGGCAACAACCCGTTTGCCGGTGAAGTTCACCCGTGCCGAGGTAAGACCTGGAAGTCCTTCCAGGGCACCTTCGATGACGGGTATGCTCTCGGGCGAACACAGCCTGGGAATGATGAGATCAAGCTCGCGGCTTCCATCGGGACGTGTTGTGACCCATGGCGCGAGATCACCAGCAAACACCGTGGCGGCGTCAATCGCCGGGCCAACGGGACAACAGGTCATCATGACAAGCCCCTACTTCACAAAAATGCGCTGCACAAAACGCACCGGCTTGCGGGTCGGGCCTTCCGCGGTAATGTCGGCGACCCAGACACCGCTGCCAATTGTGGCGTTCGCTACGTAGATGCCGGTTCCGGCTTCGCGCAGCTTTAGGACCTGGTCCCCGGCCTCATCCGTTGGCCGTTGCAAGACCGCACGCAGGTTAAGGCCCGCCATTGGCAGGCCAGCGCGATCAAGGATGGCGATTTTTGCGAGGCTGCGGTCAACAACGAGATTCATTTGCCAGCCCAGCGCCTGCTGCTGCCTGGCGATCTCCGCATCCCGGTTGAAGCTTTGGCTCGCAACATAGCTGTTGGCCACCACAAGCCCGGTCCAGCTCGTGCTGGCGAAGACGGCCAGAGTAAGATTGACGGCAATGATGACCGCGAAAAATGAAATGGTGATGGCGGCCATATGCCAGCCCGTGAAGGTGCGTGTCATGGCGTTGTCTCCTTTGGCGGGGCGTGGAAGAAGGCAGAAATGCTTCGCGTTTCCGGCGTGGACTCGGTCGCTTTCTCCACAACCTTGAATTCAAAGGGGCTCTGCTCGCTCTCGAGCAGGAGCGGAGAAACGGCGACATAGACTTTGATGGCACGAAGCTTGTCGGCCTCGACGTCAACCGTGAATTCATGCAAGGCATCGCCATCGCCGCCGGTCATCGTCATGGTACTGCCCGCAAGCCCCTCAGCAGTGACTACAAAGCTGCGGGGACGTTGCTCCATGTTGAGTATCTTGACCGTAAAGCCATTGCGGATGCTGCCGTCCGAAAGCCTCACATAGAGTGGGTTCCGGTCGTTCAGAATGCTCACATCAAGCCGTTCGCGGTGGAGGAGCGAGAAGAGCATTGCCAAGCCCACCGCCAACCAGATAGCGGTATATATAAAAGTCCTGGGCCGAAGGAAGGAGCGCCAGCCGATGACAGCCAGGCCGCCGGCCTTGTGGGCATCATAGGTTCTGAGCGTTGAATAGGAGATAAGCCCTTTGGGCGAGCCCACCTTTTCCATCACGCTGTCACAGGCATCAATGCAGAGTGCGCAAGTGATGCATTCCAGCTGCTGGCCGTCGCGGATGTCGATACCGGCGGGGCACACGGCCACACAGGCGTTACAGTCAACACAATCCCCCACCACTTCACCAGCAGCTTGGGCCTTTTTCTTATGGCGCGAACGGGGCTCGCCACGCCAATCATTGTAAGTAACAACCAGCGAGTCCTCGTCCAGCATGGCGGCCTGAATGCGCGGCCACGGGCACATAAACGTGCAAACCTGTTCACGCAAATAGCCCGCGAGAACAAATGTGGTGGCGGTCAGAAGAGCGACGGTGGCATAGGCTACGGCAGGTGCCTGAAAGGTAATAAACTGGCGGGCCAAGGTTGGCGCATCAGCAAAGTAGAAAATCCACGCGCCACCGGTTGCAACAGCGATAAGCAGCCAGAGGATATTCTTGGAAACCCGTTTCCATACCTTGCCGGCACTCCAAGGTGCTGCATCAAGCTTGATGCGGGCGTTGCGGTCACCTTCAACCCAGCGCTCAACGACCAGGAAAAGATCAGTCCAAACTGTTTGCGGACAGGTGTAGCCGCACCAGGCGCGGCCTATCGTCGAAGTCACGAGAAACAGCCCGATGCCAGCCATGATGAGCAGGCCCGCCACATAATAGAATTCCTGCGGCCAGATTTCGATGAAGAAAAAATAGAAGCGCCGGTGCGCCAGATCAACAAGCACGGCCTGATCGGGCGCATAGGCGCCGCGATCCCAGCGCAGCCACGGGGTCAGGTAATAGATGCCAAGGGTTACCAGCATCACCAGCCATTTGAGATTGCGGAAATAGCCGTAGCCCCGTTTGGGATGGATTTTCACCCGTGCCGCATATAGCGAGCGCCGCGCCGCACTGTTGTGCGGAACGGCGTCGATTGTTTCAACGGTATTGATCAACTCAACCATATCAGGGCACAGGCATCTCTCCGCCGCCAAGCGAATGCACGTAAACAGCCAACTGCTTGATCGTCACCTCGTCAAGGCGCGTACTCCATGCAGGCATCACACCCTGCCGTGGCTTGTTGATTTGGGCAACAATGCTGGCTTTGTCCGACACATAAAGCGCTATGGAATCGGTGAGGCGCGGTCCGCCGAACTCCGGTTTGCCCTCACCGGCATCGCCATGGCAGGCCGCGCAATTCTCTGCAAACACGGAAGTAGCCCGGGTCGCCGCCCCGGCGTCAAATGTCTGGCCCGAGAGCTTCAGGACAAATTCGGAAACATCGTCGATTTGCTCTGGCGTCAAAATACCGTCGGCACCGAAGGCAGGCATTGGTGATTGCCTGGTATCCGGATCGGCTAAGTAGCGAACGCCATGCTGCAACGTTGTGTGAATTTGGTCCAGGGTGCCGCCCCAGAGCCAGTCATCATCATTAAGATTGGGATAGCCTTTGCCACCGGCTGCGCCTGATCCATGGCATTGGATGCAATTCACCCGGAAAGCGGCCCGGCCTCCGGCTACCGCAAATTGCAGCAGATCGGCATTTTTGCGGATATCCTCAAGCGGCAGCGTCTTCACCATTTCACGCTGGGCGGCCTGGGCCGTGTGCGCATAATCGACTTCCTTCACCAGTTCCCCGCGGCTCGAGTAACCAAGGAGCCCTGGGGTTGCGCCTTTGACCAGAGGCCAGGCCGGATAGGCGATCATATACCCCAGTGCAAAGGCAATGCAGCCATAGAAGGTCCACAGCCACCACCTCGGCAGGGGCGTGTTGAGCTCCTTGATACCATCCCATTCATGGCCGGTGGTTTCAGTTCCCGAGATATCGTCTTTTTCACGCGATGCCATGATGGGTCAAACCTCACTATCATCATCAAGCGGAATGCGGGCCGCATGGTCGTACTGGGCGCGCGATCCCTTCCGGAACACAAATGCGACCACAAACAAAATAACGAACATAAGTGCCAGAAGGCCCCAGCTATCGGCGAAATGGCGCATGGTTTCATAAGTGCTCATGGTCTCACCGTGATTCCGTTTCAGCTTTGAATGTCGAGAAATCAACAAGGGTGCCCAGCATCTGGAGATAGGCGACGAGCGCATCCATTTCGGTGAGCTTGCCAGGCTGGCCATCAAAATCCCGAACTTGAGACTTGGGATAGCGTTTGACCAATTCATCGGCACCTTCGCCTGTGTCACTGGCTTGCGCCGCCATGTCGACCTGGGCCGTCTGGATCATTTCGTCGGTATACGGAACACCTATTATTTGATTGGCACGCAAGTGGTCAGCAATGTATTTTGTATCAATCTCCGTCTGCATCAGGAAAGGATAACCCGGCATGACGGACTCAGGCACGACAGCGCGTGGGTTTGCCAGATGCTCGCGGTGCCAGTCGTCGGAATACTTGTTGCCGACGCGGGCAAGATCGGGACCGGTGCGCTTTGAGCCCCATTGAAATGGGTGGTCGTACATGGATTCGGCGGCGAGACTGTAGTGCCCGTAGCGCTCGGTCTCGTCACGGAAGGGGCGGATCATCTGGCTGTGGCAGACATAGCAGCCTTCCCGGATGTAGATATTGCGGCCCGCCAGCTCCAGCGGCGTATAGGGCCGCATGCCATCAACTTTCTCGATCGTGTTCTGCAAGTAGAACAGGGGCGCGATCTCGACAATGCCGCCGATGGCGACAGCGAGGAAGCCAAGGATCAGAAGAATGGTCGCGTTGCGTTCGATAGTTGCGTGATTGAACATTTTCGATTTTCCCATGATCACGTCGCAAGGACCGGTGTGCCAGCCGCGATTTCGGCGTGCGGGCTTTCACGCACGGTGCGGATGAGGTTGTAAACCATGATAAGCGCGCCCAGGAGGAAGAACAGGCCGCCCAGCATGCGGATCACATAATAGGGATACATGGCGGCAACCGACTCGGCGAAGGAGTAGACGAGGAAGCCCTGGTCATCGTATTCGCGCCACATCAGGCCCTGCATGATGCCGGACACCCACATCGCGGACGCATAAAGCACGATGCCAAGAGTAGCGAGCCAGAAGTGCCAGCTCACCAGCCGGTCGCTGTAGAGACCAACCTTTTTCCAGAGCTTGGGCACCAGGTCATACACCGTGGCCATGCTGATCATGCCCACCCAGCCAAGCGCGCCGGAATGAACGTGGCCGACGGTCCAGTCGGTATAGTGGCTGAGCGAATTGACCGACTTGATTGACATCATCGGTCCCTCGAAGGTGGACATGCCGTAGAAGGCGACGGCCATGACCATCATACGCAGGACGGGATCCGTACGCAGCTTGTCCCAGGCGCCGGACAGCGTCATGAGCCCGTTGATCATGCCGCCCCAGGACGGCATCCACAGCATGACGGAAAACACCATGCCAAGGGTCTGGGCCCAATCCGGAAGAGCCGTGTAGTGCAGGTGATGCGGGCCTGCCCAGATATAGAGAAAAATGAGCGACCAGAAATGGATGATGGACAGACGGTAAGAATAAACTGGACGCCCTGCCCGCTTTGGCACGAAATAATACATCATGCCAAGGAAGCCCGCCGTGAGAAAAAAACCGACCGCGTTGTGGCCATACCACCACTGAACCAGCGCATCCTGTACGCCCGAAAATAGAGAATAGCTTTTTGAGCCGAGGAACGAAACCGGCACCGACAGATTGTTGACAATATGCAGCATCGCGATCGTGACGATGAAAGACAGATAGAACCAGTTCGCCACGTAGATATGGGGTTCCTTGCGCTTGAGCAGCGTGCCGAAGAACACCAGGAAATAGGCGACCCAGACGAGGGTGAGCCAGATATCGACATACCACTCGGGCTCCGCGTATTCCCGGGATTCGGTGACACCCAGGAGGTAGCCGGTGGCGGCAAGCACGATGAAGAGCTGGTAGCCCCAGAATACGAACCAGGCGAGGTTGCCAAACGCGAGGCGCGCGCGGCAGGTCCGTTGCACGACGTAGAAACTGGTTGCAATCAGCGCGTTACCACCAAAAGCAAACACGACCGCTGACGTATGCAGCGGCCGCAGGCGGCCAAAGGTTGTCCATGGCAGATCAAGATTGAGCACGGGCCAGGCAAGCTGCGAGGCGATGACCACGCCCAGGAGGAACCCTGCCACGCCCCAGAAGACCGTGGCAATCACGCCCGCCTTTACAACGCCATCAAAATAGGTGCTTTCCGTTGCGGGAGCTGGCGCTGCAGGAGCAAAGGAGAAGCTCCGCGAATAGTAGACGATAAGGCCCATGGCCACTGCCGAAATCACATAGGCGTGGAAGACGAAAGCCGCATCATGCCCCTTGGCTGCAACGATGACGGCAACAAGGGCGACAACGCCCAGCGAAATCAGCTTCGCCAGCACTCCATATCCGTTCATTGGCTCCCCGCTCTCCTGTCTTGCTCAGTCGATTTTGAACGATAGTGCGTCCCAATTCATTGATCTAGATCAATAGGCCAGATTTTGGAACTTGTATCTTGGCTTGCGGTTTGGATTCGGGAGGGCTTGCCGGTGCGGAAGTCACCCTATCAGATGATTGGCGGAGAAGCTGCTGTCGAGCGGTTGGTAAAAACGTTCTACGACATTGTGGAGAGCGATCCCGCGGGTGCGTCTCTCATGGCCATGCACAATAAAGGCCATGGCATTGCACACGCCCGGGAGGCGCAATTTGAATTTCTGTCAGGCTTTCTCGGCGGCCCGCAACTCTATTTGGAGCGTCACGGCCATTCAAATGTCCGGCGCATGCATGCCCATCTCGCTATCGGAACGGCCGAACGGGACGCATGGCTGAGCTGCATGGAAATGGCCCTAAAAGCGGTCGCCGCCGATCCTGAAGTGAGCAGCCTGCTCATGGGTCATTTCAGCCGGGTTGCGGAAGCGCTGCGCACGCAGGCCTGAAACAATGGAGCGTTGAATGTCGCGGATTGCAATCATTGTGGGTCATGCAAGAAAAGACACTTTTTGCGAGGCCCTTGGCGAAGCCTATCGGCGCGGCGCCGAGGCGGGAGGGCACCAAGCCAAGCTCTTTGTGACGTCGAAGATGGAATTTGACCCCATATTGCACGAAGGTTTCACAAAGGTTCAGCCGCTCGAACCCGACCTGCGGGCTGCCCACGATGCGATGATGGAAGCCGATCACCTCGTCCTTGTCTTTCCGCTCTGGCTCGGGACTCTTCCCGCCATTTTCAAGGGATTTCTGGAGCGCGTGCTGCAGCCTGACCTCGTTGAGCCTTCCAAGAAGGGAAAGTTCACAAAAATTTTCAAAGGCAAGTCGGCCCGCGTCATAATGACCATGGGCATGCCAGGTTTCATCTACCGCTGGTACTTCGGCGCTTTCGCCTTGCGCATGCTGAAGCGCAATATCCTAGGGTTCGTCGGTGTTTCGCCGGTCCGTTCGACGATTCACGGAACGATTGAAGCCGTTACGCCTGAGACGCGGCAGTCGTGGCTTGCCGATGCCGAAGCGATGGGGCGAAAAGGCCAGTAAGGCAAATCGTCTCGATCGCATCATGGCCAAGCCCAAAATGAGCTCGTCCGCTTTTTTCTTTTGCCCGCCGTCCAGTGCGTTGTAGAGGTTGAGCGTTGCGGCATTGGTGGATTTCATGGCTTCGAACCGCCCGGCCATAATGCCTTCATGCTGCGCGATGCGCTCCGGCAAAGTCGCCGGAATC
>JBBQNU010000069.1:0-15009 GCA_038330285.1 Hyphomicrobiales bacterium | reverse complement strand
GTCTTTTCGGCCCACTGCCCGGGTAGGTCGCGCGAAGCCTCCGGCAACGGAGGTTCCAGATGAATGGTCATCCATGGCGGGAAACCGCCGGGACAGAACCCGGCTTACAGGCCGACTGACATTTCTGTTGCGGGATGACGCCAATTTGAAACTATTTGTTAATGTTCCCGGGGGCAATGTCGGGCAAACGTTAACGACTTGTTCACTGTGATATTTTGCCCAAAATGACCCCTGAAACAGGCCAAACCCAGCCACGCCATGTGCCCGTCATGCTTGACGAGGTGGTGCGGGCGCTTGGGCCGAAATCCGGCGCCATTTATGTCGACGGAACTTTTGGGGCGGGCGGCTATACGCGGGCCATTTTGGAAGCAGCCGATTGCCGGGTTGTGGCTTTGGACCGGGACCCCGCTGCGATTGCCAATGGGCAGGGGCTTGCGGCCAAATTCGTTGGAAGGCTCACTCTGGTTGAAGGCCGGTTCGGCGTAATGAGCGAGCATCTCGCCAGCCTCGGGCTTGGGAAGGTGCAAGGCGTTGTGCTGGATGTGGGGGTCTCTTCCATGCAGCTTGACGAGGCGGCGCGCGGATTTTCCTTCATGCGCGAAGGCCCGCTCGATATGCGCATGTCACAGGCCGGGCAAAGTGCTGCCGATGTGGTCAACACCTATTCTCCCGAGATGCTGGCGAAAGTGATCTTCCTCTTTGGCGAAGAGCCTCGCTCGCGCGCTATCGCCAAGGCCATTGTGGCGCAACGGGTTGAGGCACCGCTGGTCACCACGATTGATCTTGTCAAAGCGGTTGAGAAAGCGACGGGGCCGCAACGGGCCAAGGACCGGACCCATCCGGCGACGCGGACTTTCCAGGCGCTGCGCATTTATGTGAATGCGGAGTTAGAGGAACTGGTTGATGCCTTGCATGAGGCGGAAAAGATTTTGGAGGCTGGCGGGCGGCTGGTGGTGGTGAGTTTTCATTCACTTGAAGACCGCATCGTGAAGCGCTTCCTGGCCATGCGCAGCGGCATGACGCCGGAGGTTTCGCGCCACATGCCGGGAACCATTGCCCAGGCCAAGCCCAGTTTCGAATTGTTGTTCAAGGGTCATCTTGATCCGTCACAGCAGGAAGCGGATGGAAACCCGCGGGCCCGCAGCGCCAAGCTCCGGGCCGCTTCGCGCACCGCTGCCCCGGCTTGGCCGGATTCGCGGGGCGACCTTGGCATTCCCCGCATTGAACGGAGCCGCCATCATGCATAAATTCTTCAACGCCTGCCTGGTACTCGCGGTTCTGGTTTCGGCCTTCTTCCTCTATTCGCTGGAACATTCAACCCGCGGCGACGAGCGGCAGATTGCCAAGCTCAAGAGCGGCATTTTGGAAGAGCGCGAGTCCATCAAGGTGCTAGGGGCTGAATGGAGCAGCCTCACGCGGCCGGACCGCCTGCAGAAGCTGGCTCAGGAAAACCTGAAACTGCAAACCGTAACCGCTTCGCAGTTCGTCAGTGAGAGCGAACTTGCCGAACGGGTCCCGGCAGAACCCATCATCATGCTGGAGGAAAAGGGCAAGGACGTGATCGGCGACATTCTCAAAGAAATGCAGTGACCATGACACACGAACCCGATGACAGATTTGCTGGCCCGGCAAAACTGGCGGGCCAAAACCGCATTCGCCTTGTGGCCATCGGTTTTTCAGTTGCCTTTCTCGCAATATCGCTGCAACTGGCAAACCTCACCATTTACAAGGGCATGGGCGCTGAGAATGATGTGCTGGCGGAACACCAGCCACGCATGCCACGACCCGATATCGTTGACCGCAATGGCGTGGTGATTGCCACGGATATCGCGGTTGCATCGCTCTACGCGGACCCGCGGAAAATCATCGATGTCGAGGAAGCAATTGAAAGCCTGACGGCAACAGTTCCCGATCTTGATGCGAAAGCGCTGCATGCCAAGCTCACGCAGCCGGGGCGGGCGTTTGCCTGGCTCAAGCGGCAGGTGGCGCCGGAAGAGCGTGACGCCGTCTATAATCTTGGCATTCCCGGAGTTGGTTTTGTGAACGAGCGCCGCCGGGTTTATCCGCTTGGGCGGCTTGCGGCCCATACGGTGGGCTATGTCGATCTCGACAGCAAGGGTATTGCCGGTATTGAAAAATATCTGGATGACCAGGGCGCGCTTTATACGGCGTCCCTTGCCGAAGGCTCCGGCGAGACGGCAAGCCCCGCGCAGATTTCCGCCGACACGCGAGTGCAGCACGCGCTGACCGATGAACTGGAAAAGGCTGTCACCAAGTTCAAGGCGATTGCCGCAGGTGGCATCGTTATCAACATCACCACGGGCGAGATCATTGCCCTTGTCTCCCTGCCTGATTTCAACCCCAACCAGGAAGACAAGAATTTCAGCAAGCAACAGGCCAACATGATGACCAGCGGGGTTTTCGAGCTTGGCTCGGTCATCAAGGCCGTGACCTTCGCCATGGCCTTTGACTATGGCGTGACCGACCTCAAGGGCAAATATGACGCGCGGTTTCCGCTGGTCATCGGCAATGCCAGCATCAGCGATTACCACGCCCAGCGGCGGGTGTTGACGGTGCCGGAAATCTTCATCAATTCCTCCAACATCGGCACGGCCCGCATGGCGCTCGACGTGGGGATCGAGGGGCACCAGGAATTCCTCCGCCGCGTCGGCTTTTTCGACCGGCTGACCACGGAAGTTCCGGAAAGCGCCAAGCCGCTTTTGCCCAAGCACTGGAGCAAGCTGGCCACGGCCACCGCCGCTTTTGGCCATGGTTTTGCCGTACAGCCCTTGCAAGGAATTTCGGTGATTGGTGGAATACTTAACAATGGCGTGATGACCGCGCCCACGTTCCTGAAGCGCGATGTGGCGGAAGCGGAGGTGCTGGCCAAGCGCATCGTGAAGCCGGAAACCAGCGAGAAAATGCGCTATCTTTTCCGGCTCAATGTGAGCGAGGGAACCGCCTCCAAGGCAGATGTCATCGGCTACCGGGTGGGGGGCAAGACCGGCACGGCCGAAAAGGTTGTCGGCGGACGCTATGTGCCCGACAAACTGCTCAACTCTTTTATCGGGGCCTTCCCGATGGATAATCCCAAATATGCCATTATCGTCATGCTGGACGAGCCGAAAGCCACCCCAGAAACCTTTGGTTTCGCCACGGCGGGCTGGAATGCGGTGCCGACGGCTGGCAAGATCATTGAGCGGATCGCGCCGCTCCTCGGCGTCCGGCCGGTGTTTACGCCGGAAGATGTCGAGAAGCTGGCAAAGCTTGCCAAAACCGCAAAGAAGGACGGTTGAGACGAAATGAGCGCCATGCTGGCAAAACTGGTGGGAACCGACGCGGCTTTACCGGAAGCCGCGGGTTCACTGCTGGTTGCCGGATTGACGGCGGACAGCCGCGAGGTTGAGCCGGGATTTGCCTTTGCAGCACTGGCCGGAACGAAAGTCGACGGGGCAAAATATATTGGCCAGGCCTTCGCCCGCGGGGCCAGCGTTGTCATCGCCAATGAGGGGTCTTATAGCGGCGCGGGACTGGTGATTGAGACGGCCAATCCGCGCCAGCTATTTGCCCGCATGGCGGCGCGGTTTTTCGGCAAGCAGCCGGATCTCACGGTGGCGGTGACGGGGACTAACGGGAAAACCTCGGTTGCCGCATTCGTGCGCCAGATCTGGCTCTCCATGGGGTTTCGCGCGGCGAGCCTCGGCACCATTGGTGTGGTCGGGCCATCGGGCACGGAATATCTCGCCCATACGACACCCGATCCGGTGCAACTGCAGCGCCTGCTTGCAACGCTGGCTGAAGACCATGTGGGGCATCTGGCGCTTGAGGCCTCGAGCCATGGCCTGGCGCAATACCGGCTGGACGGCATCCGCTTTGCGGCGGCGGGATTTACCAACCTGACGCGCGATCATCTGGATTACCACGCCACGCTGAAAGACTACTTTGATGCGAAAATGCGGCTGTTCGAAGAACTGCTGCCCGCCGGCGCACCGGCCGTGATCAACGCCGACACGGCTTTCAGCGCGGAGGTCACCGCGCGTTGCAAGGCGCGCGGTTTGAAGATTTTCTCGGTTGGCAAGCTGGGCGCGGAACTCAAATTGTTCAGTACGCAGCGGGATGGATTGGGCCAGCAGTTGAAACTGCAAGCAGCGCAGAAAACCCATTCGGTCTATCTGCCGCTGGTTGGTGATTTCCAGACTTCGAATGCACTGGTTGCGGCAGGCCTTGTGCTTGCCACGGGCGGCGAGGAAACGCTCGTCATGCATGCGCTCGAGTCCCTGCAGGGCGCAAAGGGCCGGCTGGAACTTGTTGGCAAGAGCAAATCCGGGGCTTCAATCTTCGTGGACTACGCCCATACGCCCGATGCGCTTGAGAATGCCATGACGGCTCTTCGTCCTTACACGGATGGAAAACTGGTTGTGGTTTTTGGCTGCGGTGGTGATCGCGACAAGGGCAAGCGGCCGCAGATGGGAGCGCTTGCGGCAAAGCATGCGGACAGGATTATCGTCACCGATGATAATCCGCGCAGTGAAGACCCAAAGACGATCCGCGCGGAAATACTTGCCGCCTGTCCGGGAGCCCAGGAGATTGGCGACCGGGGCAAGGCAATCAGGGTTGGCGTTGATGGCTTGACGACCGGAGACGTTCTGCTGGTTGCGGGCAAGGGCCATGAAGAAGGCCAGACAGTTAGAACCACTGTCATTCCGTTCAGTGACCACGATGCGGTTCGCGCCGCCATCGCCGGGGAGGTCTATCATGGCTGAGCCAGCACTTTGGACTGCGGATGAATTGGTTACCGCGAGTGGCGGAAAATTGATTGGCACCGTCAGCAAGCCACTGAACGGTGTTTCCATTGATACACGGACGATTGCTCCCGGCGACATCTTCGTGGCGATCAAGGGCGAGACTCATGATGCCCATGATTTTGCAGCCAAGGCTCTCCTGGCGGGCGCGGGCCTTGCGATTGTTTCTCGTGTCACAGATGAGATGAAGGCCGCGGGGCCGTTGCTGGTTGTTGACAATGACCCGCTTGAAGGCCTGGAAAAAATCGGCCGTGCCTCACGGGCCCGTTCCCAGGCGCAGATCGTGGGCGTCACCGGCAGTGTTGGCAAGACCAGCACAAAGGAGATGCTGCGCGTGGGGCTGGCGGCTTCCGGGCTCACGCATTCTTCAGTCGCGTCGTTCAACAATCATTGGGGCGTGCCGCTGACCCTTGCGCGCATGCCACGCAACACGTCCTATGGCGTGTTTGAAATCGGCATGAACCATGCGGGCGAAATCACGCCGCTGGTCGGCATGGTGCGGCCGCATGTCGCCATCATCACCAACGTGGCTCCCGTGCATGTCGGCAACTTCAATTCAGTTGAGGAAATCGCCGACGCCAAGGCGGAAATATTCACGGGCGTGGAGGCGGGCGGCCATGCGGTGCTCAACCGCGACAATCCTTTCTTTGAACGGCTGGCTGCGGCGGCGCGCAACGCCGGCATTCAGAACGTCATCAGCTTTGGCGCCCATGAAAAAGCAGACGTGCGGTCGGAACGCGTGGTGCTGCATGCGACATGCAGTTGCGTGACGGCGGACGTGATGGGCGAGAAGCTCATTTATAAGCTTGGCCTGCCAGGCGAGCATATGGTGCTCAATAGCATTGCGGTGCTGGCCGCGGTGAAAGTGATGGGTGCCGATCTGGCCCGCGCGGCGCTGGCTCTGGCTATTGCCGAGGCGGCAAAGGGCAGGGGGGTTCATCACCACTTGCGCATTGAATCCGGTGAATTGCTGCTGATCGATGAGAGTTACAACGCCAACCCGGTTTCCATGGCTGCTGCCTTGGCCCTGTTGGGCCGGGCCAAAACCGGCAAGGGCGGGCGGCGCATTGCGGTTCTGGGCGACATGCTGGAACTCGGAAAGGATGGAGAAGCCCTTCACGCCGAGCTTTTCAAGGCGGTGGACGCCAACAAGGTGGATGTCGTATATGCCGCTGGTCCCCTGATGACCCATCTCTGGGAGAAAACGCCAGAGGACCGCCGTGGCGCTTCTGCCAAAACTTCTGCGGAATTGAAGGATAGTCTTTTGAAAGGGCTTCATGCTGGAGACGTCGTCATGATCAAGGGGTCGCTTGGCAGCCGCATGGGACCGCTGGTGGACGCCATAAAAGAGCGCTTTGCGCCGATCAACAGGAATCTCTAGCTGATGCTTTACTACCTTCTCACCAGCCTCACAGATGAATTTTCGGCCTTCAACGTGTTCCGTTATCTCACGACGCGGACCGGCGGAGCAATCCTGACAGCGCTGTTCTTCATTTTTGTGTTCGGGCCGCGGATCATTGCGCTGCTCAAGGTGAAGCAGGGACGGGGACAGCCCATCCGCAGCGATGGCCCGCAGCGCCATATCGTTGAGAAACAGGGTACGCCGACCATGGGCGGCCTCATGATCCTCTCAGGCACCTTCGTGTCCACCATCCTATGGGCCGATCTCAGCAATCTCTATGTCTGGGCGGTGATTTTCGTCACTCTCGGGTTTGGCGCCATCGGCTTCTATGATGATTTCCTTAAAGTGACGCGTTCAACCACCAAGGGTTTTTCCGGCAAGGCGCGGCTGCTGGCTGAATTCCTGATCGCGGGCGTGGCGGTTGCCTGTTTCATGTGGATTGGCGACAAGCCGCTGTCGAGTTCGCTTGCGGTGCCGTTCTTCAAGGATGTGCTCATTCCCTTTGGCAGTTTCTTCATTCTGGTGGGCGTGTTTGTCATCGTGGGCGCCGGCAACGCGGTGAACATTACCGACGGGTTGGACGGCCTTGCCATCGTGCCTGTCATGATTGCGGCGGCCAGTTACGGATTAATCGTTTATCTCGTGGGTAACGCCGTATTCGCGGAATATCTGCAGGTGCATTATGTGAAGGGCACCGGCGAGTTGGCGGTGATTTGCGGGGCGCTGGTGGGGGCGGGCCTTGGCTTCCTGTGGTTCAATGCGCCGCCCGCCATGATCTTCATGGGCGACACCGGCTCGCTGGCGCTTGGCGGCGCGCTCGGTGCCATCGCCGTTGCGGTGAAACATGAAATCGTGCTGGCCATTATCGGCGGCCTCTTTGTGCTGGAAACCGCTTCGGTCATCGTCCAGGTGGCTTCCTTCAAGATGACGGGCAAGCGGGTGTTTGCCATGGCACCGCTGCATCATCATTTCGAGCAGAAGGGCTGGAAGGAACCGACCATCGTCATCCGCTTCTGGATCATTGCCTTTGTGCTGGCCCTCATCGGCCTTTCGACTCTCAAGCTCAGGTAGGCATTTGTGTTTCCCGCCCACTCATTCAAAAACAAGAAAGTAGCGCTCTTCGGCCTGGCGCGCTCGGGCCTGGCTTGCGCCGAAGCCCTGCGGCTTGGCGGGGCCGAATTTTTTGCCTGGGACGACTCGGAAGCGGCGGTAACGGCGGCGAAGGAGGCAAATCTTTCCGTTTCGGATTTGCATGACGTTGATTTCACCACGCTTGATAGTTTGATCTTAAGTCCCGGCGTGCCTCTGACCCATCCAGAACCGCACTGGACGGTGGTGAAGGCCAAAGCCGCCGGCATTGAAATCATTGGCGACACGGAAGTGTTCCAGCGGGAAGTGGCGGGCACGGGGGCGCGGACCGTTGCCATAACCGGAACTAATGGCAAGTCCACCACCACGGCCCTGATCGGCCATATCTTTCAGGCCCTGGGCCGCGATGTTGATGTGGGCGGAAATATCGGTACTGCCGTGTTTCTTATGCGGCCACCGGTGAAGGACCGCATCTATGTCCTTGAGCTTTCGTCCTTCCAGATTGACCTGATGCCCGGGCTTAAACCGGATGTGGGCATTCTCATCAATCTCACGCCGGACCATCTGGACCGCCACGGCAGCATGGAGAACTACGCGGCGATCAAGGCACGGATGTTCGCGCAGCAAACTGATAGCGATACGGCGGTGATTGGCGTTGATGACGAATGGTGCGCCGACATTGCCATGGGCATCAAGAACGGGTCGAAGGTGCGGGCCGTTTCCGTTGTCCATGAAATGGAGGATGGCATTTCGGCGGCGGGCGGCATTCTCCGCGAGTGGCAGAATGGCAGCGAAGTGGCGCGCATTGATCTCCGCCCCATGCCCGCCCTCAAGGGTGCGCATAACTGGCAGAATGCCTGCATGGCTTATGGCGCGGCGCGGGCCTTTGGCTTGAGCGTGGCCGAGATCAGAAGCGCCATGGCGAGTTTTCCGGGCCTTGCGCATCGCATGCAGGAAATTGGCCTGCTCGGCTATGTGCCCTTCATCAATGACTCGAAAGCCACCAATGCCGATGCGGCGGCAAAGGCGTTGGCGTCTTTTGAGAATATCTTCTGGATTGGCGGCGGCATTGCCAAGGCGGGCGGCATCACCTCACTCACGCCGTTTTTCCCGCGCATCGAGAAAGCCTATCTGATTGGCGAGGCGGCGGATGAATTTTCGCAGACGCTAGCCGGCAAGGCGCCCTTCGAAGTATGCGGCACGCTCGACAAGGCGGTTGTTGCCGCGGCGCGCGATGCGGTGAATTCCGGACTGGCGGATGCTGTGGTTTTGCTGTCACCGGCCTGCGCTTCGTTTGACCACTACCGCAATTTTGAAATCCGCGGCGATGCCTTCGTGAAACATGTTTCCGAATTGCCCGGCATTGTCATGACCATAAAGGGAGACTCCTGATGCTCGTATCGCGAAGTGACCGTGGAGTCTTTGCGCGCTGGTGGTTCACGGTTGACAGGCCGCTCCTGTCGGCTGTGCTGCTCCTGATGGCCATTGGCGTGCTGATCAGCATGGCCGCTAGCCCGCCGGTGGCGGAGCGCATCGGCCTCAGCACGTTTCATTTCTTCAAATTCCAGTTGGCCTTTCTTTTGCCTGCGGCGGTCCTGCTGATTTCGGTTTCACTGCTGGAGCCCCGGCAAGCGCGGCGCGCGGCGTTTCTGATGCTCGGCCTTTCCTTTGCCCTGATGGTTGCAGCCCTTTTCTGGGGGCCTGAAATCAAGGGGGCCCATCGCTGGATCAATTTTGGACCCATTGGATTGCAACCCTCGGAATTGGCCAAGCCAAGTTTTGTGGTGATAGCCGCGTGGTTTCTGGCGGAGCATACCAAGCGGCCGGACATGCCGGGGCATGTCATCGCCTATGTGATCTTTGCAATTTTTGTGGGCCTGCTCATTTTGCAGCCGGACTTCGGCCAGACGGCGCTTGTGGTGCTGACCTTCGGCACCATGCTGCTCATCTATGGCATTCCATGGATTCTGGTTCTTGGCCTTGCCGGGCTTTGCGCTTCCGGCGTGATGGCGGCTTACGCCTTGGTTCCGCATGTGACCTCGCGCATTGACCGGTTTTTGAATCCTGACAAAGGCGATACCTTCCAGGTCGATACGGCCACCGCCGCCTTTCACAATGGCGGCTTGCTGGGCACCGGCCCCGGTGGCGGCCAAGCCAAGCAAATTCTCCCTGACGCACATACGGATTTCACCTTTGCGGTTGTGGGCGAGGAATTCGGCCTGATTGCCTGCATCGGCCTGATGCTGCTGTTTGCCTTTGTGGTCATGCGCATCCTGCAGCGGGCGAAGATTGAGACTGATCCCTTCCCGGCCCTTGCCCTGAGCGGCCTGGGCATCGTCTTTGGCTTGCAGGCGGTCATCAACATGGGGGTGAATGTGTCCCTGCTTCCGGCGAAAGGCATGACGCTGCCACTCATTTCCTATGGCGGATCGTCGCTCATCGGCGTGGCCTTTGCCATGGGCATGGTTCTGGCCTTCAGCCGCCGGCAGCCGCATTTTTCCTGGCATCAACCAGCCGTGGCAGCATGAGTCTGAGGCGATGAGTGAGGTGTTTGGTGGAAATTAGGCGCGGTGTTGTGGTTCTTGCGGCGGGCGGAACGGGCGGGCATTTGTTTCCGGCCCAGGCGCTGGCGGAAGAACTTGTGGCGCGCGGCTTTCTCATCCACCTGATCACCGATGAGCGGGTGGCCGATTACGGCAAGGCCTTTCCGGCTATTGAAACCCACATCGTTCCCTCAACGACAATTTCACTCTCCAAGCCATGGCTGCTGCCGGGGCGCCTGCTCCGGCTGTTTCGCGGCGTGCAGCAAGCAAAGGCCATTTTGAGAAAATTGCAGCCCGAGGTGGTTGTGGGCTTTGGCGGCTATCCCTCGTTTCCGCCGATCATCGCCGCCTCGCAGCTTGGCATTGCGACTTGCGTGCATGACCAGAACGCGGTGATGGGGCGGGCCAATCGCTTCCTCTCGCGTTTTGTCGATGCGGTTGCGTCCTCGTTCCCAAAACTGGCGAAGCTTCCGGAGCAAGCAAAGGCAAAGCTGGTGGTGACCGGAAATCCGGTGCGTGCCCTGGTGATGGCGGAGCGGGCCTCGCCTTATCCTGCCACGGGTGCTGACCAGCCCTTCAACCTGCTGGTGTTTGGCGGCAGCCAGGGGGCACGCTTCTTTGCCGAGTTCATGCCCAAGGTCATGGCGGAACTGCCGCGCGCCGTTCTCAAGAATTTGCGGCTTACCCAGCAATGCCGCCCGGAAGACATGGAGGCGGTCAAGGCCGCCTATGAACCCCTCAATTTCAAGTTTGATTTGCGCTCCTTCTTCATGGACATGCCCTTGCGGATTGCAAACGCCCATCTGGTGATCTGCCGGTCCGGAGCCTCGACCATCGCTGAGCTTGGGGTTATCGGCAGGCCCGCCATCATGGTGCCATTGCCCCACGCCCTTGATAATGACCAGTTTCGCAACGCCGAAAGCTTTGCGCAGGCGGGGGCCGGCTGGATCAAGCCGCAGGCGGACCTGGTTCCAGGCGAGTTTGCCGCATTTTTGACGCGATTGCGCTATGAGGAGGGAGAATTGCGGGCGGCCGCGAAGGCTGCCCTTGACCACGGAAGACCAGATGCTGCCCAGCGGCTGGCAGATTTGACGGCACGGCTTGCGGCTAACTCCGCAAAGGTGAAACTGGAGAAGAAGTCGACATGAAACTGCCGCGTGACGTAGGCCCCATTCATTTTATCGGCATCGGGGGCATTGGCATGAGCGGGATTGCCGAAGTGATGGCAACCCTCGGCTACAAGGTGCAAGGCTCGGACCTCAGCGACAATTACAATGTGGCCCGGCTGCGCAAGAACGGCATTGAGGTTTTCATCGGCCACCAGGCGGCCAATATCGGCACGGCACAAGTCGTCGTGGTGTCGTCGGCGGTGAAGCCGGACAATCCGGAGCTTGTCGAAGCGCGGGCCCGCTATTTGCCCATCGTGCGGCGGGCCGAGATGCTGGCGGAACTGATGCGCTTCAAATCCTGTGTGGCGGTTGGCGGCACCCACGGCAAGACCACGACCACGTCCATTGTTGCGGCACTGCTCGATGCGGGCGGGTTTGATCCCACGGTGATCAATGGCGGCATCATCAACGCCTATGGCACCAATGCGCGGCTCGGCAAGGGCGACTGGATGGTGGTTGAATCGGACGAGTCCGATGGCACCTTTGTAAAACTTCCGGCGGATGTGGTGATTGTCACCAATATTGACCCGGAACATCTTGATCATTACGGCACTTTTGAAAAAGCCAAGGAAGCCTATCTGGCCTTCGTCGAAAACATTCCCTTCTACGGCTTTGCTGTCATGTGCATGGATCATCCAATGGTTCAGGAACTGATCGGACGGGTGAATGACCGCCGCGTGGTGACCTATGGTTTCAGCCCGCAGGCGGATTTCCGCCTGGTCGATCTTGCCTATGAAAACGGGGTGACGAAATTCGCCGTGCGGATTACCGACAGGCTCACTGGGGCAACGCAGGATATCACCGGGCTGGAACTGCAAATGCCCGGGGACCACAACGCCCTGAATTCGACCGCCGCTGTGGCCGTGGCCCATGAACTTGGCCTGAGTGACGACAATATCCGCAACGGCCTGAAGAGCTTTGCCGGGGTCAAGCGGCGCTTCACCCGCACTGGCGCGCACAATGGCGTTACGGTGTTTGATGACTATGGCCATCACCCGGTTGAAATCGCTGCGGTTCTTGGCGCGGCACGGAAAGTGACGAAAGGAAAAGTCATTGCCGTCATGCAGCCCCACCGCTTCACGCGATTGTCGAGTCTCTTCAACGAGTTCTGCTCGTGTTTTAACGATGCGGATTCGGTTATCCTGGCGCCTGTCTATGCCGCTGGTGAAACTCCTATCGAGGGCGCAACGCATACACATTTGGCCGAAGGCCTGCATGGCCGCGGCCATCGTTCGGTTTACACCATCGACCAGCCCGATGAGTTGGCCCCCTTGGTGCGTGGGCAAGCGGCATCTGGAGACATTGTGGTTTGCCTCGGCGCCGGCACGATCAGCCAGTGGGCCTATGCGCTGCCCGGCCAATTGGCGTCACTTGACGGCAAGGGATCCGCGTAATGCCAAAACTGGATGGGGAGGCGTTGGTCAAAAACCTGCCTGCCGTGCGCGGGCGGCTGGAAGCCAATGCGCCGCTTGCGGACCTGACCTGGTTTCGCGTTGGCGGCCCGGCGGAAGTTTTGTTTACGCCGCAGGATGAGGCCGACCTTGCGGACTTCCTGCGCGGCGTGGCTAAGGACGTTCCGGTTTATGTCATCGGCGTCGGTTCAAATCTGCTGGTACGTGACGGCGGGGTTCCGGGCGTTGTCATTCGCCTGGGCCGCGGATTTTCCGACATCAAGGTTGAACCGGGCCATCGCCTGCGCGTAGGCACTGCCGTGCCGGATGTGCGCGCGGCGCGCTTTGCCTATGACAACAGCATTGACGGGTTAACCTTTCTGAGAGGTATCCCCGGCACCATAGGCGGCGCGTTGCGGATGAACGGCGGGGCCTATAGCGGTGAAACAAAAGACGTTCTCATTGAGGCGCGCGCGGTGGACCGGGCAGGGAACATACACGTGCTGTCAAATGCGGACATGAAGTATTCCTACCGGCACTGCGGTGCGGCGGAGGACTTGATTTTTACCGAAGCCCTGTTGCAGGGCCGTGCAGGACAGCAGGATGAAATTTTAGCCGCCATGAACAAGATTACCGACAGCCGCGAAGCAACCCAGCCAATCAAGAGCCGCACCGGTGGCTCAACCTTCAAGAATCCGCCGGGCAACAAATCATGGCAATTGATCGACAAGGCGGGACTGCGCGGCTTTGCCATTGGCCCCGCCAAGGTCTCGGAGCTTCACTGCAACTTCCTCATTAACGAAGGTGGCGCCACGGCCGCGCAGATTGAAGAGCTTGGCGAAACAATCCGCGCCCGGGTGAAAGCAAGTTCCGGCATTGAGCTTGATTGGGAAATCAAGCGCATCGGCATTCCGGCAGGTGTGGCATGACGAAGCGCAATCCCAAGGATACCAATGTTGCTGTCCTGATGGGCGGCTGGTCGGCTGAACGTGAAGTGAGCCTCTCGACGGGCAATAGTTGTGCTGACGCCCTGCGCCGGGCCGGGTTCAATGTTACGCCGATTGACGTGCAGCGCGAAACGATTTTTTCAGTTCTGCAGGATTTGCGGCCCGATGTGGCGTTCAATGCGCTCCATGGAAAATGGGGCGAGGACGGCTGTGCTGCGGCGCTCTTGGAAACGCTGCAAATTCCTTATACGCATTCGGGCGTCCTGGCTTCGTCTCTGGCCATGCACAAAGAGAAGTCAAAACACCTGTTTCACGAGGCGGGCGTTCCGGTTGCCGAAAGCCTGCTGGTTGAAATCGAAGTGGCTGCCTCCCAGCATCCAATGGCGCTGCCTTACGTGTTGAAACCTGTCAGCGAAGGTTCAAGCGTCGGGGTCCATATCGTCACCGAACAATCCAACGGGCCAGCCGCGATGATCCTCGCAGAGCGAGAACTGTTCGGCACACACGTCATGGCTGAAAGATATATTCCGGGACGAGAGCTCTCTTGCGCCGTGATGGGGAATGTAGCTCTTGGAGTGATCGATATTATTTCGAAGGTCGGCTTTTACGATTACCGCGCAAAATACTCCCCCGGCGGCTCACAGCATATTTTGCCGGCTGACATTCCAAAAGACGTTTACAGGAAATGCCAGCAATATTCGCTGCAGGCGCATCGGGCCCTGGGCTGCCGCGGCGTCAGCCGCGCGGACTTTCGCTATGATGATACGCACGGGCCCGCGGGCGAACTGATCCTTTTGGAAATCAACACGCAGCCGGGTATGACGGGAACCTCTTTGGTTCCGGAGCTCGCGGCCCATTCCGGACATTCTTATGAGGAGTTGGTGACATGGATGGTCAACGACGCATCGATCAACCGATGACACGGGCCTATGCACGGGCACCGCGTGCAGGCTTGATGGACCTTGGCCAGAGCAAGCGGGTTCGCGTTGCGGCGCGGGCAAGCGCTGTGTTGTTTCTTGGCTTGACCATTCTGCACAGCATTATTCTGGGTGGTTATCTCAGCTATGAAGGCAGCCCATGGATGAAAGTTCCCGGGAAGTTGTCGAGCCTCATCGGCTGGGCTGCAGATGATATCCGGATCACCGGACTGGTTCACCAGGAACCTGAAATGGTACTCATGGCTTTGGGGGTAAAACCTGGTGGAAGCCTGATTGGCTTTGATGCGAAAAATGCCAAGGCGCTTCTGGAAAACCTGGATTGGGTGGCCACAGCCACGGTGCAACGCTCATTTCCCAACCAGCTTGAAATTTCCGTGGAGGAACGGGTTCCCTTCGCGGTGTGGCAGCGGGCCGGCGATTACTATGTGATTGACCGTTCAGGTTCGGCGATGAGCAATGTGACGCCCGGCAAATTGCCAGCACTTCCCCTGGTGACGGGCGAGGGCGCGCAGTTTGAGGTCGCAGGACTTGTTAACCAACTGGAAGTTTCTCCTGACCTATCATCGAAAATTCGTGGTGCTGCCCGGGTTGGACAGCGCCGGTGGAATCTTTATCTCGACAACGGCGTCACCGTTCTGTTGCCTGAGAAAGATGTGGAGGCGGCACTGGCCCGTGTAGCGGCGCTTGATGCAAGCCAACATTTGCTTTCCAAGGGCGTGAAAAGCGTG